>NZ_CP045245.1:1244100-1555125 GCF_009720485.1 Cellulomonas sp. JZ18 | reverse complement strand
GCCAGTACGGGGAGTTGGCGCTCAGCCCGAGCAGCACGGGCAGCCACGGCCCGATCCGGTCCAGGACCGCCACGCCCTCCTCGTCGTCCGCGACGGAGACGTGCACGTGGCACCCGCTCGTGAGCTGCTCGCGGGCCGTCAGCGCGTACTCCTGCGCCATCCGGTGGTACCGAGCGGAGTGCGACAGCGTGCCGCCGCCGGCGTCCGGGGACGTCGCCAGCGCCGCGAGCCGCACACCGACCGCCTCGGCCGCGCCCCGCGCCCGCGCGCGTCCGGCCCGCACCTCGTCCGTCAGGGCGCCCAGGTCCTCGCACGGGTGGGTCCCCGTCTCGAGCTGCTGCTCCTTCAGCTCGGTCTCGAGGCCGCCGCCCGGCTCCGGCTCGGGGTCCGCCGGGCCCACACGCAGCTCGTAGGCGCGCACGGCCGCCGCCGCCGCACCCACGGGTGCGCCGTCGGGCCCGACCAGCAGGTACTCCTCCTCGACACCCACAGTTCGCATGCGGGGAGTCTGTCGGCACTCGACCCGTCCTGCTCGCCGACCGGTGCGGGGTGTGACGTGCGCGACGTACGCTCGCAGCGTGCCCTCCGTCCCGCCGCGCGTGCTCGTCTCCGGACCCGTCGCCTGGAACCTGACGGTCCGGGTCGGCGCCCTGCCCGAGCCGCGTCCGCACACCGTGCTGGCCGACGGCTGGTCCGACGGGATCGGGGGGACGTCCGCCGGCAAGGCCGTCACGCTCAGGGCGCTGGGGATCGACGTCGTGCTGCGCACCGTCCTCGGCGAGGACGAGGCCGCCTCCCACATCCGCGGCGCGCTGGAGCGCCCGGGCCTCGAGGTCGTCGCGCTCCCGGCCGCAGGGCGGTCGAGCGAGCGGCACGTGAACCTCGTCGCGGACGACGGCGCCCGACTGTCGGTGTACCTGACCCTGCCCGACGCGGTCGAGCCGCCGACGGCCCGCCCGCTCGCCGACCTGCTCGCGGGAGCGGACGCCGCGGTCGTGGACCTGGCCGAGCACAGCCGTCGGGTACTCGCCGCGGCGCGCGCCGCGGGGGTGCCGGTGTGGTGCGACGTGCACGACGACGACGGCGTGGGCGAGTACGCGCGCGCGTTCACCGCCGCCGCGGACGTCGTCGTGGCCAGCGCGGTGCGCCTCGACGACCCTGCGGCTTACCTGCGCGCCCGCATCGCGGAGGGTGCCCGTGTGGCCGTCTGCACGCGCGGCGCCGCCGGCGCCCTCGCGCTCGCGGCGGACGACCTCGGCGAGCACTGGTACGAGGTCGGCCCCGCCCCCGTGCACGAGGTCCTCCAGGCCGAGGGCGCCGGCGACGCGTTCACCGCCGGCCTCCTGTGGGCCACGCTCGCGGGCGAGCCCGTGCCCCGTGCCCTGGCCGTCGCGTCGGCGACCGGCGGCGTCGCCGTCGCCGGTCCCGGCCTCGCCGCTCCCTACGCGTCGCCGTCCACGGTGCGCGCGCTCGCCGACCGGGTCGTCGTCATGGCCCGGTAGCGGTCGGCGCGACGCGGCGTCAGCCGCCCGAGACGGACAGCTCGGCCTCGTGCAGCTCGCGGCGGAAGTCGTCCGACAGCTCACGGGAGTCCAGCCACCCGTACGGCAGGATCGGCCGCTTCGGCGAGCCCGCGCGGCCGCGCTGCCCCTCGGCGGGCGCCCCGGGGTACGGCTGGTCGTGGTCGAGCCGCGCCAGCCGGTCGTCCAGCTCCGCGAGGGACGACACCAGCCCGAGCTGCGCGCGCAGCTCCCCGCCGACCACGTAGCCCTTGAAGTACCAGGCCATGTGCTTGCGCATCTCGCGCAGCGCCTTCGACTCGTCGCCGAAGTGCTCGACCATGAGCTCGGCGTGCCGGCGCACCACGGCCGCGACCTCACCGAGCCCCGGGCGGACGCGCTCCGACGACCCCGCGAACGCCGCCGCCAGGTCCGCGAACAGCCACGGCCGCCCCTGGCAGCCGCGCCCGACCACGACGCCGTCACAGCGGGTGTGCTCGACCATCGCGAGCGCGTCCTCGGCCGACCAGATGTCGCCGTTGCCGAGCACCGGGATGTCGGTGACCGCCTCCTTGAGGGTCGCGATCGCGTCCCAGTCGGCCGTGCCCGAGTAGTAGTCGGCGGCGGTGCGCCCGTGCAGCGCGACCGCGGCCACCCCCGCGTCCTGGGCCGTGAGTCCCGCCTCGACGTAGGTGAGGTGGTCCGCGTCGATGCCCTTGCGCATCTTGACGGTGACCGGCACGCCGGCGGGACGCGCGGCGTCGACGGCGGCGCGGACGATCGAGGCGAACAGGTCCCGCTTCCACGGCAGCACCGCTCCCCCGCCGCGACGGGTCACCTTGGGCACGGGGCACCCGAAGTTCAGGTCGACGTGGTCGGCCCGGTCCTCCTCGACGAGCATCCGGACCGCGGCTCCCACGGTCGCCGGGTCGACGCCGTAGACCTGGACCGACCGCGGCACCTCGTCCGGCTCGAACGAGATGATCCGCAGCGACTCCGGGCTGCGCTCCACGAGGGCGCGGCTCGTCGTCATCTCCGCCACGTACAGGCCCGCGCCGGACTCGCGGCACAGCCGTCGGAACGCCGCGTTGGTCACCCCCGCCATGGGCGCGAGGACGACGGGCGTGTCGACGGTGATCGGGCCGATGCGCAGCGGCGGCAGCACGGCGCCGGCGGGGCGCACGCGCTCGGGCAGCGTGTCGGTGGTGGTCTGCACGCCTCCATTGTCCCCCGCCGGCGCGGGCACGCCGCGCGTCAGGGCGCCCAGCGGCGCAGCAGCGCGCGGAAGCCGTCGGCAGCCCGGGCGCGGCGTCGCTCGTCGGAGCGGGTCGTCGCGGCGGTGACGTCGACCGCGCGGAACCGCTCCTCGACCCAGTCGCGCAGCCGCGCGGGGACCACGCCCGTGCCGAGCTCGCGGGTCCGGGACTTCGCGGCGACCAGCTCGTCCACGTGGGCCTGCACGTGCGCCGGCACCGGGGCCTCGGCGAGCAGGCGCGGCAGCTCCATGGGCGGTGTGGCGCCCGGGTGCGCGTCGAACCAGTGCAGCACCGCCGCCGGACGCACGGCGTACAGCACCTTCTTCAGGGGCACGGGCGTCCCCGTCGCCGCGCCGGAGCGCTGCCAGTGGTCGGTCCCGACGCTCAGGTAGTGGCGCATCACGCGGTCCCGGTCCGTCACGTCGTCGACGAGCGCCAGCAGCTCGTCCCGGAACCGCACGTCGCCGGCGTACACGTGCGGCGAGCGCAGCCACTCACCGACCGTGGCGTTGCCGGCGACCGCCAGCCGCACCGCCTTGACCAGGTCCCAGCCGTTGACGTCCAGCACGGCGTCGAGAGGCGTCTCGATGACGTCGCGTGCGGGCCACGGGTCCAGGTACGCGTCGAGGGGCCGGACGAAGAAGAAGCGGCAGTCGTAGTCGCTGTCGGGCGACGGGAAGCCCCACGCCCGGCTGCCGCTCTCGACCGCCCACGGCACGTGCACGCCGTGCTCGGCCGCCACGCCGTGCAGACGGGCGTCGACCGCCGCCACGACCTGCGGGTCGAACCCGACCGGCAGGTCGTGGCGGCGGGACGCGACGCCCGTCGGCACGCCGTCAGGCCCCGACGAGCCGCTGCGCGAGGTAGCCGGTGACCTGGTCGAGCGCGACGCGCTCCTGCGTCATGTCGTCGCGGTGGCGGATCGTCACGGCCTGGTCGTCGAGGGTGTCGAAGTCGACCGTGATGCAGAAGGGCGTGCCGATCTCGTCCTGACGGCGGTAGCGGCGACCGATGGCGCCGGCGTCGTCGAAGTCGACGTTCCAGTTCCGGCGCAGCTCGGCGGCGAGGTCGCGCGCCTTGGGGCTGAACTGCTCGTTGCGCGACAGCGGGAGCACCGCGGCCTTGACGGGCGCCAGGCGCGGGTCGAGCCGGAGCACGACGCGCTCGTCGACGCCGCCCTTGGTGTTCGGCGCCTGGTCCACCGTGTACGACTCGACGAGGAACGCCATCAGCGAGCGCGTCAGGCCGGCGGCCGGCTCGATGACGTACGGCACGTACTTCTCGTTCGTCGCCGGGTCACGGTAGGACAGGTCCTTGCCGGAGTGCTCGCCGTGCGTCGACAGGTCGAAGTCGGTGCGGTTCGCGATGCCCTCGAGCTCGCCCCACTCCGAGCCGGAGAAGCCGAACCGGTACTCGATGTCGACGGTCCGCTTCGAGTAGTGCGACAGCTTCTCCTGCGGGTGCTCGTAGTGGCGCAGGTTCTCGCGGTCGATGCCCAGGTCGACGTACCAGTCGGTGCGCGTGTCGATCCAGTACTGGTGCCACTGCTCGTCGGTGCCCGGCTCGACGAAGAACTCCATCTCCATCTGCTCGAACTCGCGCGTGCGGAAGATGAAGTTGCCCGGCGTGATCTCGTTGCGGAACGACTTGCCGATCTGGCCGATGCCGAACGGCGGCTTCTTGCGCGCGGCGGTGAGCACGTTCTGGAAGTTCACGAAGATGCCCTGCGCGGTCTCGGGACGCAGGTAGTGCAGCCCGGACTCGTCCTCGACGGGGCCGAGGTACGTCTTCAGCATCATGTTGAAGTCGCGCGGCTCGGTCCACTCGCCGCGGGTGCCGCAGTTGGGGCAGGCGATCTCGGCCAGGCCGTTCTCCGGCGCGCGGCCCTTCTTCGCCTCGAAGTCCTCGACGAGGTGGTCCTCGCGGAAGCGCTTGTGGCAGGACAGGCACTCGGTCAGCGGGTCGGTGAACACGCCGACGTGGCCCGACGCCACCCAGACCTGCCGCGGGAGGATGACGGAGGAGTCCAGGCCGACGATGTCGTCGCGGCTGGTCACCATCGCACGCCACCACTGGCGCTTGATGTTCTCCTTCAGCTCGACGCCGAGCGGCCCGTAGTCCCACGCGGAGCGGGTGCCCCCGTAGATCTCGCCGCTCGGGAAGACGAACCCCCGGCGCTTGGCGAGGGAGACGACGGCGTCGAGGCGGGAGGCGGTGCTGGCCACTGGTTTCTCCTGGGTCGAGGAAGCCCGCGGCTGGGTGTCGCGGGGCACAACCGGGACAGCCTAGCCGCGACGTGCACCCCCACGGCGCAGCGACTTTGACATCCACGCCTGGTGCAGTTGAGAATCGGTCTCATGTCCAGGTCCTCCCGCGCCCTCGCGCTGCTCGCCGTCCCCGTCCTGCTCGCGGCCGGGTGCTCGTCGGGCGGGACGGACGGCGCCGCCGGCGAGGACGGCGTCCAGGTGCTCGCCTCCTTCTACCCCCTGCAGTTCGTCGCCGAGCAGGTCGGCGGGGACCGCGTCGAGGTGTCGTCGATGACACCCCCGAGCGCGGAGCCGCACGACCTCGAGCTGTCCCCCGCGCAGGTCGCGGAGGTGTCCGCCGCCGACCTCGTCGTCTACCAGTCCGGGTTCCAGGCGGCCGTGGACGAGGCCGTCGACCAGTCGCAGCCGGCGCACGTCGTCGACGCGACCGCAGCGGCCGGGATCGGTGAGGGCGGTGCGCACGCCGAGGGAGCCCCGAGCGGCGACGACGAGCACGCCGAGGACGAGCACGCGGAGGAGGAGCACGGGGAGGAGGAGCACGGCGAGGACGGCCACCAGCACTCCAGCGGCGACCCGCACTTCTGGCTCGACCCCACCCTCATGCCGGCGGTCGCCGACGCCGTGGCGGACGCGCTCGCCGAGGTCGACCCCGACGGCGCCGACACCTACCGGGCCAACGCGGCGGCCCTCGACGAGCGCTTCGCCGCCCTCGACGAGGCGTACGCCACCGGGCTCGCCGCGTGCGAGCGCGACGTCATCGTCACGTCGCACGAGGCGTTCGGCTACCTGGCCGAGCGGTACGGGCTCGAGCAGGTCGGGATCTCCGGCGTCGACCCCGAGGCCGAGCCGTCGCCCGCCCGCCTGCGCGAGGTCGGCGACGTGGTGCGCACCAACGGCGTGACGACGATCTTCTTCGAGACGCTCGTCAGCCCCAAGGTGGCCGAGACGCTCGCGACCGACCTCGGCATCGAGACCGCCGTGCTCGACCCGCTCGAGGGCCTGGCGGACGAGGACGAGGACTACTTCACGGTCGCCGAGCAGAACCTCGACGCGCTGCGCGTGGCATTGTCGTGCTCGTGACCTCGTCGTCCCCCGCTCCCGCCGCGGGGTCCCGCACCACCGGCGCGCCGGCGGCCCCCGCGATCGACGCGCGCGACGTCCACGTGACGCTCGGCGGGCGGCCCATCGTCCGCGGCGTCGACCTCGCCGTCCCCGCTGGCCAGGTGCTCGCGCTGCTCGGCGCCAACGGCTCCGGCAAGTCCACGCTCGTGCGCTCGCTGCTCGGCGTCGTGCCGGTCGCGTCGGGGTCGGTGCACCTGCTCGGTGCGCCGCTCGGGCCGCGGGTGCCGTGGGACCGCGTCGGGTACGTGCCGCAGCGCATGGCCGCCGGCGGCGGCATCCCGGCCACCGCCCTCGAGGTGGTCGGCTCGGGGCTGCTGCACGGCCGGCGGCTCCTGCCGCCGCGCGACCGGCGGGCTCGCGCTCGCGCGGCGCTCGAGACGCTCGGCGTCGGGCACCTGCTGCACCGGCGGGTCCAGGAGCTCTCGGGCGGGCAGCAGCAGCGCGTCCTCATCGCCCGCGCCCTCGTGCGCGACCCCCGCCTGCTCGTGCTCGACGAGCCGACGTCGGGCATCGACCTACCGACGCAGGAGGCGTTCGTGCGGACCGTGGCGCAGCTGCGCGACGCCGGCACGACGGTGCTGGTGATCCTGCACGAGATCGGCCCGTTCGCCCCGCTCATCGACCGGGCGGTGGTGCTGCGGCACGGACGCGTCGTGCACGACGGCGCGCCGCCCCAGGCCCGCGGCGAGCACGGCTCGGTCGAGCACGACCACACGCACCCGCACGCCGACCCCGTGCCCCCGTCCGAGGGCCCCGACCTCACCCTGGGGGTGACCTCGTGACGTGGTGGGACTCGCTGGCCGAGCTCCTGTCCTCCCCGCTGATGCAGCGGGCGCTCGTCGCCGCCGTGCTCGTGGGTGCGGCCGCGCCGGTCGTCGGCACGTTCCTCGTGCAGCGCCGGCTCGCGCTCATGGGCGACGGCATCGGCCACGTCGCGCTCACCGGTGTGGCCGTCGGCTGGCTCGTCGGCTCGTGGGCGGCGGCCTCCCCCGCCGACGCGTTCGCGGTGCCCGGCGCGGTCGTCGCCGCGGTGGTCGGCTCGGTCGTCATCGAGCTCGTGCGCGAGCGCGGGCGCACCAGCGGCGACCTCGCGCTCGCGATCATGTTCTACGGCGGCATCGCGGGCGGGGTCCTGCTCATCAAGGTCGCGGGTGGCACGAACGCGAACCTCATGAGCTACCTGTTCGGCTCGATCGCCACCGTGAGCACCGCCGACCTGTGGTGGACCGTCGCGCTCGCCGCGCTCGTGCTCACCGTGGGCGTGGGCCTGCGGTGGGTGCTGTTCGCGGTCAGCCACGACGAGGAGTTCGCGCGTGCCAGCGGCCTGCCCGTGCGGCTGGTGTCGATGACCGTCGCCACGCTGGCGGCGCTCACCGTCACCATCGCCATGCGGGTCGTGGGGCTGCTGCTGGTCAGCGCGCTGATGATCGTGCCCGTGGCGGTCGCGCAGCTGTACGCCCGTTCCTTCGGACGCACGATGGCGCTGGCCAGCGGCCTCGGCGTGGTCGTGAGCGTGGTGGGCCTGACGCTCACGTGGTGGAACGACGTGCCGCCGGGCGCCACCATCGTCGTGCTGGCCATCGCCGTGTACGCCGTCGGCGCGCTCGTGCGGCCGCTGGTGCACGGGCACCGTCCCGAGGACGACCCGCACCCCGACATGTCCGACGACGTCCTCGTCCCGGCCACGGCCGGCGAGGACTGCCCGCCCGCGACCGCGTCGGCCGGACGCTGAACCGGGCGCCGAAGCCGACGCGGAGCCGGCCGGCGGGCACGGGGGCGACGCGTGCACCAGGGACGCAGGTCCCGACGGGGGTGCTGCGCACGCGCCGTAGGATCGAGCCGTGACGGAGGTCGTGCGTGCCTACGGCCTCGACGGCCTCCCCCTGGGGGCACTGCTCGTCGTGCTCCTCGTCGTGGTCCTCGCCCGGTCCCACGCCACGTACTGGGCGGGGCGGGCCGTCGCCCGCGGTGCCCGGTACGAGGGCGAGCGGCGGCACGGGCCTGCGCTGTGGCAGCGGACGGTCGACCGGCTCGCGCGGTTCGCGACGACACCGCTCGCGCGCACGGGTCTCCGGATGGTGCACCGGTGGGGTCCGGTCGCGGTGACGTTCGCCTACCTGACCGTCGGCGTCCAGTCGGCCGTGTTCGCCGCGGCCGGGCTGCTGCGGATGCCGTACCTGCGGTTCACGGTCGCGTCGCTGCCCGGGTCGCTCGCCTGGGCGCTCGTGTGGGGCACCGTCGGGATGAGCGCCGTCTGGGGCGCGCTCGCCCTCGCGGCGGGATCGCCCTGGGGGCTCGCCGTGCTCGTCGCGGTCGCGGTGGTCGTGACCGGGGTGGCGGTGCACGCGCGCCGGCGCCGCAGAGCGGCTCCGGCGCCGGCCACGACCGCGACCTCGGCGCGCTGACCGGGGTCAGTCCGGCGGCTCCTGCGCGACCCGCGGGCTGCTGCCCTGCAGCTCGTCGATCAGCTTCGACGCGTCCGCCTTGGTCAGGTTCTCCGGCACCTCACGCTCCGACTCCCGGGCCAGCGTGCTCAGGTAGCTGAGCTGCGCACCGGTGGCCGGCTCGTCCCCCGTCGCCCACTCGTCGGGGTCCTTGATCGTGCCCGTCTCGGGCGTGACGGACGTCGGCGTGTCCTGCGCCGGGGTCTGCTCCGAGTCGCTGGTCATGCGACTCACGCTACGTGCCGGGCCCGTCGCCCGCGCGTCGGGCCCGGCCGCGCGCCCTCACCCCTCGTGCGCGGGCGAGACGCAGAACTGGTTGCCGTCCGGGTCCGCGAGGACCGTCCACCGGAAGCCGTCCGGGAGCGTGTGCTCCCCGACGCGTGTGGCGCCCGCCGCCAGGGCGCCCTCGACCCAGGAGGGCACGTCCTCGACCGCGAGGTCGACGTGCACCCGGTTCTTGCCCGGCGTCGGGTCCGGCACCTCCTGGAAGCCCAGCGTGACGCCGCCCGGCGCGGCGGGCAGGACCATCGCGAAGCCCGGGTGCTGCTCGGCGCGCCCGCCGGTGCGCGCCGCCCACCAGGACGCGAGCGCCGCCGCGTCGGCGGTGTCGAACGTGACCATGCCGACGCGCACCGCGGGAGCGGTCGTGCCGGGGACGGGCGGGACGAGGGGGGCGGGGACGTCGTGGTCGGTCATGGACCGCACGCTAGCGGGCGGCGCCGACACCGGGCGGGCGCCGCCCTGCTGCCCGCCGCGTCAGGACGCCGGCGACCCGGTGGCGGGCTCGGTCGCGGACTCCGTCGCCGCTGCCGGCGCGTCCACCGCCCCGCCGTAGCGGCGGTCGCGGCGGGCGTACGTCTCGACCGCGCGCCACAGGTGGCGCCGGTCCACGTCCGGCCACGGCTCGTCCAGGAAGACCATCTCCGCGTACGCGGCCTGCCAGAGCATGAAGTTGGAGATCCGCTGCTCTCCCGACGAGCGCAGGAAGAGGTCCACGTCCGGCAGGTCGGGCTCGTCGAGGTAGCGCGCGAGCACCTTCTCGTTCACCTTCTCGGGCTTCAGGCGCCCCGCGGCGACCTCGCGCGCGACCGCCTGGGCGGCGTCGGCGATCTCCGCCCGCCCGCCGTAGTTCACGCACATGGTCAACGTGCAGGTGGTGTTGCGCACCGTCTGCCGCTCGGCCGTCTCCAGCTCCGCGATCACCGAGCGCCACAGCCGCGGCCGGCGGCCCGCCCACCGCACGCGGACGCCCCACGAGTCCATGAGGTCGCGCCGACGGCGCAGCACGTCACGGTTGAACCCCATGAGGAAGCGCACCTCGTCGGGCGAGCGGTTCCAGTTCTCCGTCGAGAACGCGTAGGCGGAGACGTACTCGACGCCGATCTCGATGGCGCCGGCGACGACGTCGAGCAGCGAGGCCTCCCCCGCGGCGTGCCCGGCGGTGCGCGGCAGGCCGCGCGCGTTCGCCCACCGGCCGTTGCCGTCCATGACGACGGCGACGTGCCGCGGGACGAGCTCGCGGGGCAGGACGGGGGGACGCGCACCGCTCGGGTGCGGCGGGGGCGGGACCGGCATCAGACCCTCTCGACCATCGGCAGCGAGCGCAGCCGGCGCTCGAGGTGGAACTGGCAGAACGCGGCGACCAGGCCGTTGCCCTCGGCGCGGTGCCGCTCGGCGCTCGCGTCGGCGACCGGCCAGTCACCGGACAGCAGCGCCGCGAGCAGCGCGAAGGTCTCGGGTGCCGGCGCCGCGGCACCGGGTGGCCGGCACCCCCCGCACACCGCCCCGCCGACGGCGACGGCGAACGCGTGGTGCGGCCCCGGCGTCCCGCAGCGGGCGCAGTCGGTGAAGCTCGGCGCCCAGCCGGCGATCGCGAGCGCGCGCAGCAGGTAGGAGTCGAGGACGAGGCCGGGGGCGTGCTCACGCGTCGCGAGCGCGCGGACCGCACCGACGAGGAGCCAGTACTGCTGCACGGCGGGCTCACGCTCGGCCTCGACGAGCCGGTCGGCCGTCTCGAGCATGACCGTGCCCGCCGTGTAGAGGGTGTAGTCCTCGCCGATGCGCCGCCCGTACGGGCCGAGCGTCTCGGCCTGGGTCACGACGTCCAGGTTGCGGCCGGTGCTCAGCTGCACGTCGACGTGCATGAACGGCTCGAGCCGCGAGCCGAACCGCGACGTCGTGCGCCGCACGCCCTTGCCGACGGCACGGACCTTGCCGTGCTCACGGCTGAGGAGGGTGACGATGCGGTCGGCCTCCCCCAGCTTGTGGGTGCGCAGGACGATCGCCTCGTCGCGGTAGAGGCTCACCGGGCCATTCTGCCCCGTGCCGCCGACACCCGGGCGTGCGGGTGCCGGCGGCACGGCGTGTCACGCCGGGACGCGGAGGTCGTCCGGTCCCGGCGTCCACCGGGCGCGGGCAGGGGTCGCCTGTGGTGCGCCGGTGGAGCCGGTGGGACGCGGCGGTGCCGCGTCAGCGCTCGTGCCGGTTGACGGCCGAGACGATCGCCTTGAGCGTCGCGGTCGTGATCGACGGGTCGATGCCGACGCCCCAGAGGATGTCGCCGCCGATCGCGCACTCCACGTACGCCGCGGCGGTCGCGTCGCCGCCCGCGGACAGTGCGTGCTCCGCGTAGTCGAGGACCGCCACGTCGACGCCCTCGGCGTTGAGCGCCGCCACGAACGCCGCGACCGGCCCGTTGCCGGTGCCGCGCAGCGTCCGCTCGACGCCCCGGTCGACCACGTCGACCTCGAGCGTGTCGTGGCCGCCCTCGGCGCTCGTCGCCCGCGTGCCGCGCAGCGCGAACCGACCCCACGGCTCGAGCGGGCCGCCGGGCAGCGCCGGCAGGTACTCGTCGCTGAAGATCGTCCACAGCTCGTCCGCGGTCACCTCGGTGCCGTGGCGGTCGGTGTGCTGCTGCACGACCTGCGAGAACTCGATCTGCAGGCGGCGCGGCAGGTCCAGGTCCCGCTCGGACTTCAGCAGGTAGGAGATGCCGCCCTTACCGGACTGGGAGTTCACGCGGATGATCGCCTCGTAGCTGCGACCGACGTCCTTCGGGTCGATCGGCAGGTACGGCACGGCCCACTCCGCCTCCGCGACGGGGGTGCCGGCGGCCGCGGCGCGCGCCTCCAGGGCGTCCAGGCCCTTCTTGATGGCGTCCTGGTGCGACCCCGAGAACGCGGTGAAGACCAGGTCGCCGCCGTAGGGGTGCCGCTCGTGCACGGGCATCTGGTTGCAGCGCTCGACGGTGCGGCGGATGCGGTCGATGTCGGAGAAGTCGATCTGCGGGTCGATGCCCTGGCTGAACAGGTTGAGACCCAGCGTCACCAGGTCGACGTTGCCCGTCCGCTCGCCGTTGCCGAACAGGCAGCCCTCGATGCGGTCGGCACCGGCCAGGAAGCCCAGCTCGGCCGCCGCGACGGCGGTGCCCCGGTCGTTGTGCGGGTGCAGGGACAGCACGACGCTCTCGCGGTGGTGCAGGTGCCGGCCCATCCACTCGATGGAGTCGGCGTAGACGTTCGGCGTCGCCATCTCCACGGTGGCCGGCAGGTTGACGATGACCGGCCGGTCGGGGGTCGGCTCGAGCACGTCCAGCACGGCGTTGCAGACGCGCACCGCGAACTCGAGTTCGGTGCCGGTGTACGACTCGGGGCTGTACTCGTAGAACACCTCCGTGTCCGGGATGAGCTCCTCGTACTTCTTGCAGAAGCGCGCCCCGGAGACGGCGATGTCGACGATGCCGTCCTCGTCGGAGCGGAAGACGACCTCGCGCTGCAGCACCGACGTCGAGTTGTACAGGTGGACGATCGCCTGCTTCGCCCCGGCGAGCGCCTCGTAGGTGCGCTCGATCAGGTGCTCGCGGGCCTGCGTCAGCACCTGGATGACGACGTCGTCGGGGATGCGCCCCTCCTCGATGAGCATCCGCACGAAGTCGTAGTCGGTCTGCGAGGCGGACGGGAAGCCGACCTCGATCTCCTTGTAGCCCATGTCGACCAGCAGCTCGAACATCTCGAGCTTGCGGGCCGGGCTCATCGGCTCGATCAGCGCCTGGTTGCCGTCACGCAGGTCCACGGCGCACCAGCGGGGCGCGTGCGTCATGCGCCGGTCGGGCCACGTGCGGTCCGGGAGGTCGACACGGATCTGCTCGTGGAACGGGCGGTAGCGGTGCGCCGGCATGCCCGAGGGCTGCTGCGGGTTGCGCTCGTGGCTGGGCGTGGCGCTGGGGGTGACGGTCATCGGGGTGTCCTTCGTCGCGGGTCTCGGCGGGCGATCAGCCGGGCACGGCGCACTCCGCGACGAGGAGCCGGCCTAGAGGGCCTCGTCGCGGCGACGAAGAAGGAGCGAGCGGAACGCCACGACGACGACCATACCCCCGCGGCGGCCGTGCGCCGCAACCACGCCCGCGGCGTCAGGGACGCCCGAGCACCACCGCCTCGCCGTCCGTGCGGGCGACGAGCACGCCGCCCACGCCTTCGAGGCCCGTCACACCGGCGGGCAGCGGCGCGGACCACACCCGCACGCCGTCGCGCAGGCCCCGCCCCACCAGGGCACGTCCACCGAGCCCGTCGGGCTCGGCCGCGATCACCAGGCGGCCGTCCGTGACGGGCGCGAACGGGACGGCCTCGCCCAGCGCCTGCTCCCACAGCAGCCGCCCCTGCGCGCCGTCGGCGACGCCCACCGCGTCGTCGCCCCACAGCACGACGGCGCCGTCGACCACCGCGACCGGGCTCTGCACCGTCGGCAGACGCCAGGCGACCTCCGTCGACGCCGGATCCAGCCCCACCACCCCGCTCCCGACGTCGCTGAGCAGCAGGTCGAGCGAGCCGTCGTCCGCGCCGAGCCGCGAGGGGACGCCCGGGACGCGGGACGCGGGCCGGCCGTCGCTGCCGTGCAGCAGCGCGCCCGTGCCCGTCGCCCACGTCGCGAACCGGCCGCCCGGCAGCGGACCGACCACGAGCCGGCGCCCTGCCGCCTCCTGCGTGACGACGTCTCCCGTGGTCGCCTCGAGCACCGTGACCGACGGCCCGCCGAGCACCACCACGTCCCCGGCGACGGTCAGCGACGGGCCGGCGCGGCTGCCGCTGCGCGCGGCGAGCGTCTGCGACGTCCGGTGCGACCACAGCACGGTGCCGTCGGGGCCGCTGCGCCGCTCCACGCGCACGCGCCGGTCGTCGTCGACGGTCGCGACGACGACGTCGTCCTCGACGCGGCGCAGCGCCGCCACCGGCGCGGGGACGCTCCACGCGCCGAGCCGCTGCCCGTCCCGGCCGTCCAGTGCGAGGACGTGGGTCGGCGGCACCGGGAGCCCGCCACGGCCCGTCACGGGCCGGGACGCCGTCCACCGGCACAGGACGACGTCGCCGGCCGGCGGTCCCGGCAGGCACGTGACCACGACCGGGTCGAGGCCGGCCCCGCGGCTGCGCTCCGTCGCCTCGACGCTCCACAGCACCTCGCCGTCCGCCGGGTCGTGCCCGCGCACGCGCCAGGCCCGCGGGGTCTCCTCGACGGTGACCAGGACGCCCGCGGCCGCCACGACCGCACCGCGTCCGGAGACCCGGGCGCGCCACAGCTCGACGGGCGGGCCGTCGAGCGGCCGCACGAGGCCCGGCACCCGGGCGATCGCGTCGGCGCGGGCGTCCGCGGCGCGGCCGGCGACCTGCGACGCGACGGCCGCGGCCGCGAGCAGCGCCACCGCCACGGCCGCGGCGGGCCACCAGCGGCGCCGCCGGTGCCGGTCCGCACCGGGACGGTCGTCGCCGTCGTCGTCCGGCGGCGGGACGTCGTCGGGCACCGACGCGTCCTCGTCGTCCACGTCGGTGAGGACGACCGGCTGCATCCGTGCAGCCGGGCGCACGCCCGCCATGGGGCCGACTCTAGGCCGGGCTCCCGTCCTGCGCGCGGTGCGCGCCCTGGTCGCGCAGCACGTCCGCGACCGACGACCCCGGGGTCGCGACGACCCGCAGGGACCGGTCGCCGAACACGACCACGGACCCCGGTCGCAGCCGCACCGGGTGGTCCACCCGGCACACGACCTGTGCACCGTCCGGCAGCGTGACGACGGTCCCGTTGGTCGAGCCACGGTCCGTCACCCACGCGCCGGACGCGTCCGCGCCCAGCTCGAGGTGCGTCTTCGACACCGAGCGCTCGGGGTCCGTCACGCGCACGACCTGCACGCCGGGTGCGGGCGACGGGTTGCGCCCCAGCAGCGCGACGCGCTCCACCGTGAGGGTCCTGCCGTCGTCCAGCGCGACGCGCAGCCCCCGCGCCGCGGCGCGGCGCGGCGCCGGGACGACGTCGGGACGGGGTGGGGCAGGGCGGGTGAGCTCGAGCTCGGGCGCCAGCCCCGCCGGCTCGTCGGCCTCGTCCACCGGCGCGCTCGGCCCGGGCGCGGCCGCCGCACCCGCGCGCACGAGGGGCAGGGCCCGGGTGTCGAGGTCGGGTGCCGCGCGGGGCGGGTCGAGCGGGGGCAGGACCAGGCTGCCCGTCGTGGCGGGGACGTCGGCGGCGCGCACCGTGCCGCGCGAGGCGACGGGACCGGCCGGCCGGGTGGCGGGGACCGTGCCGCGGACCGCGGCGCCCGGTCCCGACGTCGCGGCGTCGGGCGGTGCCGTGCCCGGCTCCGCGAGCGCGGCCCACCCGGGCGTGCCGGTGCGGCCGTCGCCGGACCCGCCGGACCCGTCCGGCGCGTGGCCCGTCCCGTCGCCGCGCCCCCGGACCGCACGGGCGGCGTGCGCGTCGCGGTGCCCCGCCGTGGAGGCCGCCGGCAGGGCCCGCAGCACCTCGGCGTCCACCGCACGGTCGTGCCACCCGCGGTTGCGCCCGGTGCGGTCGAGCGCGGGCGACGCGAGCACCGCGACCTGGCCGACGAGGCAGGCGAGCGTGCCCGCGGCGACGACGAGGCCCCGCAGCAGCACGCGCAGCACGCCGATCGGGCGGCGGCTGTGCACGTCGACGGTGCGCACACCGAGCAGCCGACGCCCGAGCGTCCAGCCGTACCGGCCGTGCAGCACCCACTGCGCGAGCGAGACCGCGGTCGCCACGCCGAGCCCGAGCAGCGCGCCGACCCCGACCGGGGCGACCACCACGGCGGCGTCGTCGGTCGCCGTCGTCGCGAGGGCCCGTCGCAGCACCTCGACGGTGAACGGCGCCGTGAGGAGGCCGACGAGCACCTGGTCGACCGCCACGGCGAGGAAGCGGCGTCCCAGGCTCGCCGGCGTGTCGGTCACGTCCCCGCCCGGGAAGGGCGCGCCCGCCCGGTGCGTCACGACCGGCCCCCGCGGCGGACGGCGGCGCGCGCGCTCACGCGGTCCGCTCCACGGTGAACGTCACCCCGTCGCCCAGGTCGACGACCTCGTCGGTCCCGACGACGCTCGGCTCGCCCGCGTGCAGCCGGCGCACGCCCTCGCCCGGACGCGACACGTGGACGCCGTTGGTCGAGTCGAGGTCCGTCACCACGACGTGGTCGCCCTCGAGACGGACCTCCGCGTGCGTGCGCGAGATGTCCTGGTTCGGGCTGGGCACGGTCACGAGCCGCGGCAGCTCGCGGTTGGTGACGCGCGAGACCTGCGGCGCGCGACCGAGCAGGACGGCGCGGTCGAGGTCCACGACCAGGCCGGTCGAGAGCACGATGCGCGCGGGCAGCGGCGCGGCCTGCGGGGTCGGGAACGGGCCGGGGACGGCGTCGTGCGTCCAGGCCGGCAGCCGGTCGCGCAGCCGCGCGAGGTCGCTCGACAGGATCGTCATGCCGTCGTGGTCGTCGTCCGACGGGTCGAGCGCGGTGCCGGCCGGGACGGGCTCGGACGCGGGCGGGGCCCACGGGTGCACGGCCGCGGGGGCCGCGACCGCCGCGGTCGCCGCCGTCGCGGCACCGGTCGGTGCGGCCGGCGGCGCCGCGACGACCTCCGGTACCGGGCTCGACTGCCACCAGCCGTCCTGGAGCACGGTGTCCTGCACGTCGTCCTCGGCGTCCAGGGCGGCGAGAGCACCGGGGGCCGCGTCGAACGGTGCGGACGCGGCGGCGACCTCGAGCGGCAGCGGCGTGGGTGCGGCCCCGCGTGGGGGTCGCGCTCCCCGTCCGCGGCGGGGACGTCGACCGCCTCCGCGACCGACGCGGCCGACCTGAGGCGCTCGGGCTCCGGCTCGGCCTCCGGCTCGGCCTCCGGCTCGGTCGCCGACCGGCCGGCGACCGGCTCCTGCGGTTCCGATGCGGCCTGCGGCTCCGGCGCGGCGTCCACCTCAGCCGCCGCGTGGGGCTCTGCCTCCGGCTCCGGCGCTGCCTCAGCCGCCGGCTCCGGCACTGCCTCAGCCGCCGGCTCCGGCACTGCCTCAGCCGCCGGCTCCGGGTCAGGGGTCGGCTCCGGCCACAGCGTGACCGCCTCGGCCCCGGCGGGCTCGGGCACCACGTCCACCGTCCCGGCCGCGACGGCCGGCGCGCCCGCGTGCGCGGTCGTGCCCGCACCGCCCGTCCGGGAGCCCTCCTCGGCGTCGCCGTCGCCGGCACCGCTGTCGCGCGGCTCCGCGCTCGTCGCCGCGTCACGGGCGACCTGACCGCCGGCGGCCGGCCGTCGCAGCACCGCCGCGCGCACCACGCCGGCGACCAGCGGCCAGCGCGGCGCCTCGGCGGGGGCGCCCGCACCGGCACGCAGCTCGAGGGCGACGACCCCCTCCGCGCGGTGCTCGGTCCACACGGCGTCCTCGCGGGCGGCCAGCACCTGCTCGCCGTCGGCGTCGCGCACCCGCAGCTCGACGGGACCGCGCAGCACCGCCCGCAGCCCGCCGTCCCGCTCGGTCGTCACCACCGCGAACTGCGGCAGCTCGGCGAAGCCGGCGGCCGCGAGCACGCCCAGCGCGGACAGCACGTCCCCGCCGGCCCGTGCGACGTCCCACAGCCCGGCGGCGACGTCGGGACGCGCCCCGGGTGCGACGAGCGCGAGCAGTCCGTCCGCGGCGACGGCCGTCCACTCCCCCTCGGCGTACTCGTGCGCGCGGGTGGCGTCGTTCATGGCCGGTCCTCCTGGACGTCGTGCGGGGCGGGGTCGGGGGCCGTCGGCCCGTCGGGGGGCGTCGTGGCGGGGATCCGGGGGGCGCGCGGCAGCGTCGCGCCGTTGAGCATCTCGTCCCACAGGAACGGCTCGACGTCGGCCGCGGGGCGCGGCGCGGTCGCCTGCACGTCGTCCGGCGCGGTCACCGTCGCCGCGACGTCGACGACGACGGCGCTGACGTTGTCGCGGCCGCCGTGCGCGAGCGCGTCCCGGACGAGCCGGGCGGCGGCCTCCTGAGGGTCGGCCACGGTGGACAGGACCGCCGCGATCGCGGCGTCGTCGAGCTCGCGGGTGAGTCCGTCCGTGCAGATGAGGAGACGGTCCTGCGGGCCGGCGGGCAGCAGCCAGTAGTCCGGCTCGGGTGGCTCCCCCGTGCCCAGCGCGCGGGTCAGGACGTGCCGCTCGGGGTGCCGCGGCACCTGGGCCGGCTCGATCTCCCCCGACTCCAGCAGCTCCTGGACGACCGAGTGGTCGACGCTGACCTGGGCCAGGGCGTCGTCCGCCCACCGGTACACCCGCGAGTCGCCGACGTTGAAGACGAGCCAGTACGAACCGCCGTCGTGCTCGGCGACGGCAGCCCCGGCGACGGTCGTGCCGCCCTGTCGGCCACCCGTGAACTCGTCACGGATGCGGGCCGACGTCCGCGCGAAGCACGCGTGCACGTCGTCCGCGCCGGCGCTCGTGCGCCCCGCGAGCTGCGCGAACTCCTCGACCGCGATCCGGCTCGCGAGGTCGCCCGCGTCGTGGCCGCCCATGCCGTCCGCCACGAGGAAGACCGGGGGGTACGCGAGCAGCGCGTCCTCGTTCACCTCGCGGACGCGGCCGCGGTCCGTGGCCGATCCCCACGCCGTGCGCACAGCACCACCCTCCCCGCCTGTCGTCCTATCGGCGCACATCGTGCCGTACCTGAGCCCTGGGGCCGCACCGACACCGGCGGGCCGCGTCAGATGCCGAGCTGGAACACGCCCCAGTACGCGAGCACGACCAGCAGCACGAGGCACGCGGCGAGCACGGTCCCGAGCGCGACGGACCGCACGACACCCGGGGCGACGGGCACGTGCGCCTCCCGGGCGGCGGTCGCGCGCCGCGCCAGCAGCACGGCCGTCACGACGGCCGCGACGCCGAGCGCGCGCACCACGAGCCAGCCGCCCTGCACGACCCACGCGTTGCGCTCGTAGTCGAGCGCGAGCCGGGCCACGGACAGCAGGTACCAGACGAGCGCGACGACCGTGAGCGCCGTCGTGACCGCCAGCGCCGCGAGGCGCAGGGCCACGCCGGGGGCGTAGCGGTGCGACTCGTCGGCGCGTCCGGCCTCGTGCGACGCGGACGTCACGGCCGCCCCCGGCCGCCCGCGGACCCCGCGTCGCACGAGCGCCGCGGCGCCGTGCGCACCGCGCGACGCGCCGACCGACAGCCCGGCGAGGACGAGCGCGGCGAGCGCGACGACGACGAGCGCCACCATGACCGTCCCGTCGCGCAGCCAGCCCGGCTCCGGCACGGGCGCGGCGAGGTACGGCTGCGTCGGCTGCGCACCCGCGGTGCGCGGCGCGGCGTCGGCGGTCGCGGGCAGGCCGAGCACCCAGCCCGACAGGTCCTCGAGGAACGCGGGCACGACCTCGCCCTCGACCCGGATCCCGTGGTTGGCGTCCTCGTAGTAGCGCACCGTCACGCTGTCGTTGCCCGCGACCGCGGCGTCCGCCCGGACCTGCAGGGCCCCCTGGACCACCGGCATCGACGCGTCGCCCGTGCCGTAGACGACGAGCACCGGCTGACGCATGCGCTGCTGGTAGGGCTGCACGTCGAAGTCGACGTACTCGAACCCCCGCCCGGCATCGACATGCCGACCGCGCGCGGGATGGCACGGAAGACGCCGTGCGGGACCTGCGTGTTGCGCAGGTAGGCGTCGGTCGCGAACGCGGCCTGCTGCCGCGGCGGCACGACCGGGGCGGACACGAGCACGACGAAGTCGAGCGCGGGGTCGTCGACGGCCATGACCGGCGCGATCCACCCGCCCTCGCTCTCGGCGTACACGCCGACGCGGGCCGCGTCGACCTCGGGCCGCTCGCGCAGGACCGCCACGGACCGCGCGTAGTCCGCCGCCATCGCCACGTAGTCGCGGTGGCTCGTGGTGTACGTGTCGAGGCGCTTGTCCGGCACCAGGGCGGCGATGCCCGACGCGGCGAGCGCGCGCGCCTGCGCGACGAACGCCTCCGTGAAGCGCCCGGTCCCGGCACCGTGCACGAACACCACGCCCGGGACGGGCTCGTCCGCGCCCACCGGCAGGCTCAGCCGGGCGCCGACGGTCGCACCGTCGAGCTCCACCTCCAGCTCCTCGGTGCGCACGTCGTAGCGCCCGGGCTCCGGCGCGCCCCCGATCGCCGTGCTCGTCGTCTCGACGCGCACGGTCTCCGTCATCGGCGCCGGCGACCACCCCGGCCCGAGCGCGGCGCCGACGACCGCGAGCAGCACGCTCACGAACGCGACGCTCGCGACGAGCCGGTACGCCGACGACAACCGGCTCGTGCGCGCGACCGACGCGCTCAGCGCGCGCGTCGTCCGGCGCCACGCGCCCGTGGCCCCCGCCCCCACCTCAGAAGCCCAGCCGACCGAGCTGCTTGGGGTCCCGCTGCCAGTCCTTGGCGACCTTCACGTGCAGGTCGAGGAACACGCGCGCGCCGAGCAGCGCCTCGATCTGACCGCGGGCACGCGTGCCCACGTCGCGCAGCCGGGCGCCACCGCGGCCGATGACGATCGCCTTCTGGCTGTCCCGCTCGACGAACAGGTGGACGCGCACGTCCAGCATGGGCGCGCCGTCGGACGCCGGGCGCTCGCGCGGGACGATCTCCTCGACGACGACCGCCAGCGAGTGCGGCAGCTCGTCCCGCACGCCCTCGAGCGCGGCCTCGCGCACGAGCTCGGCGACCATCACCTGCTCGGGCTCGTCGGTCAGCTCGCCCTCGGGGTACAGCGCGGGCCCCTCGGGCAGGTGCGAGACCAGCACGTCGGTGAGGACGTCCACCTGGTACCCGCCCTGCGCCGACACCGGGACGATGTCGGCCCACGTGCCGAGCTGGTCGACGGCGATCAGGTGCTCGGTGAGGCGCGCGCGCGGCACCAGGTCCGTCTTGGTGACGATCGCGACGACGGGCGTGCCGGGCCTGCCCTCCGGGGCGAGGTGCGCCAGCTGCTCGGCGATGTAGCGGTCCCCGGGGCCGATCTTCTGGTCCGCGGGCAGGCAGAAGCCGATGACGTCGACCTCGGTGAGCGTGTCGCGCACCAGGTCGTTGAGCCGCTCGCCCAGCAGCGTGCGCGGACGGTGCAGGCCCGGCGTGTCGACGAGGACGAGCTGCGCGTCCTCGCGGTGCACGATGCCCCGCACGACGTGCCGCGTGGTCTGGGGGCGCCCGGACGTGATCGCGACCTTCTGCCCCACGAGGGCGTTCGTCAGCGTCGACTTGCCGGCGTTGGGCCGTCCGACCAGGCAGGCGAAGCCGGACCGGTGGCTCATCGGGCTCCCTCCGTCTGGCGCTGGTCGCGGACCGCGGCGGTGCCGCGGGCGGGCGTCGTGGTGGCGTCCGTGTCGTCCTCCGGTTCCTCGGCGCGTCGCACCACGAGCGTGGCGAGGCGCTTGCGTCGTCCCTCGACGCGTTCGGCCTGCAGGTGCAGCCCGTGGATCACGGCCTCCGAGCCCGGCAGCGGGACCTTGCCCAGCGCCTTGGCGAGCAGGCCGGCGGCCGTGTCCACGTCCTCGTCCTCGACGTCGCTGCCGAACAGCTCCCCGAGCTCGTCGCGGCCCAGACGCGCCGGTACGCGGAAGCTGCCGTCGCCGAGGTCCTCGACGCCGGGCGCGCTCGCGTCGTGCTCGTCGGTCAGCTCGCCCACGATCTCCTCGAGCGCGTCCTCGATCGTGACGAGGCCGGCGATGCCGCCGTACTCGTCGACGACGAGCGCGATGTGGCTCGACCCGTCGCGCAGCTCGCGCAGCAGGTCGTCGACCGGCTTCGACTCGGGCACGAACACGGCGGGCCGCGCGAGGGACGACGCGGGCGCGTCCAGCGGGTCCTCGGCGTCCTCGGCCGCGAGGGGCGCAGCCGGCGCACGACGTCCTTGAGGTAGAGCACCCCGACGACCTCGTCGACCGACTCCCCCACGACCGGCACGCGCGAGTACCCGGACCGCAGCAGCAGCGCGAGGACCTTGTGCAGCGGCGTGTCGGCGTGCGTCGTGATCATGTCGGTGCGCGGCACCATGACCTCGCGCGTCAGCGTGTCGCCCAGCTCGAGGACCGAGCGGAACATCTCGCGCTCCTCGTCCTCGATCGCCTCCGACTCGCTCACGCGCTCGACCATGTCGCGCAGCTCGGCGTCGTCGTGCTCGACCGCGGACCCGACGGTCGGCGAGCGGCGGCCGACACCGCCCGCGAGCGCGGTCGTCACGAGGAGCAGGCGGGACAGCGCCGCGAGGACGCCCACCGGGTGACGGCGCGCGGTGCTGCGCGGGCTGACCCGCACGAGCAGGAAGGCGACGACCGCGCAGGCGGCGACCGCGAGCAGCGCCGTGGCCCACCACGACAGGCTGCCGGCGCTGATGGCGAGCGTGATCGAGACGGTGGCCGTCATCTCGCCCAGCAGCCGCACGAACGACGCGGCCTGCGCGACCCGTGCCGGGTCCTCGACGAGGCGGCGCACGCGCGCGGCGGCGCCCGGCCGCTCCGCCTCCAGCTCGGCGACCCGCGCGCGCGTCACGCGCAGGACGGCGACCTCACCGGCGGACAGCGTCGCGGCCAGCACGATGCCGACGACCGCGACCGCGACGAGCAGCGCGACGGGCACGTCGCTCATCGGCTCGCCAGGAACGTCAGCAGCAGCGTGCGCTGCAGGGCGAACATCTCCTTCTCCTCGTCCGGCTCGGCGTGGTCGTACCCGAGCAGGTGGAGGATGCCGTGGGTCGTCAGCAGGAGCATCTCCTCGACGGTGGAGTGCCCGGCCGCGCGCGCCTGCGTGGCGGCGACCTCCGGGCACAGCACGACGTCGCCGAGCACGCCGGGACCGGCCGGCTCGCCCTCGCGCCCCGGCCGCAGCTCGTCCATCGGGAACGAGAGCACGTCCGTGGGGCCGGGCTCGTCCATCCAGCGCACGTGCAGGTCGCTCATCGTCGCGGAGTCGACGAAGCGCACGAACAGGTCCGCCTGCGGGTGCACGTGCATCGCGTCGAGCACGAACCGCCCGAGCGCGGCGAACTCCGCCTCGTCGACCTCGTGCCCCGACTCGTTGCTGACCTCGATGCTCATGACCGGTCCCACCGCGCGTAGGCGTCGATGATCTCCCCGACGAGCCGGTGGCGGACCACGTCCGCGGACGACAGCCGGCAGAACGCCACGTCCTCGACGTCGCCGAGGATCTTCTCGACGACGCGCAGGCCCGACGTCGTGCCGGACGGCAGGTCGGTCTGCGTGACGTCGCCGGTGACGACGACCTTCGACCCGAAGCCGAGCCGCGTGAGGAACATCTTCATCTGCTCGGTCGAGGTGTTCTGCGCCTCGTCGAGGATGATGAACGCGTCGTTGAGCGTGCGGCCGCGCATGTACGCGAGCGGGGCGACCTCGATCGTCCCGGCCTCCATGAGCCGCGGGATCGACTCGGGGTCGACCATGTCGTGCAGCGCGTCGTACAGCGGGCGCAGGTAGGGGTCGATCTTCTCCGACAGGGTCCCCGGCAGGAACCCGAGCCGCTCCCCCGCCTCGACCGCGGGCCGCGTGAGCACGATGCGGTTGACGCGTCGCGCCTGCAGCGACTGCACGGCCTTCGCCATCGCGAGGTACGTCTTGCCGGTGCCCGCCGGGCCGATGCCGAAGGTGACCGTGTTGCGCTCGATCGCGTCCACGTACTCCTTCTGGCCCGCCGTCTTGGGGCGGATGGTGCGCCCGCGGGTGGACAGGATGTTGAAGGTGAGGACGTCCGCGGGGCGCGCCTGCGAGCCCTGCGTGAGCATCGCGACCGACCGGGTCACGACCTCGGGGCTGAGCGGCGTGCCGGCCGCGGCCATCTCGACGAGCTCGTCGACGAGCCGCGTCACGAGCGCGACGTCGCCGGCCGGGCCGGCGAGCGAGACCTCGTTGCCGCGCACGTGCACGTCGACGCTGCGGAAACCGTCCTCGATGGCGCGCAGCACCTCGTCGCGCAGGCCGAGCAGCTCGACCATCGACACCTCGGGCGGGACGGTGATGCGGTGCTCGATCCGCGCGTGCGGCGGCTCGGGGACGCTGGGGGTGGGGCTGGAGTCGGCCATGTGCTCGGCGGGCGCCGTGCGCTCCTTCGGTCGGGCGGCGTGCCGGTCGCCCCCGTCGGGGGTCCGGCCGGCCGCGCGGCTGCTCCGTGGGCCTGCCCCCATCCTACCGAGGCCCCGGCGCGCACCACCGGCCGGGAGGGGCAGCCGGGGCCCCTCCCGCTGCCGGGCAGGACGGGACAGACTGGGACGGACCCGCCGGGTCTCCCGCGTCCCGGCGCCGGCGAGCGAGCGGAGGAGGGGCCGTGGCGCGCTACGTGCAGGACTTCACCGAGGGTGACCGGGACCAGAAGGACCTGCTCGGCGGCAAGGGGGCGAACCTCGCCGAGATGACACGGCTCGGTCTGCCCGTCCCGCCGGGCTTCACGATCACGACGGAGGCGTGCCGGGCGTACATGCGCACGGGCCGCGTGCCGCCCGAGCTGCGCGTCGAGGTCACGATGGCCGTGCGGCGGCTCGAGGACGCGCTCGGCCGACGCCTGGGCGACTTCCACGACCCGCTGCTCGTCTCCGTCCGCTCGGGCGCGAAGTTCTCGATGCCCGGGATGATGGAGACCGTCCTCAACGTCGGCCTCAACGACGCGTCCGTGCAGGGGCTGGCGGAGCTGTCCGGCGACGAGCGCTTCGCGTGGGACTCCTACCGCCGGCTCGTGCAGATGTTCGGCCGCACCGTGCTCGGGCTCGACGGCGCGCTGTTCTCGGACGCGCTGGAGAAGGCGACGGCGTCGCGCGGGGTCACGAGCGAGGTCGACCTGACCGCCGACGACCTGCGCGCCCTCGTCGACACCTACAAGCGGATCGTCCGCGAGCACGCCGGCCGGGAGTTCCCGCAGCACCCGCGCGAGCAGCTCGACATGGCGATCGTCGCGGTGCTCGGCTCGTGGGGCACCGAGCGGGCCCGGCTGTACCGGCGCCGCGAGCGCATCCCCGACGACCTCGGCACGGCCGTCAACGTCGTCACGATGGTCTTCGGCAACCTCGGGCCGACGTCCGGCACCGGCGTGGCCTTCACGCGCGACCCCGCGACGGGACGCGCGGGCGACTACGGCGACTACCTCGTCAACGCCCAGGGCGAGGACGTCGTCGCGGGCATCCGGAACACGCTCGGCCTCGCGGACCTCGAGCGCGTCGACCCGGCCGCGCACGCCGAGCTGCGCCAGGTCATGCGCCGCCTGGAGACGCACTACCGCGACCTGTGCGACATCGAGTTCACCATCGAGCGCGGCAAGCTCTGGATGCTGCAGACGCGCGTCGGCAAGCGCACCGCGCCGGCGGCGTTCCGCATCGCCTGCCAGCTCGTCGACGAGCACCTCATCACCATGGACGAGGCCCTCGCACGCGTCAGCGGCGACCAGCTGGCGCGGCTCGTGTTCCCGCGGTTCGCCGACGACGGCGGCGGGCGGGACCTGCTCGTGCGCGGCATGCCGGCGTCCCCGGGGGCGGTGGTCGGCCAGGTCGTGCTCGACGCCGCGACGGCGCAGGAGCGGGCCGCGCGCGGCGAGGACGTCGTGCTGGTGCGGCGCGAGACGAGCCCCGACGACCTCGGCGGCATGATCGCGGCGGTGGGCGTGCTGACGGCCCGCGGCGGGAAGACGTCCCACGCCGCCGTCGTCGCCCGCGGCATGGGGCGCACGTGCGTCGTCGGTGCGGAGGGCCTCGCGATCGACCTGCGCGCCCGCACCGTGTCCGCCGGCGGGCGCACGCTGCGCGAGGGTGAGGTGGTCGCGGTCGACGGGAACACCGGCGAGGTCTGGCTCGGTCCGGTGCCCGTCGTCCCGTCCCCCGTCACCACGTACCTCGAGGAGGGGCTCGACGCCGCGCTGGCGGGCGCCGACGACGACGAGTCGCGCGAGCTGGTCACTGCCGTCGACCGCATCCTCACCCACGCGGACGAGGTGCGGCGCCTGCGCGTCCACGCGAACGCGGACACCGCCGCGGACGCCGCGCACGCCCGTCGGCTCGGCGCGCAGGGCGTCGGCCTGTGCCGCACCGAGCACATGTTCCTCGGCGAGCGGCGCGTGCTCGTCGAGCGCGTCGTGCTGGCGACCGACGACGACGAGCGGCAAGCCGCCCTCGACGCGCTGCTGCCCCTGCAGCGCGAGGACCTCACCGCACTGCTGGAGGCGACCGACGGGCAGCCCACGACCATCCGGCTCATCGACCCGCCGCTGCACGAGTTCCTGCCCGACCTGACGGCGCTCGCGGTGCGGGTCGCGGTGGCGCGCGAGCGGGGCGAGGTCGACGAGCACGACGTGCGCCTGCTCGCCGCGGTGGAGCGCATGCACGAGGCCAACCCGATGCTCGGCCTGCGCGGGGTGCGCCTGGGGCTCGTCGTGCCCGGGCTGTTCGACCTGCAGGTGCGGGCCGTCGGCGAGGCCGTCGCTGCCCGCCGCGCGGCGGGCGGGGACCCGCACGCCGAGGTGATGGTCCCCCTGGTCGGGTCCGTCCAGGAGCTGCACCTCGTGCGCGAGCGGGCCCGTGCCGTCCTCGCGGAGGTCGGTGCCGCGCACGGCACGGCCCTCGACCTGCCGATCGGCTGCATGATCGAGCTGCCGCGCGCCGCGCTCACGGCGGACCGCATCGCGGAGGAGGCGCAGTTCTTCTCGTTCGGCACCAACGACCTCACGCAGACCACGTGGGGCTTCAGCCGCGACGACGTCGAGGGCGCGTTCTTCCCCCAGTACGCCGCGAACGGCGTCCTCGGCGTGTCGCCGTTCGAGACGATCGACGAGCGCGGTGTGGGCCGGCTCGTGCGGATCGCCGTCGAGGAGGGACGTGCCGCGCGTCCCGACCTGGTCCTGGGGGTGTGCGGGGAGCACGGGGGCGACCCGGAGTCGATCCACTTCTTCCACGACGTGGGGCTGGACTACGTGTCGTGCTCGCCGTTCCGCGTGCCGGTGGCCCGGCTGGAGGCCGGACGGGCCGCGGTCGCGCACGGAGGCGACGACGCCCGCTGAGCGGCGGCGCGCCAGCCGGTCGTCACCGGCCGCTGTCACCGGCCGACTGGCGGCGCACGGCGCGCCACGGGCCCGACGTCAGGACCAGCGGCCCAGACGCTGGGCGAGCAGGGCCAGCGCGACCGGCCCGGCGGTCGACGTGCGCAGCACGTGCGGACCGAGCCGGGCCGTCGTCGCGCCAGCCGCGACCAGCCCGTCGAGCTCCCGCTCGCCGATGCCGCCCTCGGGCCCGACGACGACGAGCACGTCGCCCGTCGCGGGCAGCGGGACGTCGGCGAGCGGCGTCGTCGCCTCCTCGTGCAGCACGAGCGTCGCGCCGCCGGCCGCGCCGGTGGACGCCACGAGCGCCCGCAGCCCCGCCCCGTCGACGGCCTGCGCGACCTCCGGCGCACGCGCCCGGCGCGACTGCTTGGTCGCCGCACGCACCGTGCCGACCCAGCGGGCCCGGCTCTTGGCCGCCCGGTCGCCGCGCCAGACGACGATCGAGCGCTCGGCCTGCCACGGCACGACCGCGTCCGCCCCGACCTCGGTGGCCGCCTCGATCGCCATCTCGTCGCGGTCGCCCTTGGCGAGCGCCTGCACCAGCACGAGCCGCGGTGACGGCTCCGGCTCGACCCGGACGTCCTCGACCGCCAGGTGCACGCCCTCGGGGCCGACCGCCGCGACGGTCCCGACCAGGCGCACGCCCGCACCGTCGACGACGTCGACCCGCTCCCCGGGCCCGCGCCGCTGCACGACGCCGGCGTGCCGCCCCTCGGACCCGTCCAGCAGGTACGTGTCCCCCGCCGCGACGTGCGCGAGCGCGCCCGGCTCGACGAGGAAGACCGGGGCGCTCACCGGCCGGCGAGCTTGTCGCGCAGCTTCGCGAACACCCCCGGGTTCGCGGCCGACAGCCGCGCCTCGGGACGCTCCTCCCCGCGCAGGTTCGCCAGCCGGCGCAGCAGGTCGGCCTGCTCGTCGTCCAGCGCGGTCGGCACCTGGACGTCCACGTGCACGTGCAGGTCGCCGCGGCCGCCGACGTGCAGGTGCCCGACGCCGAGCCCCTTGAGGGTCACGACCTGGCCCGGCTGGGTGCCCGGCCGCAGGTCGACCTCGTGCGGCCCGTCGAGGGTCTCCATGGTGAGGACCGTGCCGAGCGCGGCCGCCGTCATCGGCACCTGGAGCGTCGCGTGCAGGTCGTCGCCCTTGCGCACGAACGTGTCGTGCCGCCGCTCGCGGATCTCGAGGTACACGTCGCCGGCGGGACCGCCCGCGGGACCGACCTCGCCCTGGCCCGTGAGCTTGATGCGCGTCCCGGTGTCGACGCCCGCCGGGATGTCGACCGACAGCGTCCGCCGCGAGCGCACCCGCCCCTCGCCGGCGCACTCGGTGCAGGGCTCGGGGATGACCGTGCCGAACCCGTGGCACGCGGCGCACGGCTGGGTCGTCATGACCTGCCCGAGGAAGGAGCGGGCGACGCGCTGCACCGAGCCGCGGCCGCCGCAGACCTCGCAGGTGCGCGGGGAGGTGCCGGGGCGGCAGCACGTGCCGCCGCAGGTGGGGCACAGCACCGCGGTGTCCACCTGGACCTCGCGGTGCGCGCCGAACGTCGTCTCGGCGAGGTCGACGTCGAGGCGCACGAGGGCGTCCTGCCCGCGGCGCGCACGCGGCATGGGCCCGCGCGGCGCCCCGGCGCCGGCGGCCGCGCCGAAGAACGTCTCGAAGATGTCCTGGAAGCCGAAGCCGCCGCCCATGCCGCCGCCGGGCGAGGCCGGGTCGGCACCCATGTCGTAGGCACGGCGCTTGTCGGGGTTGCCGAGCACGTCGTACGCGCGCGAGACGTCCTTGAACCGCTCCTCGGCCGCAGGGTCGGAGCCCGCGACGTCGGGGTGCAGCTCGCGGGCGAGCTTGCGGTACGCCTTCTTGATCTGCTCGGGGCTGGCGTCGCGGGCGACGCCGAGGATCTCGTAGTAGTCCGTCACGAGGGGTGCTGCTCGCTTCCTGCTCGTCGCCGAGCCGTCGGGCTGCCGGTCAGCCGGCGAGGATGCGCGTGAGGTAGCGGGCCACGGCCCGCACCGCCGACATCGTCCCGGGGTAGTCCATCCGCAGCGGCCCGACCGACCCGAGCACGGCCACGCCGCCCTCCGCGCCGTAGCCGCTCGTCACGATGCTGGTCTCCGCGAGGCCCTCGTGCTGGGTCTCGCGGCCGATGCGCACGGCCACGCCGGCGCTGTCCTCCGCCATCTCGGACAGCAGGCGCAGGAGCACCACCTGCTCCTCGAGGGCCTCGAGGACCGGGCCGATGGTGTGCGGGAAGTCGGCCCCCGCGGTGCGCGCCAGGTGCGAGGCCCCGGCCACGACGACGCGCTCCTCCCGCTCCTGCGCGAGCGTCTCGGCGACCGCCGCGACGACGGCGCGGGCGAGGGTGGCACCGTCGGCCGCGAACTCGGTGGGGAGCGCCTCGAGCGCCTGGTCGAGCTCGGCGAGGCGCAGGCCCGCCGCGGCGACGTTGAGGCGGACGCGCAGGCGCGCCACTGTGACCTCGTCGAGGTCCTCCGGCAGCTCGAGCGTGCGCTGCTCGACGCGCCCGGTGGTCGTGATGATGACGACGAGCAGGTGCCGCGCGCCGACGGGCACGAGCTCGACGTGCCGCAGCGCGGAACGCCGCAGCGACGGGTACTGCACGACCGCGACCTGCTGGGTCAGCTGCGCGAGCAGCCGCACCGCGCGGTCGATGACGTCGTCGAGGTCGACGGCCTGCTCGAGCAGCGTGCCGATCGCGCGCTTCTCGGCGGCCGAGAGCGGCTTGACGCCCGACAACCGGTCCACGAACACCCGGTACCCGAGGTCGGTCGGCACGCGACCGGCCGACGTGTGCGGCTGCACGATGAGCCCGGCGTCCTCCAGCGCGGCCATGTCGTTGCGGATCGTCGCGGGCGAGACCCCGAGGGCGTGCCGCTCGGTGAGCGCGCGTGACCCGACGGGCTCGCGCGTGGCGACGTAGTCCTCGACGATCGCGCGGAGCACGTCCAGCCGGCGGTCCTCGCTCATGGTCCCTCCTCCCGTGCGTCTCGGGCGGCCCCGTGCCGGCGGCCGTCGCGGCGGCGACGGCTGCCCGCCGCGGGGAGCGGTGCCGCGCCCCGCGGTGCGGGCGCCGCGCCGGTAGCACTCCCCTGCCGCGAGTGCCAATTCTACGCCGAGCCACGGACAGGCGGCACGGCGCCACCGTGACGGCCGCGTCACGGTGGCACCCCGCCCGCGCGCTCCCCGCGACGCGCGGGTCCGCTGCGTGCCGGTCGAGGGACCGGCGGCTACCGTGCCGCCGTGAGCCACGACCGCTACGGCCCTGACGTCCTCTCCGCCGGTCCGACCCGCCACCACCGGCCCGCCCGCACCTCGCGCGAGCAGCCCGCCGAGAAGGGTCTCGTCGTCGAGGACGTCGAGACCGGCTGGGTGGGCGCGGTCGTCCGGGTCGAGAAGTCGGGCGGGCAGCACGTGGTCGTGCTCGAGGACCGCCGCGGCCGCACCCGCACCTTCACGCTCGGACCGGGGTTCTGGGTGGACGGCGAGCCGGTGGTGCTCGTGCCGCCCGTCGCGCGCTCCGCGCCGGCGCGGCCCGCGCGCACCGCGTCCGGCTCGGTGGCGGTCCCGGACGCCCCCGCGCGCGTCGCCCGCGGCAGCCGCATCTGGGTCGAGGGCAAGCACGACGCCGAGCTGGTCGAGAAGGTGTGGGGCGACGACCTGCGCGTCGAGGGCGTCGTCGTCGAGCTGCTCGACGGCATCGACCACCTGGCGGACGCGGTGCGCGACTTCCGCCCCACCGCCGACCGGCGGGTCGGGGTCCTCGTCGACCACCTGGTGCCCGGGTCCAAGGAGAGCCGCATCGCGGCCGACGTCGTGCGGGCCGCCCCCGCCGGCACCGTCCTGGTGCTGGGCCACCCCTACGTCGACGTCTGGCAGGCGGTACGTCCCGAGCGCCTCGGGCTGACCGCGTGGCCGACGATCGAGCGCGGGACGGAGTGGAAGCGCGGGATCCTGCGCGAGCTGGGCTGGCCGGCCGACGACCAGGCGGACGTCGCCCGCGCGTGGGTCCGCATCCTGCGCTCCGTCCGCAGCTACGCCGACCTCGAGCCGAGCCTCCTGGGCCGGGTCGAGGAGCTGATCGACTTCGTCACGGCATGACGCACGACGACGCCCCGCCGCCTCGCGCCGGCGGGGCGTCGTCGTGCCACGCCACGGGTCAGGACGCGACCGGTCCGCCCGTCAGGCGCCGGAAGGCGTACGTGGAGAGCAGGATCGCGACCGGCGTCCCGACGAGCGCGCCGACGCCGCACAGTGCGGCGCCGACAGCCGAGACGACCCACGCGAGCAGCACCACGAGCACCGTCGAGGCGATCTCGCGCGTCTGCAGCTGCACGCTCGAACGGATCGCCTCGATCGCCGACTGCCCCTTGTCGAGGACGAAGTGCACGGCGAAGTACACGAAGTACACGACCGCGAGCATCACCAGGGGCGCGAAGATCCACGTGAGGTTCGCGAGCAGGTACGCGACCGTGACGAGCAGCCCCACGACGAAGACCGGAACGGCCTGCGACAGGTCGAACATGTCCCCGATCGTCAGCGTCCGGCCGTCCGCGATGCGCAGCGCGGCCCGCACGTACGACGCGACCCACAGGGCGCCGAGGAGCACCGACACGGCGCCCACCACGATGCTGCCGACGCCGAACCCGATCGCGAGGCCGGGCCCCGGCTCACGACCCGTCCCCTGCAGGACCGCCCCCACGCCCCCGAACGCGACGGTGGCGAGCAGCGAGACGACGACGATGCCGACCGCCCACGCCAGCCCGCCGACGACGAGTGCCACCCAGTTCTGCCCGAACTTGCTGAAGGCCCACGAGAAGGCCGCGCCGACGTCCATCCCGGTGCCCCGAGGTGCACCGGCGCCGTAGGGCTGCCCGTACGGCGTCTGCCCGTACGGCGTCTGCCCGTACCCCCGGCGGGCTGGCCGTACGCCTGCCCGGGAGGCGGGTAGCCACCCGCGGGCGGACCGTACGGGGACTGCCCCGGCGGCGGGTAGGCACCGGCAGCACCGGGCGCAGGCGGCGGGTAGCCGCCCGCGGGCGGGTAGCCACCGGACGGCGGCGAGTACGCACCGGGGGCCGGCGACGGGTACCCCGCTGCCCCCGGCGCGCCCGCGGCGTCGGGCTGCTGCGGGGGCGGGTAGGCGCCCGGCTCACCGGGCCCGGGTGCCGGTCGGCCCGCGTCGTCGTCGCGGGGCGACGGCCCGCCGGGGTTCTCACTCATGGGGGTCCTCCTGGTCCACGGACGCGAGCGCGCCCTCGCAGGTCAGCGAACCGACACGCCGAAAGCCGTGTCAAGCCCGGCCGGCGCCCCGGGCACCCGTGCGCCGCCGCGACGCTACCCTACGAGCCGGACATAACGCCCGCGGGCGTCCCGCAGCCGGCGCAGCCCTCGTGCGCGCCGCGGGCGCCCGCCAGCCCGAGGGAGACCGCCGTGCACGACGACCACCCGCACGCGACACCGGCCCGAGCGACGTCGCCCGCGACATGGGCGGTGCTCGCGCACCTCGGTGGGATCGTCGCCTACTTCTTCCTCGGCTGGGTCGCGCCGCTCGTCGTGTGGCTGCTGCACCGCCGCACCGACCACGTGGTGGCTCAGGAGGCGCGCTCGGCGCTGAACTTCCAGCTCACGGTCCTCGTGGCGCTCGTCGCCGCTCGCATCGTGGAGGAGTTCCCCTTCGTCGGCGTGGTCGGAGCCATCGCGCGCGTGGGCCTCGGCATCACGGCTCTCGTCCTCGCGGTCCTCGCCGCCGTGGCCGCCAGCACGGGGGCACGGCACCGCTACCCCTTCGCGCTCGAGCTCGTCCGGTGACCTCGGACGGCGGGGCGCCCGGCGCCGGCCACGAGGCGCCGTCGGCGAGGACCTGGGCGGTCCTCGCGCACCTGCTGCCCCTCCTGCTCCTGTTCGTGGGACCGCTCCTCGTCTGGCTGGCGTGGCGGCGGCGGGACGAGTTCGTCGCGCACCACGCCCGGGAGTCGCTCAACTTCCAGATCACCGCGCTGGGCCTGCTGCTCGTGACGGCGCTGCTCGCGGTCGCCGGACCGGCGGCGCTCGACGCGGTCCCGTACGTGGTGGCCGTCGCCGCGGTCGTCGTGCAGGTCGTCGCGGCGGTCGCCGCCGCGCGTGGGGCATGGTTCCGCTACCCGGTGTCGGTGCGCTTCGTGGGCGCCGCAGCCTGAGGCGCGGAGCGACGCCGTCACGACGCCGGCGGCGAGTACGTCGAGCTGAGGGTCTGCGTGGCCTACGTCGATGGCGGCCCGGCGCCCGCCTCACGCCGCCCGCTCATGCGCGTGCACTCGCACGCGCATCGGCCGCGACGCGCCGACTGTTCGCACGTGCCGGTGGCGGCACGGGTTCGGCTTGCGGGACGCGCGTTCACGGCGCGTGCAGGCGGCCCGTGACGGCGGGGACCGTGCCGGGCGAGCGAGCACACGATGCCGAGCTCGGTGAGCCTCCGAAGCCGTGCCGGAGCGGACCAGCGGGGTGGAAGAACCGGTAAGGGTGCGGACGGTCTCGGAGAAGCTATGACGCGAAAGGTGCCGGGAATGCACGAAGGCCCACCCGGTGTCGGGTGGGCCTTCGTGGAATGGTTGTCCGGCGGCGTCCTACTCTCCCACACCCTGGCGAGTGCAGTACCATCGGCGCTGAAGGGCTTAGCTTCCGGGTTCGGAATGGGACCGGGCGTTTCCCCTTCGCTATGACCGCCGTAACACGGTCGAGATTGTCAAGCAGGTCGTGGACCCGTTGATTTCTCGGGAACCGCACAGTGGACGCGTAGCAAAGAATGAAGTGTGTCAAGTTGTCGGCTTATTAGTACCGGTCAGCTGCGGCAGTCGTTGGTCCTGCCTTCCACATCCGGCCTATCTACCCAGTGGTCTATCTGGGAGCCTCTCACCCCGAAGGGCGTGGAAACCTCATCTTGAAGCAGGCTTCCCGCTTAGATGCTTTCAGCGGTTATCCCTTCCGAACGTAGCCAACCAGCCGTGCTCCTGGCGGAACAACTGGCACACCAGAGGTTCGTCCGTCCCGGTCCTCTCGTACTAGGGACAGCCCTTCTCAAGTTTCCTGCGCGCGCAGCGGATAGGGACCGAACTGTCTCACGACGTTCTAAACCCAGCTCGCGTACCGCTTTAATGGGCGAACAGCCCAACCCTTGGGACCTACTCCAGCCCCAGGATGCGACGAGCCGACATCGAGGTGCCAAACCATGCCGTCGATATGGACTCTTGGGCAAGATCAGCCTGTTATCCCCGGGGTACCTTTTATCCGTTGAGCGACGGCGCTTCCACAAGCCACCGCCGGATCACTAGTTCCGACTTTCGTCCCTGCTCGACCTGTCAGTCTCACAGTCAAGCTCCCTTGTGCACTTGCACTCGCCACCTGATTGCCAACCAGGCTGAGGGAACCTTTGAGCGCCTCCGTTACATTTTAGGAGGCAACCGCCCCAGTTAAACTACCCACCAGGCACTGTCCCTGATCCGGATCACGGACCGAGGTTAGATGTCCAGAGCGACCAGAGTGGTATTTCAACGATGACTCCACCGACACTGGCGTGCCGGCTTCACAGTCTCCCACCTATCCTACACAAGCCGCACCGAACACCAATACCAAGCTATAGTAAAGGTCCCGGGGTCTTTCCGTCCTGCTGCGCGTAACGAGCATCTTTACTCGTAGTGCAATTTCGCCGAGTTCGCGGTTGAGACAGCGGAGAAGTCGTTACGCCATTCGTGCAGGTCGGAACTTACCCGACAAGGAATTTCGCTACCTTAGGATGGTTATAGTTACCACCGCCGTTTACTGGGGCTTAAATTCTGAGCTTCGCACTTGCGTGCTGACCCGTCCTCTTAACCTTCCAGCACCGGGCAGGCGTCAGTCCGTATACATCGTCTTGCGACTTCGCACGGACCTGTGTTTTTAGTAAACAGTCGCTTCTCCCTGGTCTCTGCGGCCCTCCACGCTTCCCGGGCGAACCGGTACACGCTTGAGGCCCCCTTCTCCCGAAGTTACGGGGGCATTTTGCCGAGTTCCTTAACCACGATTCTCTCGATCGCCTTGGTATTCTCTACCTGACCACCTGAGTCGGTTTGGGGTACGGGCGGCTAGAACCTCGCGTCGAGGCTTTTCTTGGCAGCATAGGATCACCCATTTCCCGCATACGCGGTACCCGTCGGTTCTCAGGCTACGTGAGGTGCGGATTTGCCTGCACCTCGCCCTACGGCCTTGGACGTGGACTACCATCGCCACGCTGGGCTACCTTCCTGCGTCACCCCTGTTAACACGCTTACCTACTACCGGTTCGGGTCCCGTGCTCCCCGGTGCGGTGTCCCCGAAGGGACGGTGCACCGGCTCGGACGGTCAGCATCACCGGGCTCGGTATGGGCGGTTCTTCGCCGGTACGGGAATATCAACCCGTTGTCCATCGACTACGCCTGTCGGCCTCGCCTTAGGTCCCGACTTACCCAGGGCGGATTAGCCTGGCCCTGGAACCCTTGGTCATTCGGCGGACGGGTTTCTCACCCGTCTTTCGCTACTCATGCCTGCATTCTCACTCGTGTGGGCTCCACCACTGGGTTCCCCCGCGGCTTCACCGCCCACACGACGCTCCCCTACCCATCCACACGACTGAACCACGAAGGCTTGTCACGATGTGTGAATGCCACAGCTTCGGCGGTGTGCTTGAGCCCCGCTACATTGTCGGCGCGGAATCACTTGACCAGTGAGCTATTACGCACTCTTTCAAGGGTGGCTGCTTCTAAGCCAACCTCCTGGTTGTCTGTGCAACTCCACATCCTTTCCCACTTAGCACACGCTTAGGGGCCTTAGCTGGTGGTCTGGGCTGTTTCCCTCTCGACTACGGAGCTTATCCCCCGCAGTCTCACTGCCACGCTCTGGCTTACCGGCATTCGGAGTTTGGCTAACGTCAGTAACCTGGTGGGGCCCATCGGCTATCCAGTAGCTCTACCTCCGGCAAGAAACACGTGACGCTGCACCTAAATGCATTTCGGGGAGAACCAGCTATCACGAAGTTTGATTGGCCTTTCACCCCTAACCACAGGTCATCCCCCAGGTTTTCAACCCTGGTGGGTTCGGGCCTCCACGCGGTCTTACCCGCGCTTCACCCTGCCCATGGCTAGATCACTTCGCTTCGGGTCTAGAGCACGCGACTGACACGCCCTGTTCGGACTCGCTTTCGCTACGGCTTCCCCACACGGGTTAACCTCGCCACGTACCACTAACTCGCAGGCTCATTCTTCAAAAGGCACGCCGTCACCCCTGCTAAGGAGGCTCCGACGGATTGTAGGCACACGGTTTCAGGTACTATTTCACTCCCCTCCCGGGGTACTTTTCACCTTTCCCTCACGGTACTTGTCCGCTATCGGTCACCAGGTAGTATTTAGGCTTACACAGTGGTCTGTGCAGATTCACTCCGGGTTTCTCGGGCCCGGAGCTACTTGGGATCCCCATCGGGAGGCCACGCCATTTCGTCTACGGGGGTACCACCCTCTGTGCCGGGCCTTTCAATGCCCTTCGACTATGACGCGACTTTCTGACTCCCTGCTGACACGGCAGTATCAGCTGACGGGTCCCACAACCCCGCACGTGCAACGCCTGCCGGCTTGAACACACGCACGGTTTGGCCTGATCCGCTTTCGCTCGCCACTACTCACGGAATATCTCTTCCTGCCGGTACTGAGATGTTTCACTTCCCGGCGTTCCCTCCACGCACCCTATATATTCAGGTGCGGGTCACCACACATGACTGTGGCGGGGTTTCCCCATTCGGACATCCTCGGATCACGGTTCGTTTGCCAACTCCCCGAGGCTTATCGCAGGCTACTACGTCCTTCTTCGGCTCCTGGTGCCAAGGCATCCACCCTGTGCCCTTATAAACTTGACCACAAAGATCATTCAAAGATGCTCGCGTCCACTGTGCAGTTCTCAAGCAACCACCGGACCCCGCCGGCACCAGGCACGCCTACCCCCACACACCACTGGCGTGCACAGGCGGTTCGACACCCACCGACAGACCCGAAGGCCCACCCAGCCCACCACCCGACCCCCACCCCGGCACAACACCAGGACCAGGACCCGCAGCAGCAGACCTTCGCGACCCCGAAGCAACACCCCGACAAGCGGGCTGTTCCCTCAGGACCCAACAGCGTGCCAGGCCGACCCCACCACCAGCAGACCAACCGTTCCCTCCCCCACCACACCCCCAGGAAGACAAGCTCCCCAGCAGCACGACGAGGCGTACTAGGCCATCTGCCAGCGCGAAGCCGGCCGTAGTCGACGTTCCACCCTCGAGCACCACCCCCACACACTGGCGGTGGAGGCATGGGCCTGGACACCCACCCACACCCATGACAGGCGCAGGCACGTGCCAGATGCTCCTTAGAAAGGAGGTGATCCAGCCGCACCTTCCGGTACGGCTACCTTGTTACGACTTAGTCCTAATCGCCAGTCCCACCTTCGACGGCTCCCCCCTCAAAGAGGTTGGGCCACCGGCTTCGGGTGTTACCGACTTTCATGACTTGACGGGCGGTGTGTACAAGGCCCGGGAACGTATTCACCGCAGCGTTGCTGATCTGCGATTACTAGCGACTCCGACTTCATGGGGTCGAGTTGCAGACCCCAATCCGAACTGAGACCGGCTTTTTGGGATTCGCTCCACCTCGCGGTATCGCAGCCCTTTGTACCGGCCATTGTAGCATGCGTGAAGCCCAAGACATAAGGGGCATGATGATTTGACGTCATCCCCACCTTCCTCCGAGTTGACCCCGGCAGTCTCCCATGAGTCCCCGGCATAACCCGCTGGCAACATGGGACGAGGGTTGCGCTCGTTGCGGGACTTAACCCAACATCTCACGACACGAGCTGACGACAACCATGCACCACCTGTGCACCGACCTTGCGGGGCACCCATCTCTGAGTGTTACCGGTGCATGTCAAGCCTTGGTAAGGTTCTTCGCGTTGCATCGAATTAATCCGCATGCTCCGCCGCTTGTGCGGGCCCCCGTCAATTTCTTTGAGTTTTAGCCTTGCGGCCGTACTCCCCAGGCGGGGCACTTAATGCGTTTGCTGCGGCACGGAATCCGTGGAATGGACCCCACACCTAGTGCCCAACGTTTACGGCATGGACTACCAGGGTATCTAATCCTGTTCGCTCCCCATGCTTTCGCTCCTCAGCGTCAGTTGCGGCCCAGTGACCTGCCTTCGCCATCGGTGTTCCTCCTGATATCTGCGCATTCCACCGCTACACCAGGAATTCCAGTCACCCCTACCGCACTCTAGTCTGCCCGTACCCACTGCAAGCCCCAGGTTGAGCCTGAGGTTTTCACAGCAGACGCGACAAACCGCCTACGAGCTCTTTACGCCCAATAATTCCGGACAACGCTTGCGCCCTACGTATTACCGCGGCTGCTGGCACGTAGTTAGCCGGCGCTTCTTCTGCAGGTACCGTCACTTGCGCTTCTTCCCTGCTGAAAGAGGTTTACAACCCGAAGGCCGTCATCCCTCACGCGGCGTCGCTGCATCAGGCTTGCGCCCATTGTGCAATATTCCCCACTGCTGCCTCCCGTAGGAGTCTGGGCCGTGTCTCAGTCCCAGTGTGGCCGGTCGCCCTCTCAGGCCGGCTACCCGTCGTCGCCTTGGTAGGCCATCACCCCACCAACAAGCTGATAGGCCGCGAGCCCATCCCCCACCGATAAATCTTTCCAGACGCTCCAGATGCCCGGGCGCCTCGTATCCAGTATTAGACCTCGTTTCCAAGGCTTATCCCAGAGTGGAGGGCAGGTTGCTCACGTGTTACTCACCCGTTCGCCACTGATCCGGTCAGCAAGCTGACCTTCACCGTTCGACTTGCATGTGTTAAGCACGCCGCCAGCGTTCGTCCTGAGCCAGAATCAAACTCTCCGTAAATGTCACACGCCACCCACCAGGCGAACCCGGCAGGCAACAGACACACAAAGAAACCCCACACGAAGCAGGGCCGAAACTGGTCTCTACCCCAGACCATCACCACGGGGACGCGGATCACGATCTGGGCTCGACACCAAACAAATGGCATCGACTACTTGGCACACTGTTGAGTTCTCAAGGAACAGACGCTCATCCTCGATCCACCCTCTCGGGCTTCCCGCAGGAGGCTCATCCACCCTAGCAGACCCTTACGCTTTCCCCGACCACCGAGGTGACCGTTTCCAGCAGGACTGCCGTTGTGTTTCCACCGTACCAGAAGAATTCCTCGCCCCGACCGCCGTAACGGCCGACACAATTCCCTCTCCAGCAACGATTTCCACGCTACCAGGCCATTCCCCGCACCCCGACCGCCGAAACGACCAGCACACGCAAGAAACGACCCACCCGCACCTCACACCCCGACGCGCACAGCGCCTGGGTGATCCGAACCGGGGTTGTGCCCTGCTCCGCGGGACCGGCCACCATCACGGTGTCCGTGCCTCCCTGCCGGGCGGGCCTAGAGAACATTACGCGAACCCAGCCCCCCACGCAAACCCTGCCGCCGGTGACCACGGTCACGCGGTCCGCCCTGCTCGCGGAGGTGCTCGCCGGGGCCGTCGCGCTGCCCTCACGACTCTCAACCGGACCCAGCGCGGATCCATTCCCAGGCCCGGACGGTGATGGCTGTCACGCGGTCCCCGCGCCGGTTCTGCCCCTCGCCCCGAGCACGGCGACCTCGGCGCGTCCGCGCACCGCCCGGGCTGCGGCCCGGACGAGGTGCTCGCGCCGTGCCGCCGTCAGGCCGCGAGCGTGCGGACCACGGCGTCGGCGAGCAGCCGTCCGCGGCGGGTCAGGACGACGCGCCGCGTCCCGTCGATGCCCAGGGCCGCACGCGGGTCGACGAGGCCGTCGGCGACCAGACCCGCGACGGCGGCCCGTGCCGGCGGCGCGAGCTCGCCGATGGGCAGGCCCTCGGCGATGCGCACCCCGAGCATGACGTGCTCGAGCGCCGCCGTCCCCGCGTCGACGACCTCACGGCCGGCGGCGGGGCTGCGCCCGGACGCCAGGCGGTCCGCGTACGCGCGCGGGTGCTTGACGTTCCACCAGCGCACGCCGCCGACGTGGCTGTGCGCGCCCGGGCCCACGCCCCACCAGTCGTCGCCCCGCCAGTACCCGAGGTTGTGGGCCGAGGCGTCCGCGGGCGTGCGCGCCCAGTTGCTCACCTCGTACCAGCGCAGGCCGGCGGCCGTGAGCAGCTCGTCCGCGAGCTCGTACTTCGCCGCCTGGTCGTCCTCGTCGGGGAGGGTCAGCTCGCCCCGGCGGACCTGGACCGCCATGCGGGTGCCCGGCTCCACGACCAGCGCGTACGCGCTGACGTGGTCGACCCCGGTGGCGAGCGCGACCTCGAGGCTGCGGCGCCAGTCGTCCAGGGTCTCGCCCGGCGTCCCGTAGATCAGGTCGAGCGACACGCGCAGGCCCGCGTCCCTGGCCCAGCGCACCACGTCGGGGACGCGCCGCGGGTCGTGCGTGCGGTCGAGGGTCGCGAGGACGTGGGGCACCGCCGACTGCATGCCGAAGGACACCCGGGTGAACCCCGCCGCGGCGAGCCGGCGCAGGCCGTCGGGCGTCACCGAGTCCGGGTTCGCCTCCGTCGTCACCTCGGCTCCCGGTGCCAGGCCCCACGTCGCTCGCACGCCGTCGAGCATCCGCACGAGGTCGTCGACCGGCAGCAGCGTGGGCGTGCCCCCACCCACGAACACGGTCGACACCTGCCGGGCCGGGAGACCGGCCCCCCGCAGCACGCGGTCGGCGAGAGCGATCTCCTCGAGCGCCGTCGACGCGTAGGCGGCCAGGCTCGCGCCACCGCCGAGCTCCGTCGCCGTGTAGGTGTTGAAGTCGCAGTAGCCGCACCGCACGGCGCAGAACGGCACGTGCAGGTAGACGCCGAACGCGCGGCCCGCCGAGCGCGCCACGACCGACGCCGGCAGCGCACCGTCGGGCGGCGGGACGTCGCCCTCGGGCAGGGCCGGGCTCATGCCCGCACCGTCACTTCTTCTTCGCGTCCTTCGCGTCCTTGCCGCCACCGGAGCCCGCACCGTCCGAGGAGAGCGCGGCGATGAAGGCCTCCTGCGGCACGTCGACCCGGCCGATCGTCTTCATGCGCTTCTTGCCCTCCTTCTGCTTCTCCAGCAGCTTGCGCTTGCGGGTGATGTCGCCGCCGTAGCACTTGGCGAGGACGTCCTTGCGGATCGCGCGGATGGTCTCGCGGGCGATGATCCGCGAGCCGATGGCGGCCTGGATCGGCACCTCGAACTGCTGGCGCGGGATGAGCTCCTTGAGCTTCGCCGTCATCATGACGCCGTACGCGTACGCCTTGTCCTTGTGGACGATCGCGCTGAACGCGTCGACCTGCTCGCCCTGCAGCAGGATGTCGACCTTGACGAGGTCGGCGACCTGGTCGCCCAGGGGCTCGTAGTCGAGGCTGGCGTACCCGCGCGTGCGCGACTTCAGCTGGTCGAAGAAGTCGAAGACGATCTCGGCGAGCGGCAGGACGTAGCGCATCTCGACGCGGTCCTCGGACAGGTAGTCCATGCCCTTGAGGTCGCCGCGCTTGGACTGGCAGAGCTCCATGATCGCGCCGATGAACTCGCTCGGGGCGAGGATCGTGGCCTTGACGACCGGCTCGTGCACCTCGCGGATCTTGCCGCCCGGGAACTCGCTGGGGTTCGTGACCTCGACGCGCGTGCGGTCCTCCAGCACGACCTCGTACACGACGTTCGGTGCGGTCGAGATGAGGTCGAGGTCGAACTCGCGCTCGAGGCGCTCCCGGATGATCTCCAGGTGCAGCAGGCCGAGGAACCCGACGCGGAACCCGAAGCCCAGCGCGACCGACGTCTCGGGCTCGTAGTTGAGCGCCGCGTCGTTGAGCTTCAGCTTGTCGAGCGCGTCGCGCAGCGCCGGGTAGTCCGAGCCGTCGATCGGGTAGAGGCCCGAGAAGACCATGGGCTTGGGGTCGGAGTAGCCGCCGAGCGCCTCGGTCGCCGGCTTCGCCTGGTTGGTGACGGTGTCGCCGACCTTCGACTGGCGCACGTCCTTCACGCCCGTGATGAGGTAGCCCACCTCGCCGACGCCGAGCCCCTTCGTCGGGACCGGCTCGGGCGAGATGACGCCGATCTCGAGCAGCTCGTGGGTGGCGCGCGTCGACATCATCGCGATGCGCTCGCGCGGGTCCAGCCGGCCGTCGACCACGCGGACGTAGGTCACGACGCCGCGGTAGGTGTCGTACACGGAGTCGAAGATCATGGCGCGGGCGGGCGCGTCCGCGACACCCACGGGCGCGGGCACGGTGCGCACGATCCGGTCGAGCAGCGCCTCGACGCCCTCGCCCGTCTTGCCCGAGACGCGCAGGACGTCCTCGGGCTCGCCGCCCACGAGCCCCGCGAGCTCCTCGGCGTACTTCTCCGGCTGGGCGGCGGGGAGGTCGATCTTGTTCAGCACCGGGATGATCTGCAGGTCGTTCTCGAGCGCCAGGTAGAGGTTCGCGAGCGTCTGCGCCTCGATGCCCTGCGCCGCGTCGACCAGCAGCACCGCGCCCTCGCAGGCGGCGAGGGAGCGCGAGACCTCGTACGTGAAGTCCACGTGCCCCGGGGTGTCGATCATGTTGAGCGCGTACGGCGTGCCGTCGACCTCCCACGGCATGCGCACGGCCTGCGACTTGATCGTGATGCCGCGCTCGCGCTCGATGTCCATCCGGTCGAGGTACTGCGCGCGCATGGCGCGCGCCTCGACGACGCCCGTGAGCTGCAGCATGCGGTCGGCCAGGGTCGACTTCCCGTGGTCGATGTGCGCGATGATGCAGAAGTTGCGCAGCAGCTCGGGCGTCGTCGCCGCCGGGGCGATGCGAGCCGCGGCGGCGGCGCTCGGGATCGGGGACACGCGCTCTCTCAGCTCCCGGTTCTGGTCCGTGCCGCGTCCGGCACGAGGGTTCGTCTGGGTCCGACGGCACCGGGCGCGGGGTCTGGCTCGGTGTCAGGGGTCGGTACCACCATGCTCCCATGACGAGCGACCTGTCGGCCCCACCCGTCCCCGCGGGTGCCGCTCCGCGCCCGCCCGGGGTCGACGCCACCTACCTCGATCTGCTCGCCGACCTGCAGGCGCGGTTCCTCGACGCCGCCCGGCGGACGGACCCGGAGGCGCGCGTGCCCTGGTGCGGGCGGTGGCGGGTGCGCCACCTCGTCGTGCACCTCGCGCGGATCCACCACTGGGCGGCGGCGCAGGCGGCGCGCACGCGGGAGGTGCCGCTCGGGCGCGGTCCGTTCGTCCTCGACGAGCTGTACGACGGGTGCGCGCGGGAGCTGCGCGAGACGCTCGGCGCGCTGGACCCCGACGCGACGACCAGCACGCTCGTCGGGCCGGGACCGGTGGCGTTCTGGCACCGCCGGCAGGTGCACGAGACGCTCGTGCACCTCTGGGACCTGCGCACGGCGGCGGGCGTGCCCGCGCCGTCGCCCGCGGCACTCTGGGCGGACACCGTCGACGAGCTCGTCACCGTCATGCAGCCCCGCCAGGTCCGGCTGGGCCGCATGGCGCCGCTGCCCGTGCGGGTCCGTGTCGAGGCGGAGGACGTCGCCCGCGCGTGGACCTTCGAGGCGGCGCCGGAGGTGTCCACGGAGCCCGACGTCGTCGTCGCGGGACCGGCCGAGCAGCTCGCGCTGCTGCTGTGGCGCCGCCGCGGGGCGGACGACGGCGGCGTGCGCGTGCAGGGCAGCCGGGAGGCGCTCGACCACATGCTCGCCGAGCGCACGACCCCCTGACGGCCGCACGAGCCGCGACGCCGCAGGTCAGGCCTCGCGCGTGATGCGCACCTGCACGACGAGGTCCTCGGTCGGCGGACCGGCGTAGATGCCGCGCAGCGGCGGCACGTCGTCGTAGGACCGGCCCCGCCCCAGCACGACGTGGTGCTCCCCCACGGCGACCCGGTTCGTGGGGTCGAAGCCGCACCACTCCCCGGTCCACCACTCGACCCACGCGTGCGACTCGCCGGTGACCGTGCGCCCGATCTCGCCGCTCGCGTCCGGGTGCAGGTACCCCGAGACGTACCGCGCCGGGATGCCCACCGAGCGCAGCGCCCCGAGGGCGAGGTGCGCCATGTCCTGGCACACACCCGTGCGGCGCGCCCACGCCTCCGCCGCCGGCGTGTGCACCGTCGTCACGCCGGGGACGTACTCGAGCCCGTCGCGCACGGCGAGGCACACCGCCTCGGCGGCGGCCGCGGGCGCGAGCCCGTCCGCGGCGGCGCGCGCCAGGGCGACGACCTCGTCCGGCACGGTCGTCGTCGGACCGTCGGCCAGGAGCTCGGCGAACCGGTCCCGGACCTCGGCTCCGTGCAGCAGGTCCCACCCGACGTCCAGCGAGCGCGACGGGCGCGGCGCGACCTCCACGACGTGCTCGGCCGTCAGCACGAGGCCCGTGTGGGGTGCGAGCACCTCGAACGCCGTGACGTGCGTCCCCCAGTAGTCGCGGTACTCGTGGGACCAGGTGTGCGGCTGCGCCTCCAGGCGCGACGACAGCACCTGCTGCCCGGGCTGCGACAGCGGCGTCATGCGGGCCTCGTTGTACGACGCCTGCACCGGCTGCGCGTACCGGAACGTCGACGTGTGCACCACGTGCAGCCGGCTCACAGCGCCTCCCCGACCCACGTCAGCTCCGCACCCGTCGGGAAGTACCGGCCGCGCACCGAGTCGGACGCCGCGGAGCACGCCCGCTGGACGAGCTCCATCTCGCGCGGCAGGTCGTCGAGGATCTCCATCAGCGGGCGGTACTCCAGGTTCGAACGGACGTGGCCGAGGTGGCGGCGGGCGTCGTCGACGCCCACGCGGTCGGCGACGGGCTCCAGCGCCGTCAGGCAGGCCTCGGCCTGGTTGAGGGCCGACACGATCGACCGTGGGAACAGCCGGTCCAGCAGCAGGAAGCCGGCCGCCCGCTCGTCCGGCGCCGTGCCGCGGTACGTGCGCAGGAACGCCTCGTGCGCACCGCACGAGCGCAGCAGCGTGGTCCAGCCGGGCCCGGCGGAGCCCGCGAGCGCGCGTGTCGTCAGGAGCCGGGCTGTCATGTCGGCCCGCTCGATCGAGCGCCCGAGCACCATGAAGGACCACGTCTCGTCGCGCGACGTCGTGCCGTCCATGATCCCGGCGACGATCGCGGCGCGCTCCCGCACCCACGTGAAGTAGTCGTGCGGGCGGGTGGGCCGCATGTGCGTCGGGAGCTGGTTCCACGTCGCGTTGAGGCACTCCCACAGCTCGGTGGAGACGATCTCGCGCGCGCGCCGGGCGTTCTCGCGGGCCGCGACGAGCGCGCCCGCGATCGCCGACGGGGAGAACCGGTCGTAGGCGAGGACGTCGAGCACGTGCTCGCGGCCCACGTCCACGTCGGGCGGCGGCGCCGGACGGTCCATGACCGACAGCAGCGAGCGGCAGGCGGCGTCCTCCTCCGCCCACGGGTCCTCCAGGAGGATCTGCACGTGCACGTCGAGCAGACGCGCGGTGTCGTCCGCCCGCTCGACGTACCGACCGATCCAGAACAGCGACTCGGCGATCCGGCTCAGCACGTCCCACCGCCCGTCGCCTGCTGCTGCTGCTGCATGACCTGCACGCGGGCGTCCTGGGGGCTGGAGTCGATCGGCACGGACGCGTCCTGCGCGACGGGCTGCGGCTGCTGCTGCCCGTGCTGCTGCGCGCGGCGCGGTACGCGCCCCCGAGCACCCACGTGTCCTTGGAGCCACCGCCCTGGGAGGAGTTGACGACCAGCTGCCCCTCGGGCAGCGCCACGCGCGTCAGCCCGCCCGGCAGCACGTAGACCGACTCGCCGTCGTTCACCGCGAACGGGCGCAGGTCCACGTGCCGGGGGCGCAGACCGTCCTCGACGAGCGTCGGGACGGTCGAGAGCTGCACGACCGGTTGCGCGATCCACCCCCGCGGGTCCTCCCGCAGCCGGGCGCGCAGCGCGTCGAGCTCGGACGGGGACGCCGTCGGCCCGACCACGAGCCCCTTGCCGCCGGACCCGTCGACGGGCTTGACGACCAGCTCGTCGAGCCGGTCGAGCACCTCCTCGAGCGCACCGCGGTCCTCGAGCCGCCACGTGTCGACGTTCGGGAGGATCGGCTCCTCGCCCAGGTGGTAGCGGATGAGGTCCGGCACGTAGGTGTACAGCAGCTTGTCGTCCGCGACGCCGTTGCCCACCGCGTTCGCGAGCGTGACCGTGCCGAGCCGCGCGCACGTCATGAGCCCGGGGCACCCGAGCAGCGAGTCGGAGCGGAACGCCACGGGGTCGAGGAACTCGTCGTCGACCCGCCGGTAGATGACGTCCACCCGCCGGCGCCCCTGCGTCGTGCGCATCCAGACGCGCCCGCCCGCGCAGTACAGGTCACGGCCCTCGACGAGCTCGACGCCCATCGTGCGGGCCAGCAGGGTGTGCTCGAAGTAGGCGCTGTTGTAGACGCCCGGGGTCAGGACGACGACGGTCGGGTCGTCGACGCCCGCCGGCGCCGCGGCGATGAGCGCCGCGAGCAGGCGCCGGGAGTAGTCCGCGACCGGGCGGATGCGCAGCGTGGTGAACAGCTCCGGGAACGTCTGCGCCATGGCGCGCCGGTTCGACAGCACGTAGCTGACCCCGGAGGGCACGCGCACGTTGTCCTCCAGCACGCGCCACCCGCCGAGCGAGTCCCGGACGAGGTCGATGCCGGACACGTGGACGCGCACGCCGTTCGGCGGCTCGACGCCCCGCGCCGCCCGGTGGAAGTGCGTCGAGGAGACGACGACCGACCGCGGGACGACGCCGTCCGCGACGGCCTTCTGCGGGCCGTACACGTCCGCGAGGAACGCCTCGAGCGCGCGCACCCGCTGCTGCACCCCCGGCGCGACGTGCTCCCACTCGTCCCCTCCGAGGACGCGCGGCACGACGTCGAGCGGGAAGGGGCGCTCCTCCCCCGCGAAGTCGAACGTGACGCCCTGCGTCAGGTACGAGCGGGCCAGCGTCTCGGCTCGGGCGCGCAGCTCGCCGTCGGACAGCTGCGCGAGCGCCGCGTGCACGTTGCGGTAGGCGGCGTGGACGTCGCCGTCGGGGCCGATCATCTCGTCCCAGGCCGGCCCTGCCGGGTAGTCGTCGAACAGGTCCGCCATGGCCGCGAATCTAGCCCCGCCGTGTCACCGCCGCGTTACGGCACGGCGCCGTGCCGACGGGGCGGCGGACGGGCTGCGCCGGACCCGTGCCCGGGGTACGCCCGCTACGCTCGGCGCCCGTGAGCCCGCGCCGTTGGACGTCCGTGCTCGGGCCGTCGCACGAGGGGTGCTCCGACCGGCACGCCGGACGCCGCGCGCGCCGGGCACCGCCCGCCGGGGCCGGAGCGCGGCGACGCCCGGGCCGGTGCGCCCGACCTACGCCCCTGCCGCGGACGGTGACCCGGACCCCGGCGAGGTGGTGTGGGCGTGGGTCCCCTACGAGGACGACCCCGCGCGCGGCAAGGACCGTCCGGTGCTCGTCCTCGCGCGCGAGGGGCGCACGCTCGTGGCGCTCATGCTCAGCAGCCAGGACCACGACCGCGACGCCGCGGACGAGGCCCGCCACGGGCGGGTGTGGACCGACGTCGGCACCGGCGGGTGGGACGCGCGGCGCCGGCCGAGCGAGGTCCGGCTCGACCGCGTGCTGCGCCTGCCTGCGCACGCCGTGCGCCGCGAGGGTGCCGCGCTCGACCGCTCGGTGTTCGAACGGGTGGCCCGTGCCGCCGCTCGCCTGCACGGCTGGTAGGATCCTGATCCGCGTGTCCGCCCGGGTCGGCGGGCACCAGCGCAGGCCGTTCCCCGCGGGTGTCCCCACGCCCCAGTCCCGGCGCTGCGCACGCCCTCTACGACCTGTCAGATCGCTTCGGCGACCACACCAGAGAGTCCACACGTGGCGAACATCAAGTCCCAGATCAAGCGCATCCGCACGAACGAGACGGCGCGCCTGCGCAACAAGGCCGTCAAGTCGGAGCTGAAGACGTACATCCGTCGCGTCCGCGAGGCGGTCGCCGGCGGTGACAAGGACGCCGCTGCCGCGGCGCTCGTCGTCGCGACGCGCAAGCTCGACAAGGCCGTGTCGAAGGGCGTCATCCACGCCAACCAGGCGGCCAACCGCAAGTCGGCGCTGGCGAAGTCCGTCAACGGCCTCTGACGTCCCGCAGGCCGGCCGGCGCACCGCACCGGCTCAGCCGCACAGCACGTCGACGCACGAGGGCGTCACCCCGCGGGGGTGACGCCCTCGTCGCGTGTGGTCGCCGGCCGTCAGCCCAGCGACCAGGTCTGGTGCGGGATCCCCGTCGGGAGCGACGGCTGGAAGCCCGCCTCCCGCAGCGCCCGGTCGTACGCGCGCGCCGCCTCGTCCACGTCCCCGCGTCGCAGGTAGCGGTCCCCGAGCTCACGCCACACGCCCGCGGAGTGGCGGGTCGCCGCCATCATCCCGAGCATGTCCGCGCCCCACCGGTACGCCGCGGCGGCACCGTCCTGGTCGCCGCGGGCGTCGAGGACGTCCCCCAGCGCGAGGTGGGCGGTCGCGGCCTCGAGGCGCGGGGCGTCCCCGAGCGCGGCGAGCGCAGCGCGGGCGTCGGCCTCCGCGGCCTCCGGGTCCCGAGCAGCAGGTGCGCGCGCGAGCGCTCGACCTGCAGGCGTGCGACGTCGAGGGTCGAGCCCACCGCCGACAGGCCCGGCTCGGCCTGGTCGATCTGCTCGAGCGCCGCACGCGGGTCGGCCGGCTCCGAGCGCAGCAGGAGCCACGCGTAGTTCACACGCAGGCGCGGCAGGTCGCGGTCCGGCTCCCCCTCCGAGAGCAGCGCCAGGGCCCGTTCCGTGTAGCGCTGCGCCAGCTCGTAGTCGCGGCGCTGCTCGGCCACGAGTGCCGCGTTCCAGTACACCGACCCGCGCCCGCGCGGCGTGCCGAGGGACTCCGCGAGACGCACGAGCTCGGCGGCACGGTGCGTCGCGTACATCAGGTCCCCGCGCTCGACGTACGCCCACAGGACCGTGGACGCCAGGCGCAGGTGCTCGTCGGTGCCGACGAGGTCCGCCTGGTCGAGGTCGGACAGCGTGCGCTCGCCCACCTCGACCGCGCGGTGCAGGTCGCCCGCCTCCAGGTAGCAGCCCACGAGCGCGGTCGTCAGCACGGCCGCGCGCAGCTGGTCGTTGCGCCCCTGGGTCTCGGCGAGCAGCGGCTCGAGGATCGTGATGGCCGCCTCGAGCTCGCCGCTCATCTCGTGCGCACGCGCGAGCGTGGTCAGCGCCTCGGAGCGCAGGGTCGGCGTGACGACCGCCAGGTCGAGGGACTTGATGCGGTGGACCGCGCCGGCCGGGTCGCCGCTCGCGAGGTCGAGACGCGCGTAGTCCAGCTCGAGGCGGGTACGCGCCTCGTTGGGCCCGTCGTCGCCGTGCTTGAGGAACTCGAGGGTGGTGCCGAGCCGTTCGGCCAGGACGGTCAGTGCCGCGTCCGTGGGCTCCCGGTGCCCGGCCTCGATGAGGGAGATGTAGCTGGGCGAGAACGCGTTCCCGGCGAGGGCCGTCTGGGACAGCCCGGCCGCCAGGCGTGCCTCGCGCACGCGGTCACCGATGGTCGACATGGCAAGTCATTGTACGTGTGACGCCGCTCGGCGCCAGACCTTCACAGCGGCGAGTCGACGGCGCGTCGGCAGGGACGCAGGGCAGGACCCGGCGGGGCGCCTCGCGACGTCGCGGGCGCCCCGCCGGCGGGTGCTCCGGTCAGACGGCGTCCTTGCAGCAGCCGCTGGCACCGCCGTTGAGCGACACCGACGACGCGGTGACCGCGGGGACGCTTGCGGCGAGGGATCCGGCGATCACGAGAGCGGCGAGGGCGCTGGCGACGGACTTCATGTCGTTCTCCTGTCAGGGCTCGGCGCCTGGGCGGGGACTTCGACGCCCTCGCCAGGCCGAGGGCGTCGCGGCAAGGGTGACACACCGGGAGGACCCGCGTGAACCGCGCGGACGGCTGACCGGCGGATCCGTCGATTCCACCCTGGGGAAGGGTGATCACACGGTGAGACTTGTGGTGTCATAGTCGCCATGACACCCGATGCCGGCGAGTCCGCGCTCGCGCAGCTGGGGGCTGCGGTCGACGCGGCGATCCCCCGCGAGCTGCGGCGCGCGTGGGAGGAGCACGTGGCGCGCCGTCCCGTGCTCGTCGCCCGGCAGGGGATCTACACCGCACACGGCCGCCCGTTCGGCTACCAGTTCTCCTACCGCGCGCCCGGCCACCACGCCGACGTCGCACGCGGCTGGGGCCGGCGCGACCACGAGCGCGCGACCGAGCACGTGCTGCGGGCGACCTTCGGCCGGGCCGACCTGGAGAGCGTCGCGCACGGGCGTCTGCTGTTCGTGCGCTGCCCCCGGGCGCACCTCGTGGGCGAGCTCGAGCTGCCGGCGCGGCCGGACCGGCTCGTGATCGAGGTCAGCAGCGCCACGGAGGTCGACGGCCAGGTGCTCGCCGGGATCCGCCGCCTGCGGGAGCGCGGGTTCCGCGTGGCCCTGCCGTCCTTCGTGGACCGGCCCGACCAGCGGCGGCTGCTCCCCCTCGCGGACGTGGTGAAGATCGACGTGCGCGACCTCGACGTCGAGGGGCACCCCGTCGTGGGTGTCGCCCGCTCGTTCGGCGCCCTGCTCGTCGCCGAGTACGTCGAGACCCAGGAGACGCTGCGGCACGCGCGGGACCTCGGGCTGACCCTCTTCCAGGGCAACCTCATCGAGCGGGCGGGCGTCCTCGACCGCGCCGGGGCGCGGCTCGTCGGACGGTGAGCGCGACGGCGCACGGCTCGGCGGACGCCGACCGCTGACGCCCCCGCGTGGCGCCGCGGCACCGTCAGCGCTCGACGGCCGCCGCGACGCGCAGCACGGCACGCTCCACGGCGAACCGGGCGTCCCGCCCCTCGCCCTTCACCTCGGCGTCCGCCTGCGCGACCGCGGAGATCGCGGTGGCCAGCCCCTCGGGCGTCCACCGCCGCAGGTCGGCCGCCGCGCGGTCGACCTGCCAGGGCGCCATCCCGAGCTCCCGGGCCGCCGCCGCACCGCGCCCCCGCACGGCTCCCACCTTCGCCAGGGTGCGCAGCCGCGCCGCGAGGGCGGCCACGACCGGGACCGGGTCGAGCCCGGTCGCCAGCGCGTGCCTCAGGAGCGCGACCGCTCGGCCGGCGTCACCGGCGACCGCCGCGTCGGCGACCTGGAAGCCGGTCGCCTCGACCCGGCCGCCGTGGTACCGCTGCACCGCTTCCTCGCCGATCAGGCCCGTGGTGTCGGCGACCAGCTGCGCGCACGCGGCCGCGAGCTCGCGCAGGTCCGAGCCCACGGCGTCGACCAGCGCGCGCACACCTCGGGCGTCGGCGCGACGGCCAGCTCGCGCGAGCTCGTCCTGCACGAAGGCAGCCTTGTCGGCGTCCGACTTCACGGTCTCGCAGGTGACGGTCGGCACGGACGCGGCGCGTGCCGCGTCGAGCAGCCGCTTGCCGCGCTGGCCGCCCGCGTGGCGCAGGACGACGACGACGTCCGGCACGGGTGCGGCCAGGTACGCCTCCGCGTCGAGCAGCAGCGCGTCGCCGGCCCGCTCGACGCCCTCGACGAGGACGACCTTGCCCTCCGCGAACAGCGACGGGCTCGTCAGGACGGCCAGCTCCCCCGCCGTGTACTGCGCGGCGTCCACGCGCGCGACCTCGACGTCCGGGTCACGTTCCCGCACGCGTGCCACGACGCGCTCGGCGGCACGCTCCGCGAGGAGCTCCTCGGGTCCGGAGACGAGCACCACGGGAGCCGGTTCCGCCTGCGTCCAGGGCACACCGGCCGGCGCGGAGCCGCGCCCACCCCGCCCCGAGGACGACGAGCGCGCGGACGAGCGGGACGACGGACGGGGCGGCACGCCACCAGTGTGCCGGACGGCACCGACACCTCCGGTGCCGCAGGCGCGGCCGGCCCGCCGACGCGTGCGAGGCCGGTGACGTCAACGACGTGCGCCGCGCCGGACGAGCAGGACGGCCGCCGCGGTGGCGGTCAGCACCGCGGCCACCACACCCAGGGGACCCGGCAGCCAGGGCACCGTCGCCGCCGGCAGCGCCGCGCCGGTGCGCGCGACCGTACCGATCCACCAGCAGGCGGCCCCCGCCACCGCCGCGAGCCCCTCCGCCCCGCGGGCCACCAGGGCGCGACGAGCACAGCCGCCAGACCGAGCACCGTCGCGGGCGCGACCACGGGCGCCGCGACGAGGTTCGCGGGCACCGACCAGACCCCGAGCGTCGGCCACAGCGCGAGGACCACCGGCAGGCAGCCGAGCTGTGCGGCGACGGGTGCGGCCAGGGCCGCGGCACCGGTCCGCCTGCACCAGGGTGACCACCGGGCCACCAGACGCGGGCCCACGGCGACCAGGCCCGCGGTGGCCGCCACGGAGAGCGCGAAGCCCGGGGCGAGGGCGAGCCAGGGGTCGTGCACCAGCAGGACCACGACCGCCGTGCACAGCGCCGCGGGCCCGACGGACCGGCGGCCGGCGAGCAGGGCCAGCAGCCCGACGGCACCCATGGCCGCGGCGCGCACGACGCTCGGGGCGGGGCCCACCACGAGCACGAGCGCCGCGCCGGCACCGGCGACGAGCAGCGCGCGGACGGGCACGGGCGCGCGGACCGCGCCCGCCACGCCGAGCACGAGCGCTCCGACGAGCGCGAAGTGCGCGCCGGACACGGCGGTCAGGTGGCTGAGGCCGGCCGCACGCATCGCCTGCGCCAGGTCGTCGGGCACCGTGGCCGTGTCGCCCACGGTCACCCCCGGCAGCAGGGCACCGGCGTCGCCGGGCAGCGCGGCGGCGAGCGCCGTCGCACGGCCTCGCGCCGCGGCCGACCAGGCGGACCACGGGCCGGGTCGGCTCGAGACGGTCGGCGGCCGCACGAGCGCGACGGTGGCGGCCGCCCGGTCGCCGGGCTGCCCCGGCCGCGCGCGGCCCTGCGCGACCAGCCGCGTGCCGAGCGGCGGGAGGTCGCCGCCCGCCGGCCCGGCGTGGTCCGGCTCTGCCTCCACGAGCAGCACGAGAGGCACGTCCGCGGCGATCAGACGGCCCGTCGCCGCCTCGCGCACCTCCGCCGCGACGACCGGGACGTGCGTGCGCGTCGGCCCCGCTCCCCCGCTGCGGACCCGCGGCGGTTCCGCCACCCGTCCGACGACCTCGACCGCGGTCCCCGCCCGTGCCGCGGCCACCAGCCCGGCGGGCCGGGACGCGGCCTCCTGCAGGCCGCCGGCGACGAGGACGGACGCGGCCACGGCGGTGGCGAGCAGGACCGCGGGCGTGGTCCGCGCCCGGCGTGCGCGGCGCGGCCCGAGGAGCAGCGCCACGGCGAGCGGTACGGCGACGGCGCCGACGGCGACCGTGGCGGGGCCCGGAGCGAGCACGACCCACGCGGCCGCGGCCCACGCGGCGAGGGCCGACGGCAGCAGCCGCAGGTCGGTGCGCGGAGCGTCCGGCGGGGCCGGGTCCGCGGCGGCCTGCCGGCGCCTGCCCGGCACAGGCGCGCGCGGTACGAGCGGCAGGTCCGGCACGCGAGGCACGCGCGTGGCGGCCGGCACGCGCGGCACGGGCGTCGGGGCCGGCGCGCGGGATGTCGCAGTGCGCGCCGCCCGTCCCGGGCCCGACCGCGCACGCGCGGGGCGCGCGCCGCTCACACCCGCACCAGGGGACGCAGCCGCTCGAGCACGGCGGGCCCGATGCCGCTCACGTCGTCGAGCTCGTCCACCGAGGTGAACGGTCCCCGGGCACGCCGCTCGAGGATCCGCTGGGCGAGCACCGGCCCGACGCCGGGCAGCGCGTCGAGCGCCGCGGCGTCCGCCGTGTTGAGGTCGACGCGGGCGTCGGCAGACGGTGCTGCCGGCGGCGCGACGCCCTCGGCGCCGGCTGGCGCGGGTGCCTCGCCCTGGCGCGGCACGTGCAGCTGTTCGCCGTCCACGACGACGCGCGCCAGGTTCAGCGCCGCGAGGTCCGCGCCGTCGGTGCCGCCGCCGGCGGCCGCCACCGCGTCCGCGACGCGGGCGTCCGCGGGCAGCGTGACGAGACCCGGCGCGCCGACCGCCCCGACCACGTGCACGACGGCCGTGCCGGCACCCGGTGCCGCCGGTGCCGTGGGAGTGCCGACCGCGTCCGGGCTCGTCGACGACGCCGTCGGTCGCAGCACCTCGACGGCATCGGTCCGTGGCGCGGTCGACGCACGCAGCGCCACGCCACCGGCCAGCAGCGCCACCGCGAGGCCCGCGACCGCGGCGGCGCGGGGGGTGACGGCCCACCGGAACCGGACGGGGTCGCGGTCGCGGTCGCGGTCGCGGTCGCGACGACGGTCGCGGTGACCCTCGCCCTCCCGCTCGTCGTACCCGCGTGCGTCACGCTCGCCCGCCGCCGCCGCGCCCGCCGCGACGTCCGCGAGCGCACGCACGGTCCGGACCGGCGCGTCCGGACGCGCGGCCCCCGCGGCGAGCGGCGCGACCGCGGGGCGGGGCACCCATCCGCCGGCCGCGGACGCCGACCCCGCGCCGGCGTCGCCACCTCCGGACGACGTCCGCCGTCCGGTGGTGCTCCCGCCCACGGTGGTGGTCCGGAGCGGAGCGAGGCCCCAGGACACCACGGCGCCCGCGGGAGGGACCCGGTCCCCGGCGTTCCACGTGTCGTCCTCGTCGGTGGACGCGCCGCCGGCGGACGCGGTGCCTGTGGTCGCCGTGCCGGTGGTCGCCGTGCCGTGGACGAGGTCGTCCCACCGGGCACCCTCGTCGGTGGACGCGACCCCGGTCGCCGCGGCGTCCTGCGCGGCCCGGCTCAGCGCGGACGACCATCCGGCCAGGTCGCGCTCGGACCCGGCGGGGGCGGGGAGGCGCCCGCGGCGAGCACCGAGAGCCGGTGCGCGACGGCGGGGCGGGACGGTCGCGGGAGAGCACGCGGGGACGCTAGGGCGACGACGCCGCCCGGTCCGCCGACCACCCGGCCCCGCGTGGACGGCGCCGCCGGAGCGCCGGGCTGTGGGCGGGCGGCGCCGGTGCGGCCACCTCAGGCGTCGGCGACGACGACCGCGAGCAGCCCCGGTCCGGCGTGCGCGCCGAGCACCGCCCCCGCGTCCGCGACGACGGCCTCGACCGTCTCGGCGTGCCCCGTGAGCCGCTGGGCCAGGGCCTCGGCCGCCGCGGGGTCACCCGCGTGGTGGACGCCGAGGCGCACCGCCCCCCGTGCCCCGACCTCGGCCGCGGCGACCTGCTCGAGGCGCTCCCGCGCCGCGCGCCGCGTGCGCACCTTGTCGGCCACGACGACGCGGCCGTCCTGCACGGCCAGCAGCGGACGCAGCCCGAGCACGGTGCCGAGCGCCGCCGCCGGCGCGCTGAGCCGGCCACCGCGTCGCAGGTGCTCGAGCGACTCCACGAGGAACCACGTCCGGGTGCTCGCCGCGGTGGCCGCGGCGACCTCCGCGACACGGTCCACGTCCGGCCACGCGGGTGGCAGCACCCGACGGCGCCCGAGGGTCGGTGCCGGCCGCCGGCGGCGCTGCCGCTCGGGATCCACCGCGGCGGGTGCGACGGGCGTCGCCGCGCACCGTGCGGCCGCGAGGGCGGCGAACCCGAGGCCCAGCGCGACGGTCCCCGAGTCCACGACGCGCACCGGCACCGGGCTCACGGTCGCCGCCGTGCGCGCCGAGCGCACGGTGCCCGACATCTCGCCGGACAGGTGCACGGAGACGATCTCCCGCGCGCCGGCGGCGGCGGCGCGCTCGTACGCCGCCGCGAACGCCGAGGGCGGGGGCTGGGACGTCGTGACGCGCGCGCCCCGCTCGAGCGCGTGCAGCAGCTGCGCGGGCGTCACGTCCACGCCCTCGACGTGGCGCACCCCGTCGATCGTGACGTCGAGCGGCACGACGGTCAGCCCCGCCGCCGCCGCGAGGGCGGGCGGCAGGGCCGCCGTCGAGTCCGTCACCACCGCGACCCGGCGCGGGTGCGGTGCTGCGCGCCCGGTCAGGCGGGCACCACGTTGACGAGCTTCGGCGCACGGACGATCACCGTGCGCACGTCGCGACCGTCGAGCGCGCGCAGCACGCCGGGGTCGGCCAGCGCGATCGCGCGCAGCTCGTCGTCGCTCGCCGACGGCGCGACCTCGGCCCGGCCGCGCACCTTGCCCGCCACCTGCAGGACGCACGTGACCGTGTCCTCGACCAGGTACGCGGGGTCGGCCTCGGGGAAGCGCGCGTGCACGACCGACCGCTCGTGGCCGAGCCGCGACCACAGCTCGTCCGCGATGTGCGGCGCGACGGGCGCCACCATGACGACCAGGGCCTCGACGGCCGCGCGGGGTGCGCGCTCGAGCGTCGTCAGGTGGTTGTTGAGGACGATCAGCTTCGCGATGGCGGTGTTGATCCGCATCGCCTCCATGTCCTCCCGCACGTCCGCGACGGTGCGGTGCAGCAGGCGCAGCGTCTCGGTCGTCGGCGCGTCGTCCGACACCACGAGCTCGCCGGTCTGCTCGTCCACGACGTTGCGCCACAGGCGCTGCAGGAAGCGCTGCGCGCCCACGACGGCCCGCGTCTCCCACGGTCGCGACAGGTCCAGCGGACCCATCGACATCTCGTAGACCCGCAGGGTGTCGGCGCCGTACGCCTCGTACATCTCGTCGGGCGAGACGACGTTCTTCAGCGACTTGCCGATCTTCCCGTACTCGCGGTGCGCGGGCTCGCCCTGGTAGCTGAAGCCGGTCGGGGACGACTCGTCCTCGACGACCTCGGCCGCCGGCACGTGCACGCCGCGGTCGTCGGTGTACGCGTACGCCTGGATGTAGCCCTGGTTGAAGAGCTTGTGGAACGGCTCGGCGCTGCGCACGTGGCCCAGGTCGTAGAGCACCTTGTGCCAGAACCGCGCGTAGAGCAGGTGCAGCACGGCGTGCTCGACGCCGCCGACGTACAGGTCGACGCCGCCCACGGAGCCCGCGTCCTGGTGCCCGTGACCGGGGCCCAGCCAGTACTGCTCCAGCTCGGGGTCGACGACCGCGTCGTCGGCCCGAGGGTCCAGGTAGCGCAGGTGGTACCAGCACGAGCCCGCCCAGTTCGGCATGGTGTTGGCGTCGCGGCGGTACCGCTTCGGGCCGTCACCCAGGTCGAGCTCGACGTACAGCCAGTCCTCGTTGCGGCCCAGCGGCGGCTCCGGCTCGGAGTCCGCGTCGTCGGGGTCGTACGTGCGCGGGGAGAAGTCCGGGACGTCGGGCAGCTCGACCGGCAGCGCCGACTCCGGCAGCGCGACCGGGTTGTCGTCCTCGTCGTAGACGATCGGGAACGGCTCGCCCCAGTAGCGCTGGCGGCTGAACAGCCAGTCGCGCAGGCGGTACGTGACCGTCCCCTCCCCCACCCCGCGCTCGGCGAGCCAGGCCACGACGCGCTCCTTGGCCTCGGCGACGTGCAGCCCGTTCAGGTCGATCTCGTCGTTGGCGGAGTTGATCACGACGCCGTCACCGGTCCGCGCGCCCTCGGGGTGCCCTCCGGGGCGTCGACCGTGTGCACGACCGGCAGCTCGAAGGCCTGCGCGAAGGCGAAGTCGCGCTCGTCCCCGCCGGGGACGGCCATGATCGCGCCGGTGCCGTAGCCCATGAGGACGTAGTCGGCGGTGAACACGGGCAGCAGCGCACCGTTCACCGGGTTCACCGCGAGGTGGCCCGTGAAGACGCCCGTCTTGCGGCCCGCGTCCTGCTGGCGCTCGACCGCGGTCTTGGCCGCGGACTCGGCCCGGTAGGACGCGACCGCGTCGGCGGGCGAGCCGTGGCCGCCGGTCCAGGCGTCGCGCGTGCCGTCGGGCCAGGCCGCGGGCACCTCGTCCAGCAGCGGGTGCTCGGGGGCGACCACCATGAACGTCGCACCGAACAGCGTGTCGGGACGCGTGGTGAAGACCTCGACCTCACCGCCGCCCTGCACGGCGAACCGCACACGCGCACCCGTCGAGCGACCGATCCAGTGCCGCTGCATCGACTTGACCTTCTCGGGCCAGTCGATGCGGTCCAGGTCGTCCGTCAGACGGTCGGCGTACGCCGTGATCCGCATGTTCCACTGGCGCAGGTTGCGCTGGAACACCGGGAAGTTGCCGCGCTCGGAGCGGCCGTCCGCGGTGACCTCCTCGTTCGCCAGGACCGTGCCCAGGCCCGGCGCCCAGTTGACGGGCGTCTGCGACAGGTACGCCAGGCGGCGGGCGTCGATGACGCGCCGGCGCGTGGCCTCGTCGAGGTCCGCCCACGTGGCGCCGGGGGTCACGCCCTCGACGTCGGAGGGCAGCGGGCGGGCGCCGGACGCGTACTCCTCGACCAGCTCGGACACCGGGCGCGCGCGGCCGCGGCCCCCGTCCGGGCGGACCGCGTCCTCGTCGTACCAGGCGCCGTAGATCTGCAGGAAGATCCACTGCGTCCAGCGCACGTAGTCGGGGTCGATCGTGGCGAACGAGCGGCGCGGGTCGTGCGCCAGCCCCAGGCGGCGCAGCTGGCGCTGCATGATCGCGATGTTCGCCTCGGTCGTCGTGCGCGGGTGCTGCCCCGTCTGCACCGCGTACTGCTCCGCCGGCAGGCCGAACGCGTCGAACGCCAGCGCGTGCAGGACGTTGTCGCCGCACATGCGCCGGTAGCGGCCCACGACGTCCGTGGCGATGTACCCCAGCGGGTGGCCGACGTGCAGTCCCGCGCCCGAGGGGTACGGGAACATGTCCATCACGTAGAACGGACGCGCGGACGGGTCCGCGTGGTTGCCGTCGCCGTCGGTCAGCGGGCCGGAGGGGTTCGGCGTGTGGAAGGTGCCGCGACGCTCCCACTCGTCCTGCCAGCGGAGCTCGATCTGCTCCGCGAGCGCGGCGGTGTACCGGAAGGGGACGTCGTCGGGGGTGGTCTGGGGGGCCTGGCTCATGGTCGTCCTTCACCGCGGGTCTCGTCGGGGGTCAGCCGGCACCACGCGCACCGCGGCGAGGGACCGGCCTAAGGGGTCTCGCCGCGGCGTCGAAGGAGGAACGTGCTCGCCAGCACCCGCCGACCTTACCGCTCCGCGCGGGCGCGCCGACAACCGGGAGCGCCCGTCCGGGCCTACGCCGGCAGGGGCTCCGCGAGCCAGATCGCGCTGGCGGCGACCTCGCCCAGCTCCACCCGCGCCGAGCCCGTCGCGTCGGCACCGATCTCCACGCTGACCACGCCCGTGACGGCCCGCCGTTCCTCGAGCCGCACGTGTGCGTCCAGGACGAGGCCGACGTCGTCGAGGTAGCGCAGCAGCTCGGGGTCCGCGTCGGAGATCCGCGCCACCACGTAGTCGCCCGGCTCGACCTCCCACATGACCCGTGCGTCCGGCAGGTGCACCGACCCGTCGGGGCCCGGGATCGGGTCGCCGTGCGGGTCGCGGTCGGGATGACCCAGCAGCTCGGCGACGCGCTCGACGAACCGGTCGCTCACCGCGTGCTCGAGCACCTCCGCCTCGTCGTGGACCTCGTCCCAGGCGTAGCCGAGCTTCTCGACGAGGTACGTCTCGAGCAGGCGGTGCCGGCGGACCATCGCCACGGCGTGCGCGCGGCCGACCTCCGTGAGCTCGACGGCGCCGTACGGGCGGTGCGTCACGAGGCCCGCGTCGGCGAGGCGGCGCACGGTCTCCGACACGGTGGACGGGCCCACGCCGAGCCGGCCGGCGAGGAGCTTGGTCGTCACGGGGGCGTCGGACCACTCCTGCGCACCCCAGATCACCTTGAGGTAGTCCTGGCCGACGGCCGTCAGCGGGGCAGGGCTCTCCGGTGTCACGGTGACCAGGGTAGGCGGGTCAGCGTCCGTCGACGCTCCAGTGCCACGGCTCGCCGGGCAGGTTGCGCAGCCCGTAGTCCTCCGCGTGCTCCGTGAGCCACGCGTAGGCCGCGGAGCCGGTGCCCAGGGTCCGCCCGCCCGACGTGAAGTCGATCGCCAGGCCCCGCTCGTGCCGGGACGAGCCCGGCCGGGCGGTGCTCGGCGAGCAGGACGAGGCGGGCGCCTCGTACACGTGCCAGTCCGTGGGCCCGCAGTGCGCCCGCCGCAGCGCCACCTGCTGCTCGGGGCTGCGCCAGCCGCCGCCCCGCAGCTCGACGCCGTCCGCGCGTGCCGCCTCGACGAGCGCGTCGACGGACTCCGCGAGGCATGGGTGCACCCGGAACCCGGTGCGCGTCACCACGGTGTCCGCCTGCGCGACCGGCCCGTCGACGAGGTCGCAGTCGGCCGGCTGCGCCTCGCTCGCGACGGCCTCGGCCGGCACCGCCACCTGCCACAGCACCTCGCCGACCGGCCCCAGCAGCACCGCGGCGGCCTCCTCGAGCACCAGCCGCGCACCGGCACGGCCGGCGGTCGCGGTGCTCCAGACCGCAGCGCCCGCCGCGTCGACGAGCACGAGGTCGCCGTCCGGCTGCAGGCGCACGGCCGTTCCCGTCGTCGTCCCGGACGTCCAGACCGGCTCGCCGTCGTACGACACGACGAGGGCGCCCCGGAGCACCTCGACCCGCAGGTGGCCGGACGGCGACCCCAGCGACGCGCCGGCGCGCAGCTCGCCGCCCGGTCCCAGCTCCGAGGGACCGATCGGCGTCCGCGACGACCACACCGGCGCACCGCCGGCGTCGAGCAGCACGAGGTTCCCGTCGTCCTGCAGCGAGAGGGTCGTCCCGCCCTGGCCCGCGGTGCGGCTGCGCCACAGCCACCGGCCGTCCTCGTCGACCGCGACGAGGTTGCCGTCGCGCCGCAGCTCGAGGGCGACCGCCGGGGCCGCCGGACCCGAGGGCGCCGGGTCGGCGCCGTCCGTGCCGCGCGGGCCGTCCGCGGCCGCCGCGCCGTCGGTGGCCGGGCGCCCGTCCACGGCAGCGCCGTCCGTGCCGGGCGTCCAGCGGACGGTGCCGTCGGGACCCATGAGCTGCACGCCGACGTCGGGCAGGACGAAGAGGTTGTGCAGGCCGTCGGGCGAGGACAGGACGTCGCCCGCCTCCAGGCGCACGGGGCCGGAGCGGGTGGCCGGCTGCTGCGCCGTGCCGCTCTCCCACGCGACGGCACCCGCGGCGTCCTCGAGCACGAGGGCGCCGTCGTCGCGCAGCCGCAGCGTGCCGCCCGGCGCGCTCGCGCCCGCCCGCCACACGACCGTCCCGTCGGGTGCCACCACCTCGACGTCACCGGCCTCGCTCGTGCGCAGCGTCGAGCCGGGCACGCCGCGCCCCGACGACCAGCGGACCTCGCCGCCCAGGCCGTGCAGCCCCAGCGAGCCGTCGGCCGCGAGCACGAGGGTGTGCGCACCACCCGGCGCGCGCAGGCCCTCGCCCGCGGCGAGCGTCTCCCCCGCGCGCAGCACGTCCTCGCCGGGCGCGGCGACGGCGGGCGCCCCGGACGCGACCAGCAGCGCCGCGACGAGCGGCACGGTCAGCACGACGACGGACGGCAGGCGCACGCGTTCCTCCCCCGGGCGTCGGCGCACCGCCCCTGCGGACGCCGACGCAGGACCAGGCGAACATCTCCCGGCCGCGAGCGCAAGACCCTGCCCGCGCCTCGTACGCCCCGGCGCCGGGATCACCCGGTGCCGGCGGAGCCCCCCGTACCGGTGCCCGTCGCCGTGCCCGGGTCGCCGCCGGCGGGGTCCACCGCCTGCGACCCGCCCTCCTGGTCGAGCCCGTCCTGCGCCCCGTCCTCCTGCTCGGGCCCGTCCTCCCGCTCGGGGTCGTCGCCCGACCCGGGCTCGGGCGCCGGCTCGGGCCACGGCTGGCGGTCGAGGACACGGACGGTCGCGTCCGGCGACACCTGCACCACCTGCACGTCGAGGAAGCGCCGCTCGCGCGGGTCGAACCGCAGGAGCGTCATCTCCGCGGCACCGCGCAGCGGCCCGACGGTCGGCTCGCCGAGCGTCGCACCCGCCGTGCTCGAGCTGATGAAGCGCACGCCCCGGCCGACCTGCTCCGGGCCCACGCGCCGGTGGTAGTGCCCCGAGACCTGCGCCGGCACGCACCCGTCCTCGAGGGCGTCGTCCCCCACGGTCGGCGTGTGGATGAGCAGCAGGTCGACGTCCCGGGCGTCGCAGGCGACCTCCGCGAGCCGACGTGACGCCTCGCCGGGCGTCTCGTCCACGGCGGACGTCGTACCGCCGCCCACCCGGGTCTCGTTCACGTCGCGGTCGCCCAGCACCCGCACCCCCGCCACGTCGACGACGGAGCCGTCGAGGACCGTCGCCCCGGCGCGCGCGTACCGGCGCGAGGTGTCGGCCGAGTCGTGGTTGCCCGGCGACGTCACGAGCGGCACGCCCGCGGGCACGGCCCGCGCGAAGGACGTCACGCAGTACTGCTCGACCGACGTGCCGTTCATCGTCGTGTCGCCGGCGTCGAGCACCGCGTCCACGTCCGCGAGGCGCGCCAGGGTGCCGACCAGCGGCGCCATGCCCACGTTGCAGTGCAGGTCCGAGACCACCAGCAGCACCACCGGCTCGACCTCGTCCTGCGTCGCGGCGTCCGAGGGGCGGGCTCCGGCCGCCGTGGCGGTGGCGGTCGCCGTCGCGCCCGGGACCCCCGCGCCGTCGGTCGCTCCCTCCTGCGGGGCGTCCTGCCCCGCGGCGCCGGCACCGGCGTCGGCCACGGGGTCGGCCACGGGGTCGGCGGCAGGGTCGGTAGCGCCGCCCGCCGTGGGGTCGGCGGCGGGGTCGGCCGCGGGGTCGTCGGGCGACGCACCGGGCGTCGGTGCCGCGTCCTCGGCCGCACGGGCGTCCTGCTCCTGCCGGTCCGCCCACGCGACCGCGAGCGCCTCGTCCGCGGTGGCGTAGAACTCCTCGTTGCGGCGCCACGCGTCGACCGCGTACCCGCCGTACGTGTCGATCACGCCGCCGAGACGTCCGGTCACGCGCGCACCCGCGAGCGGTGTCCCCTCGAAGACCGCGGAGGCCACCGTGCGCACGGACGGCCGGTCGGGCGGTGCGACGCTCGACGTCAGGACCGTCGCCCCGGTGACGACCGCGAGACCCGCCGCGACGGCGGGGCGCCGGTACGGGCCCAGCCGGGCCGCGAGCTCGGCACGCCGGGCGGCGCCCAGGAGCAGGCGGCCGGTCCACCACACCACGACGAGGACGACGAGCGCGAGGAGGGACCGGGCTGCGGCGTCGGCGACGAGCGCGACCACGACGTCGCGCACCGCCGCCTCCGGTCCGGCGAAGAACTGCAGGTACGACGTCAGGTCGTCCCCGAGCGCCTGCAGCGTCGTCGCCTCGTCCACCTCCGTGAACTGGGCGGGGATCTCCTGCACGGTGGCGCGTGCGCCGAGCGTGAGCGGCAGCGGCGAGTCGATCTGCAGCGTGCCGAGCGGGCCGAGGTCGATCGTGACCGTCGCGTCCGTCGTGACGTCGTAGCGGGCCAGGTGGGGCCCGAGGGACGCCTGCACGGACGCGGTCGTGACCCCGAACACGACGGACGCCACGACGGCGAGCACCGCGAGCACCAGCGTCGACGCGCGCGGCCACCGGAGGCGCAGGGGCCGCCGCCACCAGGGCGTCGGGGCCGCGGGTGCCTCGGCCTGCGGTGCTGGGGTCCGCGGGTCGTCCATCGGCCCCGAGCCTATGCGCGACCCGGCGCGTCCGCCTCGGCGCGCCGCGCCCACCGCGTCACAGCGCGTCGCGCCAGCGCACCCACCTCTCGGCGCGGCCCAGGTCGTAGTCCGGTCCGCCGGCGCTGCACGTGAACAGGCGCACGCCCGCCGCGAGCAGCTCGTCGGCGACGTCCTCGGGGTCCGACCCGTCGACGCCGATCGAGCGGGTGACCAGGGACGCCGTGTCCCGCCCGACGTCCCGGCCGTGCTCGTCGAGGACGGCGCTCTTGCGCCGCAGCGTCTCCGCGTCGCCGAACGAGTGCCAGACGTCGGCGTGCTCGGCGACGACCCGCAGCGTCTTGCGCTCCCCGCCGCCGCCGATCATAACGGGGATGTCCCGCGTCGGCGTCGGGTTCATCGCCGCCCAGCGGGCCTTGATGCGCGGCATCGCCTCGGCCAGGTCGGCGATGCGCGCGCCCGCCGTGCCGAACTCGTACCCGTACTCGGTGTAGTCGCGCTCGAACCACCCCGCGCCGATGCCCAGGATCAGGCGACCCCCGCTGATGTGGTCGACCGTGCGCGCCATGTCGGCGAGCAGGTCCGGGTTGCGGTACGAGTTGCACGTGACGAGCGCGCCGATCTCGACGCGGCTCGTCTGCTCCGCCCACGCGCCGAGCATCGTCCAGCACTCGAAGTGCTTGCCGTCGGGTCCCCGCTGAGGGGGAAGAAGTGGTCCCAATTCATACAAATATCAACACCGACATCCTCAGCCCTTCGCAATGCATCCCGAATCTGACTGTAGTCCGCGTGCTGCGGCTGCAACTGCACTGCGATCTTGACTCGATCTTCCACTTGACCTCCTCCTTCGTTGGACCTGACCCGTAACGCAGCACCGTCACTGCACACTCATCGCCTGTTGACGTTCATACAGCGGGAGGACGTGGGAGGCGAATAGTGGGAACTCTTGCCGGCCAATTCATTGTGCTCAATGTGATGCCACACCGCAGCCGCTCTACGGGGTGGCGCGAGCCGAGCCAACGGCGGCCGACATGCCCCCGGTACGGAGCGTTGCCGATTACTACCAGTAGATCGCCACGATCTCGATATCAAGGAAGCGCCCATGGTCGCCGCGCGTTCCGTTGCCTTCTGCGCTGGTGGTGGTCGCGGACGGACCCGTGGAAGCGCTAGGGAACAGGCTGACTCCAGCAGCAGCGCGCGCCATAGTACGGGCGGCTAGATCGTCCTCAGGCGAGATGGAGGCGCTGCCGGCGCTCGCCAAGGTGATGCTTCGCACCTCATCGAACGCCTGCCTCTGCTGAGCTGCCGTCTCGACTCCTGCCCCAAGCAGCGAGAGAACGAACTCGCTTCCACTCGGCCAGAGTGCTCCGGGAACATTGGCAACAAGGTGATCCTTGTACATGCGCAGTGCCTCAACCATTGGACCGCTGCCGTCGAATCCTCCGCTCGTGGTCGAAGTTGCACTCGGAGCCTCAATAGCATTGATATTGTCAACCAAGTCGGGCGAGACATCGCTGAACAAGTCGGCGAGCTTTACCGGAGTCCACGAATCGTGTAGACCATCGCGCGCAATACGACCGAGGACCCTCACGCGCGAGTCCGAGAAGAGGACTCGCCGCACGTCCTTCCAGTAGTTCTGCTGCTCCGTGACCCCCACGATCCGCAACGGTCGCTCGCGCACATCAGGGCCAGCGGAGCCGGACTCGGCCACGTACTCCTGACCCTCATGTTCGATCACCACGATACTCGCGGCCGTTGCTCGAATCGGAATCAAGCCAGCGAGAAAGCGCTGTAGCACCTTGATGATCGGCTGCGAGCCTCGAAGGAATCCCAAGACTCCGCCTTCGAACATCTGCGGGTACGCGTTCGCCATCTCGGAGTATTCCGACACCATCGCGGCGAGTTTGTAGACCGGGTCGACCTCTAAGATGACCTCGATCTCAACCAACTCGCCTCGACGAAGTCCGTCAGCCTTCACCCCAAACTCGGAGAGCATGCTGAAGCCACCGGCCGTTCGCTTGTCAAACTCCGACAATTTGAACTCGAGCGGCAGTTCTCGAAACTCCTTGAATGAGCTCTGGATCAACGCGCGGCGTGATACTTCTTGGCTGCTAGAACTCATAGTCTGATAGCGCGCGGCGACTTCGCCACTACCTACCAGAGCGTCCGCCGAGAGGGAACTCGAGATCTCCGCCTCGCTACCGCGCCCCGCGGCAAGCATCACCGACTCGGGGATAGTCATCGCTTGCGACACGAGAAGACTCTGGAGACTCACCGCATCGAGGTAGACGAACTCTCGCAAAGGTGGGGTCTCTGCCTGGGACCCAGCCGCGCTCTTGAGACGCTTCGAGCGCTGGCGCTCGAAGCGCCACCTCCTGAACCTCGACGGCCACTGACGAATGTTCACGAAGTTCCCCCGGATCGAACGCGCTCCGGGCGGGTAGCAACGCGCTCAAATGCTAGAGCGAGATCCTCCGCCGAGATGGCACGGCGCCGATCCTTCGCTGCCGCAAGAGCGGCCTCGGTCCAGATAGCGGACAATTCGGCCCCAGACCACCCTTCTGTCATCGATGCCAACTCGTTCAAGGGGAGATCCTGTTCGGTCGATAGCGAAGCCGACCGGACGCGGAGTATCTGTAAGCGATCGTCTCGGCTGGGCAGACCGAATTCGATTTCCCAATCGAACCGCCCTGGCCGAAGGAGAGCTTCATCGACATCTTCGATACGGTTTGTCGCGGCGATGACGATGATGTTGCCGGTCTCCGTGAACCCGTCCAGCAGCGTTAGCAACTGTGCTACGAGCCGCTTAGCGTCGCCCTGCGAGTCACTGCTCCGCTTGGCGGCAATGCTGTCGATCTCGTCGAAGAATATAATCGCTCGATCATCCTTCGATGCTGCTTCAAAGAGTCTCCTGAGCGTCTGCTCACTGTCGCCCACCCACTTGCTGACCACCGCGGGGCCGCTGACTACGTAGAACTCCGCTGAAGCTTCCGCAGCAATCGCGCGTGCGAGGTGGGTCTTTCCGGTTCCGGGAGGGCCGGTGAAGATGACGCCACGAACCGGTTGGGCGCCGATCGAATCTAAGTCCTCACGGCGTTCAAGTTGCGTCTCGATCAGTTCACGAGCGCGGGCGATGACGTCCTTATAGCCCCCGAACGAGTGGAATCCGGACTCTCCGCCCGTCCCGACGCTCGCGCGGTATTCCGCGAGGGACTCGTCCAGGTCGTTCTCGCGCGGCCTCAACGGCGTTGATGAGACCACCTGCCGAATGCCACTGTAATCGTCGTATTGGACCGTGTTTCCGACTTGGAGGTTCGGATCCACCTGCCCATCGAGCATTTGGAGACCGGTCGGCCCGTCGACGACTACCGCGTCCTTCGTGATCCGCCTAACGATCCCGATGCGCGTGTCGTCGGGCCACGACTTTGAAGGAGCAAGCCTCCATGCCTGATCGTTGGCCACGATGACGTCACCGCGCTCGAATTCGACCTCATCCTCGTATTGAAACCGTGCAACGTTCCCATTCAGGTATCGACCCAAGAAGGCACGTCGATCATCTTCGACGGCAAGGACTTTGATGAGGACTCCGCTGAACGCGTCTTCGAGCTCTGGCCATGGTGTTGGGTCGTTCGCCACGCGCCTTCCTTCCCATATGTCGCTGCGCTGCGCTGCGCTAGCCGCGCAGGCGTTCGCGTGCGCCTCTGCCCTCAATCGGCCGGTGTATTGGGAGGCGCGAGCGTCTGCAGTCTTATACCCACTCTGGGTCAGCAACTAGTCCCAGTTGAAGATCACGTCGACCCCGAGGTCCTCGGCGCGCAGGACGGCGTCGCGGATCTGGGCGTAGTCGGCGTGCTGCGGCTGCAGCTGGACGCCGATGCGGACGGGTGCGGTCATCGGTACTCCTCCGGTCGGGGGCACGCTCGCGCGCGCCGCGTCATCGTGGCACCCGCGGATCCCTCCCGGGCGACGGACGACGGCGGACGGGTCTCAGAACTCCTCGTACTCCGCCGGGTCCTGGTCCTGCAGGCGCCCGTCCGGCCGGTCGAGGGCGGTGATCGCGCCGACCTCGTCGTCGGAGAGCGTGAACGACAGCACCCCGAGGTTGCGGCGCTGCCGCTCGGGGTCGGCCGCCTTCGGCAGCGGCACCGCGCCGAGCTGCGTCACCCAGCGCAGGATCACCTCGCCCGGTCCGACGCCGTGCGCCCGCGCGATCTCGACGACCGTGGGGTCCTCGAGCACGTCCGAGCCGCGGCCCAGCGGGCTCCAGGCCTCCGTGACGACGCCGAGCGTCTCGTCGGCCGCGCGCTGCTCGCGCTGCACGAAGTACGGGTGCAGCTCCACCTGGTTCACGCTGGGCACGCGGCCCGTCGCGTCGAGCAGGGCGTGCAGGTGCTCGGGCAGGAAGTTCGACACCCCGACGGAGCGGATCAGCCCGGCCTGCTGCAGCTCGAGCAGGGTCGCGAACGCCTCGACGAACAGCCCCTGCTTCGGGTTGGGCCAGTGGATGAGGTAGAGGTCCCAGTGGTCGAGGCGCGCACGGAAGAGCGACTCGTGCACGGCGCGCACCGCGTCGTCGTGCCGGTGGTAGCGGCCGGGCAGCTTCGAGGACAGGACGAGCTCGTCCCGCGGCACGCCGCTGCGGCGCACCGCCTCGCCGACCGACCCCTCGTTCTCGTAGTTGTACGCCGTGTCGATGAGCCGGTAGCCGACGTCGATCGCGGACCGGACCGCCTCCACCCCGTCGTGCCCCTTGAGCGGGTAGGTGCCGAAGCCGATGACCGGCAGCTCGAGGCCGTCGAGGAGCGTGCGCGTGGGGACCGTCATGCCCGCCACGCTAGGCACGAGGGCGCCGCCCGCGCACGCGGGCGCGCCGCCGGGTCACTGGTAGGTCACGAGGTCCGGGACGGGCTGCACCTGGTACGTCTGGACCGGGTCGAGCATCGGCTGGTCCTCGTCGTAGAAGTTCTTCCAGCCCCAGTGCACGGGCGGCGCGCCCGCGCGCAGCGTCGCCCACGTCCCGGCCTTCGCCGGCTGGGTGCCCTGGCCGTCGACGTGGATGACGGTCGCGAGCTCGTCGTGCGACGTGTCCAGCCGCTCCCGGTCGCCGATCATGCGCAGCTGGAACTGGTGCAGCACGAACATCTTCTGCGGCAGGTCGCGATCGCGCGTGAACTGCGCGAGCCACGCCGCGGTCGCGTTGACCTCGTCGGCGCTCACCGAGCCGATCTGGCGCAGGTGCACCTGGTCGGGTGCGAGCCGCCACTCCGGGTCGAGCGCGAGGCCGACGTGCGGCATCGCGAGCAGGTCGGCGTAGCGCTGGGCCTGCGTGACGAAGTCTGTCCTGCCGGGCTGCAGGTCCAGGACGACGTACGTGCCCGCCGCGCCCGCGGCCTCGACCAGCGGACGCAGGTCCTCCACGGGCCGCTCGGCGGAGTAGTCGCCGTCGTCACCGGCCCCCGCGGACGCGATCGTCGCGATGATCTCGACCATCGGCACCACCGTGTCGGTCGTCAGCGCCCGGTACGGCGCCGCGTGCTGCTCCGCCCGGGCGAGCGTGGCGGGCACGTCCTGCTCGCCCAGCACGCCCAGCGCCGAGGAGCCGGGCGTCCCGTACAGCGCCACGTACCTCTTGCCCGGCTGCCCCTGCGCCGCGGGGAACACGAGCTGGCCGCCGCCCGGCAGCTGCACACCCGTGGCCGCCGTCGCGACGCGCTGCGCCAGGTGGTCCGCGGGCCCGAACGCCGCGCCCAGCGCGACGACGGCGGCCGGCTTCACCTGGGCGACCTGGTCGACGGACGCCGCCGTCGCCCGGGGGTCCGCCCCGGGCACGTCGAGGACGCCGGCGCCCGCGGCGCGCAGGGTCGCGAGCGCCGCGAGCGGCTGCGGGCCGGCGACGAGGCCGAGGACGACCGGGCCGGTCGCCGGGGACGCGGTGGCGGGCAGCCGGGCCGGCCCGTCCTCGTCGGCGTCGTCCCGACCGGCCGGTGCGGACGTGGTCGCGGACCCGCTCGGCGCGGGCGTGGCCGTGTCGCCGGACCCGCCGTCCGCCGGCGTCCCGCTGGTCGCAGCCCCGTCGGCCGCCGCTCCGTCGGCCGCCTGCGGTCGCAGCACCGCCACGTCACCCGGGGCGAGCGCCCGCACGGCGGCGGCCTCCCCGCCGGCGGCGACGGGCGTGTCGGCGCCCACGGGGCGCCCGGTGACGTCCGCGAGGGCGTCGGCGTCCGCGCCGGCGGGCAGCGGGACGGCGTCGACGTCGTCGGGCAGGACGGCGGGATCGGCCGCGCCCACGACCAGCGCGGCCCGCGGCTCGAGCCGCTCGACCTCCGCCGCGACGTCCGCACCGGCGCCGGTGAGCAGCACGGGCGCGCCGACGGCGACGGCCGCCGTGGCGGCCGTCAGCTGACCCGGCACGTCCGCGACGTCGGCGAGCACGACGACCGGCGCGGACGCGAACAGCGCGGCCGACGTCTGCACGGCCGCGACGGCCGCGTCGTCGTCGGTCACGGTCGCGGGGGGCGGGGACGCCTGCAGCGTCGCGGCCGTGGGCGTCGGGGACGGCGACGACGTCGCGGCGTCCGTCCGTCCCGACCCGTCCGGCGTCCCGTCCGTGCACGCCGCGAGGAGCGCGAGCGAGCCCGCGAGCGCGGCGACGCACAGGCGCCGGGCGCGTCGGGTGGTGCGGGGGTGGTCGGTCGGCTGGGGTCGGACCGGCTGCACGCAGTCCCCTCCCGTGTCGTCGGGCGGCGGTGCCGCTGCTCGCACGGCCACCGGCCGCGGCCGGCGTCGGGCCGACGCCCAGCCACTGTAGGCGGCGCCGCCTGCGACCGCAGGCCCGCTGGTCACGGCCCTCCTGCGGGCGCGGCGGACGCGGGGCATGATCGGCGGGTGGACGACGCGACGACCTCCGCCCCTCGGCCGGCACCGACGTGCCGGGCACGGCCGCGCACGACCGGCCGGGCGTGTACGTCACGCCCGGCGCGGACTACGACCGCGACACCCGGTACATCACCACCCGGATCACCGCGGACGGGCGCGACGGGTGGCCCGTCGAGCCCGGGCGGTACCGGCTCGTGGTGTCCCGGGCGTGCCCGTGGGCCAGCCGGGCCGTGATCGTGCGGCGCCTGCTGGGCCTGGAGGACGCGCTCTCGATGGGCGTCTGCGGCCCGACGCACGACGAGCGGTCCTGGACCTTCGACCTCGACCCGGGCGGCGTCGACCCGGTGCTGGGCATCCCCCGCATCCGCGACGCCTACCTGCGCCGGGACCCGGAGTACCCCCGCGGCATCACCGTCCCGGCGATCGTCGACGTGCCGTCGGGGATGGTCGTGACGAACGACTTCGCGCAGATGACGCTCGACCTGGAGACCGAGTGGACGGCGTACCACCGCGCCGGGGCGCCGGACCTGTACCCGGACGCGCTGCGGGACGAGATCGACGAGGTGGCGCAGCGCGTCTACACCGAGGTCAACAACGGCGTGTACCGGTGCGGTTTCGCCGGCTCGCAGCGCTCGTACGAGCGGGCCTACGAGCGCCTGTTCGCGGGCCTGGACTGGCTGAGCGAGCGCCTCGCGGACCGCCGGTACCTCGTCGGCGACACCATCACCGAGGCCGACGTGCGGCTGTTCACGACCCTCGTGCGGTTCGACGCCGTCTACCACGGCCACTTCAAGTGCAACCGGTCCAAGCTCACGGAGATGCCGGTGCTGTGGGCCTACGCGCGCGACCTGTTCCAGACCCCCGGCTTCGGCGACACCGTGGACTTCGTCCACGTCAAGCAGCACTACTACGAGGTGCACCGGGACATCAACCCGTCGGGCGTCGTGCCGCGCGGTCCGCTCCTGGCCGGCTGGTTGACGCCGCACGGGCGCGAGGCGCTCGGCGGTCGGCCGTTCGGCGACGGGACGCCGCCCGGGCCGGTGCGGCCGGAGGAGCGCGTCCCCGCGGGGCACGGTGCAGCGGGCGACGAGGCCGGGGAGTGAGCGCGCCCGAGCTCGCGCACGCCCCCGTCGAACCCCGCGACGGCACCGCGCGCGAGCACGTGCGCGCCGCCGTCGCCGCGGGCGTCGCGGCCCTGGTCGCCGCCGGGCCCGGGCTCCAGGACGGCGACGACGAGGCCGTGCACGACGCCCGGGTGGCGACCCGGCGCCTGCGCGCCGCGCTGGGCGTGTTCCGCCCGGTGCTCGACCGCGAGCACGTCGCGCCGCTGCGGGCGCAGCTGCGCACGCTCGGGCGGCTGCTGGGGGACGTGCGCGACCCGGACGTCGAGCGCGCGGCGCTGCTGGACCTGCTCGACGCGGAGCCGGCCGAGCTGGTCGTGGGGCCGGTCCGCCGTCGCGTCGACGACGACCGGCGGACCGCGCGCACCGACGCGCTCGAGCGCCTGCACGCCCACCTGGCCTCCGGCGAGCACCGGCGCCTGCTCGCAGCGCTCGCCTCCCTGGCGGAGGACCTGCCGCCGGGGCCGCGCGCCGACGAACCGGCCGAGCGGCTGCTCCCCCGACGGGCACGCAAGGCGTGGCGCCGCTTCGACGCGGCCGTGGAGCGGGCGACCGCGGTGCCGCCCGGTCCCCGACGGGACGAGGCGCTGCACGCCGCCCGCAAGGACGCCCGCCGTGCCCGGTACGCGGCCGAGGTCGCGGCATCTGCCGTCGGCGCCCCGGCCCGGCGCTCGGCGCGCCGGGCGAAGGCGGTGCAGGCGGCGCTCGGGGACCAGCACGACGCGCGGGTCCGCCAGGCGTCGCTGCGCAGGGTCGCGATGCAGGCCCACCTCGACGGGGAGAACGCGTTCACCTACGGGCGGCTGCACGCCCTGGCGCAGGTCGCGGCCGACGCCGCCGAGCGGGACGGCCTCGTGGCGATCGAGCGGGCGCGCCGCGGGCGGGGCTGGCTCGGCTGAGACGCGTCGCCCGTACCGGCTCCCGGCGCGCCGCGGCGCGGGCCGCTCCGTAGCGTGGACGGCATGACGGAGCGCGCCGAGGTGGACCAGTTCTTCGACGAGTACCGCCGCGGGCTGCTCGCCCGCGACACGGCGGCGGTGGCGGGTCTGTACGCCGTGCCGGCGCTCATCGCGTTCCCGGCGCAGTCGCTGGCGGTCGCGGACCGCTCGCAGACGGAGGCGTTCTTCGCCAGCGCGTGGGAGCAGGACGACGGGGTCGACGACGTCACGTCCGAGGTGCGCGTCGTGGCCGAGACCGGGCACAGCGTGTGGGCCGACGTCACATGGCGCTACGGGGACGAGCGGACGGAGCGGTTCATGTACCAGCTCGTCCAGGACGGCGACGCCTGGCGCATCGCCGTCCTCACGCCGCTGACGTCCTGACGCTGCGGGCGAGGTGCGGCCGGCGGGCACGGGACGCCCCCGCCCGCCGTCCCGGGCACCCTGGTCACGGCGTCGCGGGGCGCGCTAGGGTCGGCGCCACACGCCCCCGGGGAGCGCAGGAGCGCTGAGAGTGCCGGCCGGACGCCCGTCGTCCCACCGGCTGACCCGTGGAACCTGATCTGGTCAGCACCAGCGTAGGGAGCAGGGCTCGTGTCGCGGCGACCCGCGGCGCGCCTCCTCCCGTCGCGCGCCCGCACGGGTGCACGACGGGCGGGCGCGTCCGCGTGCCGGCGGGGCTCGCCACCTCCTCCTGCCCGGTTGCGTCCTCCCCGGGGGCCCGACCCCGGGAGGACCCGTGACCCCGACCACCACCCCCGACGCCGCCACCGACGCCGCGGCCGACACCGGCACCGGCACCGCGAGCAGCGCCCCCGCCGCGCACGACGACCGGCGGACGCGCGCCGCCGCGCTCGGCGTCGGCGCGCGCGTGTCCGTGCACCCGCACCGCGACGACTTCGCGCCCGTGCTCCTCGCGGCGCTGGACGCGCTCGACCGCACGGGCGTCGACGTGGTGACCGACGACGTCTCGACGCTCGTGCGCGGACCCGAGCCGGACGTGCTGCGCACCGTCGTCGCGCTCGTGACCGCCGTCGCGCGCGCCGGCGGGCACGTGGTGGCGCACGTCCACCTGTCCCGCGGCTGCCCCGGCGAGGTCGCGTGCGACCTCGGCGACGACGTCGTGCTCGCCCCGGTCGACCTGCCGCTGCCCGCACCGGTCGGCCTGCCCGCGAGCGCGCACTGGGCGCTGTACCCGCTCGGCGTCGACGGGCACCTGGACGCGGTGCTCGCGGCCGTCGAGGAGGCGGGCACGCGGGTGCGCGTGACGCCCGAGCACTACGTCACCCGGCTGGACGGGGACCTCGCGGACGTGCTGGGCGCCGTGGCGCTCGCGTGGGCCCGCACGGGTGAGCACGTGCGGCACGTGGTGACGCACGTGACCGTCTCGGTGGGCTCGCCGTCCGCCGCCCCGGCGCACGTGGCGGTGACCCGGTGAGCGCGCAGGACGCCGCGCCCGCCGACGTGGACGCGCCGGTCGTCGACGTCCGGGCCCGCCGCGGGCTCACGCTGTCCGAGCTCGTGCTGCTGACCGTCCTCGCGGCCGTCTTCGGGTTCCTCTACTGGGCGCTCGTGCAGGCCTGGGGCGCCCTGCAGCTGGCGATGGGACCGTTCGGCGACCTCGCCCAGCACGTGCTCGTCGGCGGCTGGATGGTCGTCGCCCCGCTCGCGCTGTACATCGTGCGCAAGCCGGGGGTCGGGGTGGTGGTCGAGCTCGCGGCCGCGCTCGTCGAGGTGGCGTTCCTGGCGTCGCCCGTGGGGCCGATGCTGCTCGTCGTCGGTCTCGTGCAGGGTGCGGGCGCCGAGCTGGCGTTCACCTTGACCCGGTACCGGCGCTACGGGTGGTGGGTGTTCGTGCTGAGCGGCGTGACGGCGGCCGTCGCGAGCACCCTGCTCGGCATGGTGCGGTCCGGGTGGCACCTGCAGGACCTGTTCGCGCTGCGGGTCGCGCTGCAGCTCGTCAGCGGCGTCGTCCTGTGCGGGCTGCTGGCGCGCGTGCTCGGGGACGCGCTCGTGCGCACGGGTGTGCTCGACGAGACGGCCCTGGGCCGCGCGTGGCGGGCCCGGGTCGCGCGCGACGCCGGCGCGCCCGTCCCCGCGGCGGGCGCCGCCGGCGACGGGGCGCCCGCGTGATCGAGGTGGGCGGGCTGCGCGTGCGCTGGCCGCACGCCGACGAGGACGTGCTCGCCGGCACCGACCTGACGGTGCGGGCCGGCGAGCACGTCCTCGTGCTGGGCGCCTCGGGCTCCGGGAAGAGCACGCTCCTGCGCACGCTCGCGGGGGTCGTGCCGCAGCAGGTCGACGCGCACACGTGGGGCCGCGTGCACGTCGCCGGCCGACGCGTCCTGGCACCGTCGGGGCCGGGGCGGCCCTCCGTCCCCACCACCGCGACCGCGCACCTCGCCCGGGACGTCGGCACCCTCACGCAGGACCCGTGGGCGCAGCTGTGCCTGCCGACCGTGACGGACGAGGTCGCGTCCGGCCTGGAGCACCGGGGCGTGCCGGCCGCGGAGATCGACGCGCGCGTGGCGGACGCGCTGCGGGCCGTCGGGGCCGCCCACCTCGCCGGCCGGCGGACCGCCACGCTCTCCGGCGGTGAGGGGCAGCGGGTCGCGCTGGCCGCCGTGCTCGCCGCCCGTCCCCGGGTGCTGCTGCTCGACGAGCCGACGGCCCTGCTCGACCCGGCGGGTGCCGCCGGGGTGGCCCGCGCGCTGCGAGCCGCCGGCGGTCCGGACCCGACCACGCTGCTCGTCGAGCACCGGCTGGACGAGCACGACGGGGCCGGTCCGGGGGGCGCGGGCGGGCTGCCCGAGCGGGTGGTCGTGCTCGGCGCCCGCGGCCACGTCGTCGCCGACGGCCCGACGGCCGAGGTCCTCGGGGACGCCGGCGCGCACCTCGCCGGGCTCGGGACCTGGCTGCCGTGGGCCGCGGAGCTCGCGGCGGCCGGCGCGCGCCGGCTCGCCGACGTCGAGGCCGCCCCCACGCCCGCGCGCCGGCCCGAGGGTCGGGTCCTCCTCGAGGCGCGGGGCCTCGTCGTGCACCGCGGCGGACGTCGGGTGCTGGACGGCGTGTCCCTCGCCGTCCGCTCCGGCCGCGTCACCGCCGTCGTCGGGCTCAACGGGTCCGGCAAGAGCTCGCTGCTGCTCGCGCTCGCGGGGCTGCTGCCCGCCGAGGGGTCGTCCGCGGCGGCCGTGCGGCCCTCGTGCTGCAGCGGCCCGAGCAGCAGCTGCTCACGCGGACCGTCCGGGACGAGGTCGCGTGGGGCCCGCGGCGGGCGGGCGCGCGGGACGCCGAGGCCCGCGCGGACGCCGCCCTGGAGCGCTACGACCTCGCCGCACTCGCCGGAGCCGATCCGTTCCGGCTGTCCGGCGGGCAGCAGCGCCGGCTCGCGCTCGCGTCGGTGACGGTGTGCGACCACGAGGTCGTGCTCGCCGACGAGCCGACCTTCGGCCAGGACCGGGCGACGTGGCGCTCCTGCGCCGTGGCGCTGCGCGCGCTGGCGGACGAGGGCAGGGGGTGGTGCTGGTGACGCACGACGTCCGCCTGGTCGCGGAGGTCGCCGACGACGTGCTGGTGCTGCGCGACGGGCGCGCGCTCGCCCACGGGCCCGTCGAGGCGGTCCTGCGCTCGGGCGTCCTCGACCGCGCCGGCCTTCCCCTGCCGCCGGCGGTGCGCGCCGCGGTGGACGACGGCCGTGGTGCGGCGCGGGTGCTCGCCGGGGTCGCCGCCGCGACGGCGCGGGCGGGCGTGACGGCCGGGGTCGCGCCGTGACCGCGGCTCCCGTGGGCACGCCGCCGGACGCGCAGGCGCCCCCGCCCGCGCGCCGGCCGACGCTCGCACGTCGCGACCCGACCGTCGTGCTCGCGACCCTGCTCGTGGTCTCGCTGCTCCTGCTCGTGCCGGTCGACCCCTGGACCCCGCTCACCCTGCTCGTGCTGGCCGTTGCGGCGGCCCGCGCCGCGGCGGTGCCGTGGTCCACCCTGGGGCGCGGGCTCGCGTCGTTCGGGCCGTTCGCGGTGTCGGTGCTCGCCGTGAACCTCGTGACGCGGCCGGGCACGCCGGTGGCCCGGGTCGCGGGTCTCACCGTGACCGACGTGGGTGTGCTCGTGGGCACCGGTCTGGCGCTGCGGACGGTGCTGGTCGGCACGCTCGCGGTCGTCGTGGCGGCGTCGCTCGACCCGGTACGGCTCGTCACGAGCCTGCACCGGCACGCTCGGCTCGGGGCCCGGGGGGCCGCCGCGCTGCTCGCCGCGCACCGCGTCCTCGAGCAGCTCCCCGTCCGGTGGGTCGCGGTGCGGCAGGCGCAGGCGGCGCGGCTGCCCGGTCCGCGCCCGACCCGGGCGGGCGCCCTGCCCACCTCACCGGACCTGCTGGTCCGTGCGGCGTTCACGCTGCTCGTGGTGACGCTGCGGCAGGCGCAGCAGATGGCCGTGACGCTGGAGACGCGCGGCGTCGGGAGCGGCCCGCGGACGGTGCACCGGCCGGCCCGCCTCGAGGCGGGTGACGCCGTGCTCGCGGCCGTCGCGGTCGGCACGACGGTGGCGGTCGGTGCGGCCCTGTGGCGCCTGGGGCTGCTGGAGACGTGGGCGTCGGTGGGCGGGTGAGGACGGGCGGTGCGCCGCCCTGCGATCGCTCCGCCGGACCGGCTCAGGCGGCGTGCGCCTCGCCGGCGCTCACGCGCACGACGTTGCGCCAGGGGTCCTCGAAGCGCAGCGTCGCCCCGTCGTCGTCCGGGACGACGCCCGCCGACCGGACGCGCTCGCGCAGCGCACCGAGGTCGTCCGCGGTCGGCACGACGACCCGCACCTCGCCCAGCCCGAGCGACGACGCGCGCGGACCGGCACCCGCGGTGCCCCACGTGTTCATCGCCAGGTGGTGGTGGTACCCGCCGGCGGAGACGAAGAGCGCGCCGTGCCACTCGGCCGTGACGTCGAAGCCGAGGGCGTCGACGTAGAACGCGCGCGCGCCGGGGACGTCGCCGACCTGCAGGTGGACGTGGCCGACCACGGCCGCCTCGTCGCCCGGTCCGGGGTGCGCCAGGTGCTCGGCGAGGAACTCCTGCGGGTCGAGCCGCAGGGAGTCCATGACGACGCCACCCTCCGGGGTGCGCCGCCACTGGTCACGGGCGCGGTCCCAGTACAGCTCGACGCCGTTGCCCTCGGGGTCGGTGAGGTAGAACGCGAGCGAGACGAGGTGGTCGGCCGAGCCGACGTAGGTGTGCGGGGCGTGCCGCGCGACCGAGGCGAGGGCCGCGGCCAGCCCGGCGCGGTCCTCGAAGAGCAGCGCGGTGTGGAACAGGCCGGCCGAGCCCCGCGTGCGCGGGGGCAGGTCCGCGGCGTGCTCGAGCACGACGAGCGGGACGCCCCGCCGGCCCAGCGCGACGCGGGTCGGCCCGGCGCCGCCCGCGTCGCCGGCGAAGCGCTCCCCCGGCTGCTCGACGACCTGCAGGCCCAGGACGTCCCGGTAGTAGCGCAGCTGCAGGTCGAGGTCGCCGACGAGGAGGGTCACGGCGTCCATCACGGTGCCGGCGGCGATGGGCTCGGACGCCGAGCGGCGGGCGCGCAGCGGCGCCGGGCCGGTGCCGGGCAGGGGTGCGGTGGACATGACCCCCACCCTACGGTTGAGAGTTCAACAGTTCAACACTCAACCAGTGTCGTCAGGTGCCGGACATGCGGTGGTCGTGGCCGAAACCCGGCAGGAAGCGCGGGCCCGTCCGCGCGAGCTCGGCCTCGTAGGCCTCGGCCCAGCCGCCGAAGGGCGTGAGCGCGAGGGCGTCGTTGGCGAACCGCGCGTCCTCGGTGACCTCCGTGAGGCAGAACGACGGGATCGCGAGGTCGGTCACCGGGCCGCCCCGCTCCACCTCCGCCACGAGCAGCGGCGCGTTGCCGCCGGCGAACACGTCGACGACCCAGCCGTCGTCGCCCAGCCACACCGCGTGCCGCAGCTTGGCGACGCGCGCCCCGCCACGCCGGACCATCTCGACGCCGACCTGCGGGTCGATCTCCCGCTCGGCCTCGTAGCGGGTGCCCCCGGCCATGGGGCCCTTGACGGTCACGGCGCAGAAGTCGACCCGGTCGGCGAAGCGCTCGAGGAGCGTCACCTCGTCGAGGCGGGTGTCCACGGGGACGCCGACCGACGACGCCTGCGCCCGCACGCGCAGCGCGTACCCCCCGTCGGCCAGGTAGTAGCTCTGCACGATGAGCGCCGGCGCGGCGTCCAGCAGCTCCTCGGGCACGTCCCGCACGAGGAAGCGCCGCTCGAACTCGAAGTCCCCGTACCCGGTGTCGCTCATGTCCGCCCGTCCGCCGGTGACCGCGCGCCCGGCGCGCGCCCGTCGGGCACCACGCTAGCGACCGCGGGCGGCCGGGGCGCCGCACGCACCCCGCGTGGTCACCCGACGGGCGCGTGGCGCCCCCTGGTCCCTTCGGGCGACGACGCAGCACGACCGTGCTGCAGGTTGCACAAGCGCCGTGCACGCACCTGCGCTCCGCCCATGGTCGTGCGGCACCACGCGACGACGGACCCCTCCGGCGGGATTGCGCTTCCCGCCGGAGCCGTGCGAGGCTCGGGAGTGACGTCGAGAAACCGGTTTCTCGCGTGGCCACCGCGACGAAGGAGTCCCGGCATGCCCCCTGTCCCCAGGTCCGCACGGACCACCTCTTCCCTGTCCCGACCGGGCCGCGGCCTGCTCGCCGCGGCGCTCGTCGGGACGCTCGCCACCGCGCTCGTCGCGGCCCCCGCCGGGGCCGCTCCCCCGTCGCCCACCGCACCCGCCGCGCGTGACCTGGGCCGGGAGGTCCTGCCCGCCGGCGACGGCTGGGCCTCCTGGTCCGGGACGACCCGACCCGACGGACGCGTCGTCCAGGCGACGGGCACGACCGGCGGCGCCGCCGCCGACCCCGCCGAGGTGTACGTCGTCGACACGTGGACGGAGCTGCGCGACGCCCTCGCCGGCCGTCCGGGCGGGTCGCAGACCGACGCGCGGCGGAGCACCACGCCCCGGATCATCTACGTCCGCGGCACCCTCGACGCCTTCACGCAGGCCGACGGCACGCGCCTGACCTGCGACGACCTCGCCGCGCAGGTGACCGTCGCCGGCACCGGCGCGCCGTTCTCGATGGACGACTACATCGCCCACTACGACCCCTCCGGGCCGTGGGGGCGCGAGGACCCGAGCGGTCCCCTCGAGGACGCGCGCGTCGCCGCCGCCACCGTCCAGGCCCGGCAGACGCAGCAGCACGTGGGGTCGAACGTGACGATCGTGGGCGTCGGCGACGACGCGCGCATCGTCGGCGCGAACCTGCGCATCCGCGACGCGTCCAACGTGATCGTGCGCAACCTGCGCCTGTCCGACGCGTACGACTGCTTCCCGCAGTGGGACCCGGGCGACGGTGAGACGGGCAACTGGAACTCGGCCTACGACAACCTCTCGGTGTGGACGTCCACGAGCGTCTGGGCGGACCACCTGACCCTCGACGACGGGGACAACCCCCCGGCCTCCCTGCCCACGGTGTACGGGCGCCCGTTCGAGGTGCACGACGGCCTGCTCGACGTCACGCACGGGTCCGACCTCGTCACCGTGTCGTGGAACCACTTCGTCGACCACGACAAGACGAGCATCGTCGGCTCCTCCGACTCGCGGCTGCAGGACCGCGGGCAGCACCGCGTGACGTACCACCACAACCGGTGGACCGACGTGGGCCAGCGCGCACCGCGCGTGCGCTTCGGCGACGTGCACGTCTACAACGACCTGTACGAGCAGACGCGGCCCGGCCTGTTCTCCTACTACTGGGGCGCGGGCATCGAGTCGAGCATCGTGGCGGAGAACAACGCGGTCGAGCTCGCGGACGGGGTCGACCCGGCCCGCGTGGTCGCGGAGTGGAAGGGCACGCAGCTGCGGGAGACGGGCACGCTCGTGAACGGCGCGCCCCTCGACCTGGTCGCCGCCTTCAACGCGACCGCGGCGAACCCCCTCGCCGACACCGCCCGCTGGACGCCCGCCGACCACTACGACCCGGTCGTGCAGCCGACCGAGGAGGTCGCGGCGACGGTCCGCGCCGGCGCCGGGGCGACGCTCCCGTCCGGGACGCCCGTCGCGTCCCGCGCGCCCGACGCCCCGCGCCTGTCGCACGACAACGGCTGGGACACCGGCCTGCACGACGGCGACTACACCGTCACGTCGACGCTGTGGTGGGGGCAGAACGCGACCGTCGTGCGGTTCTACGAGAACGACGTCCTGGTCGACGCGCAGTGGCTGGACGGGCGCTCGCCCGCGCGGCAGACCGCCGCCCTGGACGTCCGCGGCAAGCCGGACGGGACCTACACCTACGTCGCCGAGGTGCTCAACCCCTGGGGCACGGCACGGTCGGCGCCGCTCACCGTGCACGTGCGGGACGCGGCACCCGCACGGCCCACCGTCACGGCGGGTCGCGTCGTGGACGGCTCCGTGACGGTGACGACGACCCTCTGGTGGGGCACGAACGCCACGGAGTACGTGCTCCTCCTCGACGGCGCGGAGGTCGACCGCCAGGACCTGGTGGCCGCCACGCCGCAGCGGCAACGGGCCACCACGACCCTGACCGGTCTGACGCCCGGCACGCACACCGTGGTCGCGCGGCTCGGCAACGCCGCGGGCACCACCGACAGCGCGCCGCTGCGGCTCACCGTCCGCGGCTGACCACCGGCGCCGGTCCCCCGCCCGGCGCGGGCGGAGGGACCGGCGCCCGCGCCGGGCACGGGGCCGGCTCCGGGCACGGGGCCGGCTCCGGGCACGGGGCCGGCTCCGGGCACGGGGCCGGCTCCGCGCCTGGTGCGGCGTCAGTCGGCGGGCGCCGGCTCCTGCGGACCGAGCTCGGCGGGGAGCCCGAACCGCGCGAACAGCTCGGCGCCGAACCACACCGTCACGTGCCGCACGCCGTCCTCGCCGAGCGTCACCTGCTGCACCTGGAACGCGCGGTGCACGCCGTCCTCGCCGCGCATGTAGAGCCCGTACGCGGGCAGGCCGTTCGCCGCCGTCGGCAGCAGCCGCATCGAGCCCGGCCCCGTCGCGGGGCACCAGGTGGCGATGAGCTCGCCCACCGCCTCCGGCCCCTGGTACCAGCCCGGGAACGGCGGCATCTCCCAGACGACGTCGGCGGCCAGCAGCTCGACGATCGCCGCGACGTCGTACGCCTCGAAGGCCGCGACGTAGCGGGCGAGCAGCTCGCGGTGCCGCGGGTCGGTCGGTTCCAGCGGCGGGACGTCCTGCACGTTCGCCATGTGCGCGCGGGCACGCTGCAGCGTCGAGTTCACCGCCGCCACCGACAGGTCGAGCGCGTCGGCGACCTCCGCCGCGGACCACGCGAGCACGTCGCGCAGCAGCAGCACCGCGCGCTGCTGCGCGGTCAGGTGCTGCAGCGCGGCGACGAACGCGAGGCGGACGGTCTCGCGTCCCACCGTCGTGTCCGCCGGGTCCGCCGGTGCGCTCGACCACACCAGGTCGTCGGGCAGCGGCTCGAGCCACGGCACGCTCGTGTCCTCCCGCGGCTGCTCGCGCGGGTCGGCGGCGGGTGCGCCGATGCCGGTGGGCAGGGGCCGGCGCTTGCGCCCCTCGAGGTGGGTCAGGCACGCGTTCGTGGCGATCCGGAACATCCACGTGCGCAGCGAGGACCTGTTCTCGAACCCGCGCATGGCGCGCCACGCCCGCAGGTACGTCTCCTGCAGCATGTCCTCCGCGTCGTGCACGGAGCCCGTCATGCGGTAGCAGTGCGCGAGGATCTCGCGGCGCAGGGGCGCCAGGCGCGCCGTGAACTCCTCCTCCGAGAGCTCCGCCCCGCCCGCCACGGGCGGCTCAGAGGTCGGCTCCGACGTCGGCGCGGACGTCGGCTCCGACGTCGGCTCGGACGCCGGCGCCGAGGCCGGTGCGGACGTCGCGACGGGGGCCTCGTGCGGTGTGGTGGTGGTCACACGTCGACGGTAGCGGCGACCACCGACAGCCCGGAACCCCGCCCTCGGGCACCGGTGTCGCCACCCGGCCGATGAGTCCGGCGCGCGGCACCGGTCGGCACGGGTGACGCGCCGGACGTCCGTCGCGCCGCCGCCCGCCGGACCGGTCCGCGCGGGACGTCCGACCACCGAGGAGCCCGTCGTGGACCGCATGATCTTCGTCAACCTGCCGGTGTCCGACCTGGCCGCCGCCCGCGCGTTCTACGAGGCCCTCGGGTTCGGCGTCAACGAGATGTTCTCCGACGAGCACGTCGTCAGCGTCGTCGTGTCCGACACGATCTGCGTGATGCTGCTCGACCACGAGCGCTTCGCCGCGTTCACCCCCCTGCCGATCGCCGACGCCCGGACGAGCACGCAGGTGCTCAACTGCCTGTCGGCCGCCTCGCGGGACGAGGTGGACGACCTCGTCGAGCGCGCGCTCGCCGCCGGTGGCACGGAGTTCCGCGGCGCGCAGGACGAGGGACCGATGTACGGGCGGTCCGTCGCCGACCCCGACGGGCACGTGTGGGAGATCCTGCACATGGACCTCGTCGGCGCCTGAGCCCCGGGGGCCGCGGTGCCCGTGCCACACTCCTGCCATGCCCGTCGACCCCGCCGGCCCCGTGCGCTACGCACCCGACGACCACCTCGGCGGGCGCTCGCTCCTCGTGGCGGCGGCCTACGTCGTGCTGCGCCGCCGCCACGCCGGGCACGATGAGGTGCTGCTGCAGCTGCGGCACGGCACGGGGTACATGGACGGGTTCTGGGCCACGCTCGCCGGCCACGTGGACCCCGGCGAGTCGGTCCACGAGGCCGCCGTCCGCGAGGCCGCCGAGGAGGCGGGCGTCGTCGTCGCCCCCGACGCGCTGCGCCCGCTCACGGTCCTGCACCGCTTCCAGCGCGGCGGGCCGGCCGTCGAGCAGCGCCTGGACGCGTTCTTCGAGGTCGCCGCGTGGAGCGGTGAGCCCGGGGTGCGCGAGCCCGCGAAGACCGCGGCCATGGCCTGGTACCCGCTCGACGCCCTCCCCGACCCGGTCGTGCCGCACGAGCGTCTCGTGCTCGAGCACCTCGCCGCCGGTGACGCGCTGCCCGCCGTGGTGTCGCTGCCGTCCTGACCGGCGGGTCGCACCGACGGCGGTCCCGCGTCGGCCGCGGGTCCCGTTAGCGTGCGCCCATGCTCCACGCGCCGGCGGTCACCGCGACGGACGACGACCTGGCGGCCGTGCTCGCCGCCCGCACGCCGCTGGTCGTGCTCGAGACCGACGACGAGGCCGGCGCGGTGGCGCTCGTCGCGGCCGCCGCCGCGCGCGGCACCGGGACCGCACCTGCCCGCCCCGTGTTCCGGTGGAGCGTCACCGAGGGCCTGCGCCGCGCCGACGTGCCGGGCGCCGGGGCGCAGCGGCACAACGCCGACCCGACGACGGTGCTGCGGTCGGTCGTCGACTCCACCGTGCCCGCCGTCTACGTGCTGCTCGACCTGCACCCGTTCCTCGACGACCCCGTGGTCGTGCGGCTCCTCAAGGACGCGGCACAGGTCCCGCCGGCCCGGCGCAGCACCCTCGTGCTGGTGTCGCGTGCGCTGCGCGTGCCGCCCGAGGTCGAGCACCTCGCGGTGCGCCTGCCCGCCCTCGTCCCGACCGCGGCGGAGCGCGCGCGCATCGTCGACGAGGTCGTCGCCCAGTGGTCCGCGACCACGGGCCGTCTCGCGCACGTCGACCCGCACGCCCGGGACCTGCTCGTCGCGCGGCTCGCCGGGCTGTCGCACGGCGACGTCGCGCGGCTCGCGCACGGCGCCGTCGTCGACGACGGCGTGCTCTCGGTGCGCGACGTGCCCGCCGTCGAGCGTGCCCGCGTCGAGGCCCTGGCCGGCGACGGCGTCCTCGCGTACGAGTACGCGACGGTCGGCCCCGACGACGTCGTCGGGCTCGACGCGGTCGTCCGCTGGCTCGCGCTGCGCCGGCCGGCGATGGACGGCACGGCCGCGCACCTGCCCGCACCGCGCGGCATGCTCCTGCTCGGCGTCCAGGGGTGCGGCAAGTCGCTCGCCGCGCGCGCCGCCGCGGGCGTGCTGGGCGTGCCCCTGCTGCGCCTGGACCTGGCGGGCGTGCACGACAAGTACGTCGGCGAGTCCGAGCGGCGGCTGCGCGAGGCGCTCGCCGCCGCCGAGGCGCTCGCGCCGTGCGTCGTCTGGGTCGACGAGCTCGAGAAGGCGGTGGGCACGACGGACACCGACGGCGGCGCCTCGCGCCGCGTGCTCGGCACGCTGCTGTCCTGGCTGGCCGACCGCCGCGCGCCGGTCTTCGTCGCCGCCACCGCCAACGACATCTCGGCGCTGCCGCCCGAGCTCGTGCGCAAGGGACGCTTCGACGAGCTGTTCTTCGTCGACCTGCCCGACGCGCCGACCCGCGCCGCTCTGTTCCGCCTGCACGCGCGACGCCGCGGCGTGGAGCCGCCGGAGGCGGACCTCGCGGTCCTCGCCGCCGCCGCCGAGGGCTTCTCGGGGCGGAGGTCGAGCAGGCGGTCGTGGCCGCGACGTACGCCGCGCACGCCCACGGCGTGCCCGTGGACGCCGCGACCGTCCTGGCGGAGGTCCGCGCCACGCGCCCGCTCGCGGTCGTCATGCACGAGCAGGTCGCGGCGCTGCGCCGGTGGGCCGCCGGGCGGACCGTCCCGGCGCGCTGACCCGACGGGCGGGGCCGCCGCCCGGAACGGCCGGACCCCCGCCGGCGGGTGCCGTGCGGGGGTCCGGGAGCGTCGGCGGTGCCGTCACCCGGTGTTCTGCAGACCCGCGGCGACGCCGTTCACGGTCAGCAGCAGCAGCCGGCGCAGCTCGTCCACCTGCTCGCCCTCCGCGCCGGTGCGCAGGCCGCGCAGGGCGCGCAGCTGCAGCAGCGACAGCGCGTCGACGTACGGGCTGCGCAGCTGCACCGCCCGTCCCAGGATCCGGCGGCGGCCGAGGATCGCGTCCGAGCCGGTCGTCGCGAGCACCCAGCGACGCGTCAGCCGCATCTCCTCGAGCACGGCGTCGGCCAGGTCGTCGCGGTCCCCGAGGGCGAGGTAGCGGGCGGCGATCCGCTCGTCGGTCTTCGCCAGGGACATCTCGACGTTGTCGATGATGGTGGCGAACAGCGGCCACTCCGCGTACGCGGTGCGCAGCTCGTCGAGGTCGCCGACCGCGTCGAGGGCCGTGCCGAGCCCGTACCAGCCCGCGAGGTTGATGCGGGCCTGCGACCACGAGAACACCCACGGGATGGCGCGCAGGTCGTCGAGCGAGGAGACGGACAGCCCACGGCGCGCCGGGCGGGAGCCGATCGGCAGCAGCCCGAGCTCCTCGAGCGGGGTGACCTCGGCGAACCAGGCCGGGAACCCCTCGGCCCGCACGAGCGCGTGGAACCGCTCGCGCGACGTGACGTCCAGACGACGTGCGAGGTCGGCGAACCGGGCCGCTGCGGCCTCGTTGCGCCGCACCACGCTCGGGGCGTCCGCGAGCAGGGTCGCCGCCGCCACCTGCTCGATGTGGCGCGTGGCGATGTCGGGGTCGCCGTACCGGGCGAAGATGACCTCGCCCTGCTCGGTGAGCTTGAACCGGCCGTCGACGGAGCCCGGCGGCTGCGCGAGCACAGCACGGTTGGCGGGACCGCCGCCGCGGCCGAGCGCGCCGCCGCGGCCGTGGAACAACGTGAGCACGATGTCGTGGCGGCGGGCCCAGTCGGCGATGCGGCGCTGCGCGTCGTCGAGCGCGAGGGTCGCCGACAGCGGGCCGACGTCCTTCGACGAGTCGGAGTAGCCGAGCATGACCTCGACCCGACGGCCGTTCTGCGCGAGGCGCTCCTGCACGCGCGGGTGCTGCAGGGCCTCCTCGAGGATGTCGACGCTGGCCTGCAGGTCCGCGAACGTCTCGAACAGCGGGATCGCGTCGATGACCGGGGCGTCCTCGGCGCCGCCGAACGCCAGCTCCGCGAGCCGGTACACCGCGGCGAGGTGCTCGGCGGACTGCGTGAACGACACGATGTACCGACGGGCGGCGGCGACGCCGAACCGCCGCTGCACCGCGCCCAGCGCGCGGAAGGTGTCGAGCACCTCGAGCGTGCGCGGCTCCAGCGGACCGTCGACGCCGTTCGCCTCGATGTCCGCGAGCGCCGCGGCGTGCACCTGCGAGTGCTGGCGGACCTCGAGCTCGGCGAGGTGGAACCCGAAGGTCTGCACCTGCCAGAGCAGCCGCTGCAGGTCGCCGTAGGCGGCGCGGCGCGCACCGGCGGCGACGAGCGAGTCCTGCACGACGCGCAGGTCCGCCTCGAGCTCGTCCGCGGCGGCGTAGGCGAGGTCGGCGTCGCGCCGGCGCGTGGCCGCCACGCGCTCGGCGACGACCAGCAGGGCCCGGCGGTGCGGCTCGTTCGGGGCGTCGTTGGCGGCGCGCGCGGCGATCTGCTCGGCGAGCGAGCGCTGCCGCTGCCAGAGGGCGTTGAGCTCGGGCGACGGCGGCGTGCCGACCGCGTCGAGGGTGAGCCCGGCGGCCGTGCGGCGCACCGACGTCAGGAGCGCGTCGAGCGCGTGCTCCGACGCGGCGACGGCGGCGGCGCGCGTGACCTCCGCCGTGACGTTCGGGTTGCCGTCGCGGTCACCGCCGATCCACGTGCCCAGCCGGGCGAACGGCGCGACGACGGGGGCGGTGGTCCCGGCGTCCGCGGCGAGCAGCCAGTCGTCCAGCCGCCGGTACACCTGGGGCAGCACGTCGGCGAGCGTCGCGTCGACGATCGACAGCACGGTCTCGACCTCGTCGAGGACCGTGGGCTTCTCCGCGCGCAGCGGGGAGGTCCGCCACAGCGTGTCGATCTCCGCCAGCAGGCGCCGCTCGTTCTCCGCCAGGGTCGTCCCGCCGATGTGCTGGGCGTCGCGCTCCGCGACGAGCTCGGCGACCCGGCGGATCGACCGGGCGACCGCGCGGCGCCGCGCCTCGGTGGGGTGGGCCGTGAAGACGGGCCGGAACTCGAGCGTGCGCAGCCGCTCCCGCGCGACCTCGGGGCCGACCTCCTCCTCCAGCCGCTGGTAGGCCGCCGGCAGCGAGTCGTCGGGCGCGAGCTCGTGCGGCGCCAGACGCGACTCGCGCTCGTGCAGCACGCGCACCCGGTGGTACTCCTCCGCCAGGTTCGCCAGGTGGAAGTAGCACGTGAACGCGCGGGCCACCTGCTCGGCACGCTCGGGCGAGAACGACGCCACCAGGTGCTCGGCCTGGGCGAGCGCGTCGCCGTCCGGCTCGCCGTGCGACCGGATGGTCAGCTCGCGCAGCCGCTCCACGTCCGCCAGCAGGTCCTCGCCGCCGGACTCGCGCAGGACGCGTCCGAGCAGCTCGCCGAGCAGCCGGACGTCGTTGCGCAGGGGTTCGGGGACCTCGTGGCTGGCGACGCCGCGCGGGACCTCGGCCGCCTTCTCCGCTCCACTCACGGGGCCGAGGGTAGAGGACGTCCGGACGGGGTCGTCCCCGGCGACCGACCGGTGGTCGCCGCCGTGCGCGGTCGCGCGGTCAGGCGCCCGCGTCGTCGTCGGGCGCCGCGGCGTCCGCGGTGTGGCGCACGTCACCCGGGTCGGGTGCGGCCTGCACCGGTCCCCCGGCGGTCCGCGTCCCGTCGCCGCGCCCGGGGCGCCGGACGACCTGGACGCCCACCCGCTGGACGGGCCAGGTCGCCCGGCGCACCCGCTCGCGCAGGGGACGCGCGAGCAGGCCGCCCAGCGTGACGCCGGCCGCGAGCCCGAGGGCCACCATGGCGGCGCCCAGCAGGACGGGCGTCGCCGGACGGGCGGGGTCGGCCTGCACGAGGCGGAACAGCCCGCGGTAGATGGCGAGGCCCGGCAGCAGCGGGACGATCGCGCAGATCGACGTGACGATCGCGGGCACACGCAGCCGGCGCGCCAGCGACTCCGCGAGGAAGCCCACGAGCAGGGCCGCACCCGCGCCCGCGACCGCGGGCCCCAGGCCGAGCGCACCGAGCGCCGCGGACGTGAGCCAGGCCGTGCCGCCCGCGAGCGCGGCGACCACCGCGGCCCGGGCCCGCGCGTACGACGCCAGCGCCCACGCGCCCGACACGACGCCGGCCGCGACCGCCTGCACCCCCGTCGGCAGCGCCCCCTGCGGCACGTCGACGACCTCGAGGGTCACGCCGAGCCGCTGCGCGACGTCCAGCACGCCACCGATGCCCACGACGATGCCCAGCGTGAGCAGGAGCACCTCGAACATGCGCCCGACGGCGGTGACGGGGAAGCCGTCGATCGCGTCCTCGGCGGCACCGACGAACGACAGCCCGGCCAGCAGCACGACGATCCCCGACGCCACGACGAGCGCGGGCGGCAGCGTCGCGAGGCCGACGGGCAGCAGGGGGACCAGCACGAACAGCGCCACCGCGACGAGCGTCGCGACGGTCGCCCCGGCCGCCTGCTGGAAGAACGGCGGGATCGCCCAGCGCTGCAGCCGCAGCAGCACCCGGTCGACGACCGCCGTCGTCGCCCCGGCGAGCACCGCGACCGCGAGCCCCCCGCCGAGGAGCACCGCGACCCCGGCGGCCATGACGGACAGCAGGACCGTCACGAGCCGGCGGTGGTACGGGTGCGGGGCGGCGACGATGACGTCGAGCCGCTCGTGCGCGTCGCGCAGCCGGGCGACGACGGCGGCGTGGTCCTCCGGCCCGTCCGGCCCCGCACCGACCTCCTGCGCGAGCTCGAGCACGCGCGTGAGGCGGCCGTAGTCCGCGGTCCGCGCCGCCACGACGCGCAGCACCGTGACGGGGGCACGGCTGCCGCCGGGGTCGTGCGAGACGAGGATGGCCGTGAACGTCAGGTCGACCTCGCACTCCAGGCCGAAGGCGTGCGCCAGACGCCGGATCGTGGCCGTCACGTCGGCCGCCGACGCCCCGAGCGACAGCATCGTCTCGCCGACCCGGACGGCGAGCTCCAGGACGTCACGGACGAACGCCTCGTCGCGCCCGCCACCGCGTGTGCGCCGCCCGACCTGGACCGTCGGCGGGCCCCCGACCCCGCGGCGCGCCAGCCGCCGCACCACGCCCACCGCACGCACGCCTCGAGGCTAACCCGGCACGGGGGCGGCGCCCGGCGGGTGTGACGCGTCCGGGCGGTCCGGGGTGCGTGCACGGGCCCGCCCTGTGACCCTGGGGGCGCACGACCACGAGAGGGAAGGCTGAGCACGTGACCAGCGGCACCGACAGCAGCGGCACCGACGACCTCGCCCCCGGCACCGGGGGCGCCACCGGCAGGTACGGGACGGGGCGGGGCGGGATGCACCCGGCGGTCTACTGGCCGGCCCTCGTGGTGATCGTCCTGGTGGCCGGGCTGGCGATCGCCTTCCCCGACCGGGCCGGCACCGCGATCGACGCGCTCCAGGACAACGTCGTGGGCGCGTTCGGCTGGTACTACGTGCTGCTGGTCGCGGCGTTCGTGGTCTTCGCCCTGTGGGTCGGCCTGGGCCGCTGGGGCGACATCGTGCTCGGCGACGACGACGCGCAGCCCGAGTTCGGGATCGGTGCGTGGTTCTCGATGCTGTTCGCCGCCGGCATGGGCATCGGTCTCGTCTTCTGGGGTGTCGCCGAGCCGCTCTCGCACTTCGCCTCGCCGAAGCCGGGGGTGGTCGGGGCACCGGAGCGCCTCGCGGAGCAGGCCATGGCGCAGACGTACCTGCACTGGGGTGTCCACGCGTGGGCGATCTACGTGGTCGTCGGGCTCGCGCTCGCGTACGCGATCCACCGCCGTGGCCGGCCCGTCTCGATCCGCTGGGCGCTCGAGCCGCTGTTCGGCGAGCGGGTGCGCGGCCGCCTCGGTGACGTGATCGACGTGACCGCCGTCGTCGGCACGGTGTTCGGCGTGGCGACGTCGCTGGGTCTCGGCGTGCTGCAGATCACCGCGGGCCTCGACCACATCGGGGTGCTCACGCCGTCCACGGGCGTGCAGGTCGTGCTCATCCTCGTCATCACCGCCGCGGCGACGGTGTCGGTCGTCTCGGGGCTCGACCGGGGGCTCAAGTGGCTCTCGAACGCGAACGTCACGATGGCGGGCGTCCTGCTCCTCGCGATCCTGGTCCTCGGCCCGACGCTGTTCCTGCTGCGGGAGTTCGTGCAGTCGCTCGGCGTCTACCTGGCGAACGTGCTGCCGCTCACGTTCAACGTGAGCGCCTACGCGGGCGAGGCGGGCGAGGCGTGGCAGGCCGCGTGGACCACCTTCTACTGGGGGTGGTGGATCTCCTGGGCGCCCTTCGTCGGCGTCTTCATCGCACGCATCTCCCGCGGGCGGACGGTCCGCGAGTTCGTGGGCGGCGTGCTGCTCGTCCCGACGCTCGTGACCTTCCTCTGGTTCTCGGTGCTGGGCGGCAGCGCGGTGTACCGCGAGCTGTTCGGGCAGGGCGGCATGGTGGGCGCCGACGGCACGGTCGTCCCCGAGAACGCCCTCTTCGACCTGCTGGGCGACCTGCCGTGGGGCTCGGCGCTGTCGGTGCTCGCGATCGTGCTGGTGGCCCTCTTCTTCGTCACGTCCGCCGACTCGGGGTCGCTGGTGGTCGCGATGCTCGCGTCGGGCGGCGACCCGCAGCCCCGCGTCGCGATCCGCGTGACGTGGGCGGTGCTGTCCGGGGTCCTCGCCGTGGCCCTGCTCCTCGCCGGCGGTCTGGTGGCCCTGCAGACCGCGGCCATCCTCATCGCCCTGCCGTTCAGCGTCGTGATGATCGGGATGGGCGTGGCGACGTCGCGTGCGCTGCACCGCGAGCACACGGAGCTGCTGCGGGCGGAACGGCGGCTGCGGCGCGCGCAGCTCGTCGAGCACGTGACCGAGCAGGTCACCGCGCGGGTGCAGGGGCGTGAGCGCGAGCGGCCGGGCCGCCGCGGGGGCGCGCGCGGCTGACGACCCCAGGACGCGACGGGGACGAGCGCGCCCGGGACGAGACGGGGCTTCCCCCGCTGCCGCCACCGTGGTTGCCTCACGGACGTGACGGGCGGCGGCGGGCCGCAGGACGGCGGGTCGCGCCCAGGCGGCCGAGAAGAGGCCCGGAGGGCGCACGACGCCATGAGCGCGGACGAGACCACGACGTCGGACCGCCCCGCACCCGGCCGGGACCTCGTCCCGTTCGGCACCGCCGTGCGCACGTGGTTCGCGATCTCCCTGCAGACCTTCGGCGGCCCGGCCGGGCAGATCGCCGTCATGCAGCGCACCCTCGTCGACGAGAAGCGCTGGATCGGGCAGCAGCGGTTCCTGCACGCGCTCAACTACTGCATGCTCCTGCCCGGTCCCGAGGCGCAGCAGCTCGCGGTCTACACGGGCTGGCTGCTGAACGGGTTCCGGGGCGGCCTGGTGGCGGGCAGCCTGTTCGTGCTGCCGGGCGTCGTGGCCCTGCTCGGCCTCGCCGCGGTGTACGTGGCGTTCGGCGACACGACCGCGGTCGCGGCGCTGTTCGCGGGCCTGGCGCCGGCCGTGCTGGCGATCGTCGTGCAGGCGGTCGTGCGCGTGGGCCGGCGCGCCCTGGCCGGGCCGGCGCTGGTGGCGCTCGCGGTGGCCGCGTTCGTCGCGCTCACGGTCCTCGGCCTGCCGTTCCCGCTCGTCGTCGTCGCCGCGGGCGTGCTCGGCTGGCTCCTGCACCGCGTCGCGCCCCGCCTGCTCACCACGGCCGGCGCGGACGGCGCGCAGCCCGCCGGTCCCCCGCCGCTCATCCCCGACGACGCGCTGCACAGCGCGCGGCCCTCGGGCCGGCGCACGGCCCTGCTGCTCGTGCTGGGCGTCGCCGTGTGGCTGGCTCCCGTCGCGGCGGCGGCGATCACGACCGGGGGCGACGGCGTCCTCACGCAGCAGGGCCTGTTCTTCTCGGGGACCGCCGTCGTCACGTTCGGCGGCGCCTACGCGGTGCTCGCCTACGTCGCCCAGCGGGCCGTGGAGACCTACGGCTGGCTCGCGCCCGGGGAGATGGTCCGGGGGCTCGCCCTGGCCGAGACGACGCCGGGACCGCTCATCATGGTGGTGCAGTTCGTCGCCTTCCTCGGCGCGTACCGCGACCCGGGCGGCCTCGACCCGTGGGTGGCGGCCCTGCTCGGTGCGCTGCTGACCACGTGGGTGACGTTCGTGCCGAGCTTCCTGCTCATCCTGCTCGGGGCTCCCTACGTCGAGCGGCTGCGCGGGAACAGGCCGCTCGCGGCCGCGCTCACGGGGATCACCGCCGCGGTCGTCGGCGTGATCGCCAACCTCGCGGTGTACTTCGCCCTGCACACCCTGTTCGCGTCCACCACGACCGTGCAGGCGGGACCCGTGCACCTCGAGCTCCCGGACCTCGCGTCCGTCCGTCCCGTCCCCGTCGTGATCGCCCTGGTCGCGGGCGTGCTCGTCCTCCGCCTGCGCTGGTCCGTCCTGCGCACCCTCGGCGCGTGCGCGCTGCTCGGGGGCGTCGCCGGCGTGCTGGGCCTGGTCGACTGAGGGCGCACGAGCGGCAGCGGGGCCGGCGCGACGCCGCGTGGTCCCGGGCTGCGGCCACGGCGCGCGCGCACCACGATGACCGGCATGAGGCTCTACGCGCAGGACGGGCGCCGTCGCACCCGTCAGGTCCTCGGCGACGTCGCGGTGCTCGTCTGGGTGGCGGGGTGGCTGTGGGTGGCCCGGTGGCTGCACGACCTCGTCGCGCGGCTCGGCGCGCCCGGGCGCACGCTCGAGGACGCGGGCACGTCGCTGCGCGACAGCCTCGGCTCCGCCGGGGAGTCCGTCTCGCGCATCCCGCTCGTCGGGGACGAGGTCCGGTCGCCCTTCGACGCCGCGGGGGGCGCGGCCGGCTCCGTCGCCGCCGCCGGCGTGCAGGTGCAGGACGCCACCGCACGCCTGGCGCTCGCGGTGGCCGTCGCCGTCGCGCTCGGCCCGGTGCTCGTCGTGCTCGTCGCGTGGCTGCGCGCGCGGTGGGCGTTCGCGCGCAGGGCCGGTGCCGCCGCGCGCCTCGTCGACTCCGCCGCCGATCTCGACCTCTTCGCGCTGCGGGCGCTGGCCACCCAGCCCGTCACGCGCCTCGCCCGCGTCGGTGACGACCCCGCCGGCGCGTGGCGACGGGGCGACCCGGCGGTCGTGCACGCCCTCGCGGCGCTCGAGCTGCGCGCGCTCGGGGTCCGCCCGCCGGCCGCACCCGACGGGCGGCGCGTCGCCGCCGACGGCTGACGGGGCGAGGGGTCACGGGGACGTCGGTGCCGCCGCGTCGGACGGGCGGCGCATGTGGAACCGCGTCAGCTCCACCGCTCCCCTGCGGACCGTCTCCTCGTGGACGACGTGGAACCCGGCGCGCTCGAAGACCGGTCGGGCCACCAGGCTGGCGTGCGTCGTGAGCTCGGGCAGGCCCAGGGCGTCGGCCGTCACCAGGACGTGCTCCAGCAGCGCGCGGCCGACGCCCCGCCGACCGTGGTCGGGCGAGACGAAGAGCCGGTCGACGTAGCCGGCGTCGTCGAGGTCGGTGAACCCCGCCACGGTGCCGGCGTCGTCGGCGACGAACGTGCGCACGCGCAGCCGTGCCGCGTTCCACGGCGCGAGGTCGCGCGGCCCGCCGAGCCACGCCTCCACCTGCTCCGCGGAGTACCGGCTGCGTGCGGTCCGCCGGATGGCGTCCTCGAACACGGCCAGCGTCGGTGCGGCGTCGGCCGCCGTGTAGTCGCGGATCAGCACGACCCCGTCCTCCCCTCGTCCCGGACGTCCTCGCGACGTCGCGGACGCCATCGTGGCCCGGGACGCGCCGCGCGCCCAACCCGTACCGGTGCGGGCTGCGCCCGGAAAAGTCCTTCGCCGGCGGCGCGACCGCGTGCTTCGGTCCTCCCGTGGAGAACGCACCCGGCGGCCCGGACGCCGCCGACCCGTCGCCGGCCGCCCGTCGCGCCCGCACCGCCCACGCCGACGCCTGGGAGCAGCAGGCGCTCGTGCGCCGCGCGGCCGGCGGCGCGACGGCGCACCTGCCCGGCATCCGTGTCATGACGAGCGGCCTCGACGACGCCCGCTGGAACCACGGCGACGTCACCGACCCGGGGCTCGTCGACGTCACGGCGGTGAGCGCGTGGTTCGCGTCCCGCGGCGTGCGCTGGGGCGTCCGGGTCCCGGCCGGCACCCCGTGGACGCACGGGCGGCTCCTCCTGCGGACCCGCCTCATGACCCTCGACGCGCCCGACCTGCGGCCCGTCGCCCCTGTCCCCGGGCTCCGTGTGCGGGCGGCGGGCCCGCAGGACCTGCCCACGGTGCTCGACGTCGACGCGGCCGCCTTCGGCGGCGCCGTCGCGCAGGAGTGGATCCGCCCGCACCTGGTCTCGTCCGAGATCACGACGGCGCTCGCCGAGCTCGACGGCGTGCCCGTCGCCACGGCGTACGTCGTGCGCTCCGACGGGCTCGCCGGACCGGCGGCGTACCTGGCGGGCGTGGGCGTGCGACCCGAGGCGAGGCGCCGCGGCGTCGCGGCCGCCGTGTCGGCGTGGCTGCTGCGGGACGCGTTCGGTCGCGGCTGCCGGTTCGCGCACCTGCACCCGGACGACGACGCCGCCGCCCGCGTCTACGCCCGGCTCGGGTTCACCGAGGTCGACGGGCTGGACGTGTACGTCGACGTGGCGTGAGGGAGGCGGACCGGTCGAGGTGCGGTCCGGCCCCGCTCACGTGAGCGCGGCGTGCGCGAGCCAGCGTGCGACCCCCACGAAGGTGTCGTCGTCGACGGGCTCACCGGACCGCGCGCCGGCGACACGCTCCAGGAGCACGCCGTCGAGCGCGGCCACCAGCCAGTCCGCGCGCTGCTGCGGCTGCGGTGCCCCCAGGTCGGCCAGGACCGCGGCGACCGCGCGCCGCACCGCGGCGCCGCCCTCGTGCAGCGCACGCGCCAGCTCGGGGCGGCGCAGCGCCTCGAGGAACAGGGCGTACCGCCCGAGCTGACGCGTGCGCTCGGTCGTGGCCCAGCGGTGCAGCACCTGCGCGAGGACGGCGGCGAGGGACTCCTCGTCGCCGGCCCGCAGCAGGGGGCCGTCGCCGCGACGTCGGCCTCGTCCTGCCGCACGAGGTCGTCGAGGCACGCGTCGAGCAGCGCCGCGCGGGTGCGGTGGTAGTACGACGTCGACCCGGGCGGCAGGCCCGCGGCCTGGTCGACCGCGCGGTGCGTGAGCCCGCGTGCTCCCTGCGTCGCCAGGACCTCGAGCGCGTGCCGGGCGATGAGGCGGCGACGGTCGGGCTCCACGTGACGACTCTACCGCCGTAGAGTTGTGGATCCTTCCTCTACGTCCGTAGAGTCACCGCCATGACCTCCTCCGCGCCCGTCACCCGAGCACGCTCCGCCGCCGTCGTCGGGGCGGGGATCGGCGGGCTGGCCGCCGCCGTCGCCCTGCGACGCTCCGGCTGGTCGGTGCTGGTCCACGAGCGCGCGGCGAGCCTGGAGGCGCTCGGCGCCGGGCTGGTGCTGGCCCCCAACGCCGTGCACGCGCTCGACGCCCTCGGGCTCGGGGACGCGGTCCGCGAGCGCGGCGTCGCGCTCACGGCCTCCGCGCTGCTGCGTCCCGACGGTGCGCCGCTCGCGCGGCTCGACGCCCGGCGGGTGGCCGCCCGCCACGGCGCACCGGTGCTCGGCGTCGGGCGCGCCGCGCTGCACGCCCTCCTCGCGCAGGCGCTCGGCCCCGACGCCGTCCGGTGCGGCTGGCCGGTGCGGGACGTCGGGTCGCTGCTCCCGCAGCACGACCTGGTCGTGGCGGCCGACGGGATGCGGTCGGCGGCGCGCGCGGCGGTCGCACCGGCCGCGGTCACGCCCGCGTACGCCGGCTACACGGCCTGGCGCGCGGTGGTGCGCACGCCGGCGGCCGTGACCGAGGCGTCGGAGACGTGGGGCCGCCGCGAGCGCTTCGGCGTCGTCCCCGTCGGCGACGGCCTGGTCTACGTGTTCGCCACGGCGACCGTCCCGAGGGCGGGCGCGCACCCGACGGCGCCACCGAGCTGGCCGAGCTGCGGCGGCGCTTCGGGCACTGGCACGCGCCGATCCCGGCCCTGCTCGACGCGGTCGACCCGGAGACCGTGCTCCGGCACGACGTGCACGCGCTGTCGGCGGTCCCCGCCGCGCTGCACCGCGGCACCACCGTGCTGGTGGGTGACGCCGCGCACGCGCTCGAGCCGAACCTCGGCCAGGGTGCCGGCCTCGCGCTGGAGGACGCGGTCGTGCTGGCGCACGTGCTCGCCGGCGGGGCACCGGTCGAGCCCGCACTCGCCCGGTACACCGCGTCCCGGCGGCCGCGGGCCGCGCGGCTCCACGCCACCTCGGGGCGGCTGGGCCGCCTGACGCAGCACACCGGACCCGTCGCGGCCCGCGTCCGGGACGCCGCCGTGCGCCTCACCCCCGCGGCCCTCGCGCTGCGCGGGACCGACGCGACCATGGGCTGGCGACCGCCGACGTCGTCCCGTGCGCGGGCCGCGGGGGCGCCGGCGTCGGCCGCCGCCCCCGGGTCGGCACGCTGACGGCACCGGCCCGGGCGTCGGTCACCCGCGCCCGCGCTCCGGGTGCGCCGGCGTCAGGACCGCGGGCCGCGCCGACGAGCGCGCGGCGGCGTCGGCCTGCTGGCCGTCCGCGCCGCCCGCGTGCGGCGGCCGCGGCGCGCCGTCCTCGCCGTCCGGCCGGTACCACTCCGTCAGCGCGGGGTCCTGCGTGTCGAGCCACGCACCGGCACCCTCGTTCGGCTCGGTCGGCACGACCCCGAGGACGAAGTCGTCGCCGTGCTCCTCGATGCCGGCCCGCACACCCTGGTCGAGGGCCTCGCGGGCGTACCGGCGACGCAGCGTGAGGGGGTCGCGCGCCAGGTCCTTCGCCCACGCGACCATGACGAGGACCACCACGACCGCGAACGGCAGGGCCGAGACGATCATCAGGCTCTGCAGTCCGGAGAGCGCCACCTGGCCGCCGCCCACCAGCAGCACCGCGGCGATCGTCGCGAGCGCGATCCCCCACACCACGGTGGTCGCACGCCGGGGCTCGGGGTTGCCCTGCTCCGACAGGCTCGCCATGACGATCGAGGCCGAGTCGGCGCTGGTGACGAAGAAGATGACGACGGAGACCACGGCGAGCACGGACGTCACGGCACCGAGCGGCAGCTCGTGCAGCAGGGCGAAGAGCATGTCCTGGCCGGACGCGGCCGCGCTCATCGACGCACCGGTCTGCTCCAGCCACATGGTGGTCCCGCCGAGGACCGTGAACCAGACCAGGCACACCGCGCTGGGGACGACGATGACGGCGGTGACGAACTCGCGCAGCGTGCGGCCGCGGCTGATCTTGGCGACGAACATGCCGACGAACGGCGTCCAGGACACCCACCACGCCCAGTAGTACGTGGTCCAGGCGCTCATGAACTCCTGCGCGCCGGGCGCGGTCGCGGCGGACTGCGCCATCAGCGCCGGGAGCTCCCCGAGGAACGTCATGAGGACGCCCGGCACGAGGTTGAGCAGGAGGACCGTCGGGCCGACGACGAGGACGAACAGGCCCAGGAGACCGGCGAGGGCCATGTTGACGTTCGACAGCGCGCGGATGCCCCGCTTGAGGCCGGAGACGGCCGAGAAGATGAACGCGACGGCCAGCACGGCGATGATCCCGACGACGACGGCGTTGCCGAGGGGGCCGACGCCGGCGACGATCTCGGCGCCGCGCCCGATCTGCAGCGCCCCGATGCCGAGCGACACCGCGGTGCCGAAGAGCGTGACGACGATGGCGAAGACGTCGACGACCTTGCCGAGCACGCCGTGGCTGCGCCGGCCGAAGATCGGCTCGAGCAGCGCGGACATCAGCGGGGTCCGGCCCTTGCGGTAGGCGGCGTACGCGACCGCCCCGCCCACGAGCGCGTAGTACGCCCAGGCGACCGGCCCCCAGTGGAACAGCGTCTGCGCGAGCGCGACGTGCATCGCCCGGTCGCTGCCCGCCTCGGTGCGCGCGAACGCCGGCGGCAGCTCGTGGAAGAAGCTCATGGGCTCCAGCGGCCCGTAGAACAGCAGGCCGATGCCCATGCCGGCGGAGAACAGCATGGCGATCCAGGACAGCGTGGAGAACTCCGGCTTTTCCTCGTCCTGGCCCAGGCGCACCGCGCGGTGGCGGCCGAAGCCGAGCCACATCATGAACAGGAAGACGGCGACCGTGAGGACGCCGAAGAACCAGCCGAAGTCCGTCGTGACGAACGCGAAGCCCGAGGCGGCGACCTGCGCCAGCCCCGCGGGCGAGGCCACGCCCCAGGCGATGACGCCCGCGACCACCGCGATCGCCGCGGCGAACACGACCCGGTCGACGCCGAACGACCGGTGGGTCTGCTCGACGCCGATCCCCGGCAGCAGTGCGGGGTGCGGACCGCCGACCGTCTCCGGGGACGTCACCTCCCGCAGGATCCGGGCGGCGCGAGCGCGCTGCGTACCGGAGGCGTCGGCCCCGCGCCGCTCGTGGTCGGTGCGCGTCGGGTCGGTGCGCGCTGGGTCGGTGCGCGTCGGGTCCGTGCGCGCTGGGTCGGTGCGCGTCGGGTCGGTCCGGACCCCCTCGGTCCGGACCGTGGTTCGGGTCGGATCGGTCGGATGGTCGCTCGGCACAGGCCATGCCCTTCGTCGGCAGTCAAGAAACGGTCAAGCACTGTACAGGACCGTTTCCGTGCCACCGTCGCCGCGGTGCTCCCGCCACCGCCGGGCTCAGCTGAAGCCGACGACTCGCTGCGCCACCCGGTACGCGAGCAGCGAGGCACGCTGCCCCGCCCTTCCGGGCAGGTTGCTGAGCGCCCCCACGGCCGACCAGCGCACCCGCCGGTACAGCCAGGCGTCCTCGGCGCGCAGCTCGTCCCAGAGGTGGTCGCGGGCGGCGAGGTCGGCCGGTGTGCCGGAACGCAGCAGCAGGATCGACGACACCGCGCAGACGATCTCGACGTGGTGCAGCAGGTAGTCGCGCAGCCGCCCGTCGGGGACCTCGAGCCCGCGCAGGTGCCGCAGCATCGCCCAGTTGACCCGCAGCTGCTGGTCGAGACGACGCAGCATGACCGCCTCGTGCACCGACTGGTCGTCGCGGCCGATGAAGTACCGGTAGAGGTCGACGTCCAGGTAGTACAGCGTCCGCACGTGCTGCAGCGGCAGGAAGGCGTACAGGTTGTCGACGTAGAACGTGTGCTCCGGCAGCCGCAGGCCGCAGTCCCGCAGCAGCCGGGTGCGGTAGACGAGGGCGTGCATGAGCAGGTACCGCCCCTTGCGGAAGCGACGCGTGCCGTCCCAGGTGGTCACCCGCCGGCGCGGCAGGGCGGCGCCGAACCGGACGACGTGCGGCCGGCGGCCGACCTTCTCGTACACGAAGTTGCTCACGACGAGGTCCACGTCGTCGCCGCGCGACACGAATCCGCGCAGCGTCGCGACCAGCTCGGCGAGCGCGTCCTCGTCGACCCAGTCGTCGCTGTCGACGACCTTGAGGTAGGTCCCGCGGGCGTGCTCGAGGCCGACGTTGATCGCCGACCCGTGACCGCCGTTGGCCTTGCGGACGACGCGCACGGACGGGTGCCGGTCGGCGTAGCGCTGCGCGAGCGCCGCCGTCCCGTCCTGCGAGCCGTCGTCGACGACGACGACCTCGACCTCCGGGCCCGCCGCGCCCACCGTGTCCAGGCAGCGGTCGAGGTACGCCTCGGAGTTGTAGGCGGGGACCACGACCGTCAGGACCGGGGTCGCCACGGCGACGCCGTCGACGGTGCGCGGGGAGGCCGACGTCGCCGGTGCGGTGGTCGTGCTCATGCCGTCCTCGAGTCCTCCGTCGCCACGGCACCAGCCGGCTCGGGCTCGCGCTTGAAGATGACCTTGAAGATCGGGAAGAACACCCAGAACGAGATCGCGCTGTTGATGATCATCGTCAGCACGTCCGCGGCCGTCTCGCCGGTGCGCCCCATCCCCCACGTGTCGATCAGCAGCTCGTACAGCGGCGCCTTGTACAGGCCCTGGGCAGCGGCAGCCCCGAGCGTGATCACGACGTAGGCGATCGCGTACCAGGCCGCCGCACGCGCGACCGAGCTGTTGGACTTGAAGGTGATGCTGCGCTGGGCGAAGAAGTTGATGACCTGCGCGATGAGCAGGGTGATCTGCACCGCCAGGAAGTATGCCAAGCCACCCCCGCCCTCGGGGAGGCTTCCGGCCGCGTAGTCGAACACGTGGTACGCGGTGCCGTCCGGGTTGGTGCCGACCTGCCACACCTGGAAGTCGGTGCCGACGAGGGACGTGCCGTCGAAGGCGGCCCGGAAGAGGGGCATGAGCGCGAGCTGCAGCACGGTGATGCCGTTGCTCAGCACGAGGAAGACGAGGAACTGCGCGGTGCCGGGACGGCGTTCGACGAACGACGCCCACAGACCGCGGAGACGGGTGACCACGGGCAGGGACCTCTCAGGGGACGGGACGGGCGGGCGGGCCGGCGCCGGTCAGTGACCGGTCGCGAGGTCCCGGCGGGTGCGGCGGTCGGCGAGCGCGGTGCGCACGAGGGCGCGGACCGTGCGCCCGAGGCCGACGAGCGTGCGTCCGTTGACGGCGGTGAGGATCGCCTCGACGGCGGCGTCGCTGACGACGCCGTTCGTCATCTTCGCGATCGCGCGGAACGGCATGTGGTAGACGAAGAGGGCGTTCAGGTCGGGCTTCCCCCGCCGGTCCGCGCGGCGCCGGACCGCGACGAGCACGCGGTGGACGAACCGCGCGAGCGGCGACCGGGCACCGTCCATCTGGCCGAGGGTGTCGTTGACCCCGAGCGGCCCGCGGGTCGCCGGGACGGGCACCGGCCGGCCGAGGAGGGCGGCGAACTCGGCGTCCGGGACGCGCTGCACGCGTGCGGCGCGGTAGCTCGGCAGCGCGTCGGCGGCGCCCGCGCGGGCGGGCGCGGTCCCGGTCACCCGGGCGACGCCCTCGAGGCGCACGTCGGTGACGCTCGCCCCGACCAGCACGTCGTACTCCGCCGTCTCCACCTGCCAGGAGCCGCTCGCGGTGTCGAAGTGCCGCAGGGCGGTCGGGTCGAGCGCCACCGTGACGGTGCGGCGCTCCCCCGGCGCGAGCTCGACGCGCGCGAAACCGGCCAGCACCCGCTCGGGGCGCAGCACGCCGTCGCCCCGGCGGCGGACGTACACCTGCGCGACCTCGGCACCTGCGCGGGCACCGGTGTTCGTCAGGGTGAACCGCACCTCCCGGTCCCCGACGACGAGGTCGTCGTACGCGAAGGTCGTGTACGTCAGCCCGAAGCCGAACGGGAACGCGACCGCGACCCCCGCGGTCGTGTAGTAGCGGTAGCCGACGAACGGCCCCTCGCGGTACTCGACCGTGCGCCCCTGGGCGGGGAACGTGTCCGCGGTGGGGGTGTCCGCCAGGCGCACGGGGTACGTCTCCGCGAGCCGGCCCGCGGGCGCGACGCGGCCGGTGAGCACGTCGAGCACGCCCGCGGCGCCGGCCTGGCCGCCGAGGTAGGCGTGCAGCAGGGCGGTGCACTCGTCCAGCCACGGGACCTCGACGACGCCGCCGGCGGAGAGCACGACGACGACCCGGTCGTGCACGGCCGCGACCGCCCGCAGCAGCGCGACCTGGTCGTCCGCGAGCCGCAGGTGGGTGCGGTCGACACCCTCCGACTCGGCGATCTCGGCCAGCCCGAGGTGCACGAGCACCACGTCCGCCCCGGCCGCCGCCTCCACGGCCTCGCGCACGAGGGCGGGGGCGGGGGTGCCGTCGCGGCGGAAGCCGGGCGCGTAGGAGGTCAGGACGAGACCGCTGCCCGCGACCGCGCCGAGCACCGAGTCCAGCCGCGTCGGGTTCACCTGCGACGACCCGGCGCCCTGGTAGCGCGGCGTGGCGGCGAAGTCGCCGACGACCGCGACGCGCGTGCCGGGCGCGAGGGGCAGCAGGTCGCCGTCGTTCTTCAGCAGCACGGCGCTGCGGGCCGCGGCCTCGCGCGCCAGCGCGTGGTGCGCGTCGGCGTCCACGGGGCCCGGCAGCGGCCGCTCGCGCAGGGCCAGCGCGAGGACCTCGCGCACCCGGGCGTCGAGGTCCGCCACGTCGAGCTCGCCGTCCTCGACGGCCCGGACGAGGCGCCGCGCGACGTGCAGCCCGGGGGCCGGCATCTCGAGCGAGCCGCCGGCGCGCACGGCGGCCACGGAGTCGTTGGCGCCGCCCCAGTCGCTGACGACGGCGCCGTCGAAGCCCCACTCCTCGCGCAGGACCTCGGTGAGCAGGTGGTGGTTCTCGTGCGCGTACGTGCCGTTGACGAGGTTGTACGCGGACATGATCGCGCCCGGCGCGGACTCGCGGACGACGATCTCGAACGCGGTGAGGTAGACCTCCCGCAGCGTGCGCTCGTCCACCACGGAGTCGCTGGCCATGCGGCGCAGCTCCTGGCTGTTGGCGGCGAAGTGCTTGGGGCACGCGACGACGCCCTGGTCCTGGATGCCGCGCACGTACGCGGCCGCGAGGCGGCCGGACAGCAGCGGGTCCTCGGAGAAGTACTCGAAGGCACGCCCGCACAGCGGGCTGCGCTTGATGTTCAGGCCCGGGCCGAGCAGGACGTCGACGCCCTGCGCCGCGGCCTCGGCGCCCAGGGCACGGCCGATCCGCTCGGCGAGGACGGGGTCCCAGCTGTTCGCGACCGTGGCCGCCGTGGGGAAGCACGTCGCCGGCTCGGAGGCGTGCAGGCCGAGGTGGTCGGACGAGCCGACCTGCTTGCGCACGCCGTGCGGCCCGTCCGCGAGGAAGGCGGACGGGACGCCGAGCCGCGGCACGTCGCGCGTCTGCCAGACGTTCTTGCCCGCCAGCAGGGCGGCCTTCTCCAGCAGCGTGAGCCGCGCGAGCACGGCGTCCACGTCGGCGCTCGTGCGGAGGGACTGGTCGGTCATGGTGCGTCGGATCCGTTCCGTGCGCGGCGGTGCGAGGAGGGGGCGCCGCCCCGGCCCACGCCCCGCTCTCGGGCGGGGCGTGGCCGGGGTCGGCGGAGGGTCGGACGGGGCGTCAGACCCGGGAGGCGTCGACCGTCTCGACGGTCGGCGCGGCGGCCTGCGCCGCCCGGTGCCGCCGCACGCGGCGGACCACGCGGTAGGCGCCGAACCCGATGAGCAGGGCGAGCAGCGCGGTCGCGCCGATCTGCACGTAGCGCCACGTCGGCGGCGTGTAGTGCATCTCGGCCCCGCTGGCGACCCCGTTCATCGCGTTGGAGTTCGCGACGGGGAACAGGATGTTGTGCGTCGCCTCGCGGATGTGGGCCACGCCCGCGGCGCTCGTCGTGTCGGCGAGCTGCTTCATCGGCTGGAACGTGAGCATGAGGTCCGAGCCGGCCGCGATCCCCTGGTCCGGGTACATGTACTCGTACAGGTTGAAGTCCGTGATCGCGATGCCGCGGAAGCCCCACTCGTCACGCAGGACCGTGCCCATGAGGGCCTTCGACCCGCCGGCCCAGGTGTGACCGATGCGGTTGAACGAGCTCATGACCGCCATGGCGCCGATCTCGCGCGTGGCGACCGTGCCCTCGTCGTCCGCGACGTAGCGCATCTCGGCCGAGGTGTTCTTCAGCGGCAGCTCGAACGCCTTGAGGTAGATCTCGCGCATCGTCTGCTCGTCCGCCCAGGTGGCGACGCCGTGGTTGACGCGGTTCGTCTCCTGGTCGTTCAGGGCGTAGTGCTTGACGTAGGAGTACACGCCCTTCGACGCGGCCCCCGACATCACCTCGGTCGCGAGGTGACCGGACAGCACCGGGTCCTCCGAGTAGTACTCGAAGTTGCGGCCCGCGAACGGCGAGCGGTGCAGGTTGACCGCGGGCGCGTACCAGCCGTTGGCGTCGAGGGTCAGCGCCTCGTTGCCGATGGAGACGCCCATCTCGCGGGCGAGCTCGGTGCTCCACGTCTGCCCGAGCAGGTACTCGGACGGGTAGGCGACACCGGAGATCGCGTCGTTGATGAACGAGCTGAACCCGGCGGGGCCGTCGTAGTCACCGGTCGCCTGCTTCGCGATCGAGTTGATCGCGCCCGTGTTGTACGCGCCGTTCAGGATGACGTTGGTCATCTCGTCGACCGTCAGCTGGTCGAGCAGCTCGTCCCAGAGCGGGTCGTCGTAGTCCAGGCCGCGCACGTCGATGAGGCCCAGGCCGTTGTCGGCGCCCGTCGTCGGCATCTCGGCGTCCGCCTCGGCGTTGACCGCCTTGGCGTCGTACGGCTCGAACGCGGCGACCGTCTCGTCCGAGGCGACGAGGTCGGCCTCGGTCGGTGCCGTCGGGAACGTCCCGGCGAAGTCGGCGCGCGACATCAGGTGCGGCCGGCCCTCCTCGGGCGTGGCCGTGAAGGCGGACGACACGTCGTCGAACTGGTTGGTGACCTCGGTCGCGTCGGACGCGCGGTGGTCCTCGCCCGAGTAGGTGACGGTCTCGGCGACGGTGTAGGTGACCGGCTCCGTGCCGGCCTTCACCGTGTGCGAGTCGCTCTGCACCGTCAGGCGGTAGTCGCCGGCCTCGAGGACGTACGCCTGCGCACCCTCGTGGTCGTAGGACGCCATGTCCTCGACCGCGAGCTCGAGCGTGAGCGTCTGCGACGCGCCCGGTGCGAGCAGGTCGGTCTTGGCGAAGTCACCGAGGACGACCGAGGACTTCTCGATGCCGCCCGGCGTGTAGGGCGCGGAGTAGTACAGCTGGACGACGTCCTTGCCCGCGACGTCCCCGGTGTTCGTGACCTCGACGTCCACCGCGACGGTCCCGTCGACCTCTCCGGCCCGCGTGCCCGTCACGGCCCAGTCGAACGAGGTGTAGCTCAGGCCGTAGCCGAACGGGTAGACGACCGCCTGGTCGTAGTCGAGGACGCCCTCGGCGGCCGCCGTCTCGTAGTACCGGTAGCCGACGTAGATGCCCTCCTCGTACTGCACGAAGTAGGCACCGCCGTCCACGCCGCGCCCCGGGTCCGTGCCCAGGCCGTCGATGTTGGAGTACCGGTACGACCCGACGTTCACGAACGTCGGGTCGGCCGTGAAGTCGCGCGAGAACACGTCCACCGTGCGGCCGGACGGGTTGGTCTCGCCGGTCAGCACGCGGCCGAGGGCGTTGAGGCCGGTCGCGCCCGGCGAGCCGACCTGGAGGACCGCGTCCACGCCCGGGTCGTCCTGCACGAGGCCGAGCTCCATGCTCGTCGACGCGTTGACCACCACGACGACCGTGTCGAAGCTCTCCGTCGCGAGGGCGAGCAGGTCGCGCTCGTCCTTGTTGAGCTCGAGCTGGTGCTGGCCGGGCTCGTAGTTCTCCTCCGAGCCCTCCATGTCGGTGGCCAGGTCGCCGCCCTCGCCGCCACCGCGGCCGATGACCACGACCGCCGCGTCCGCGTACTCCGCGAACGACGCGCGTGCCTCGTCGGAGTAGTCCGCGACCGGCATCTCGCCGACCTCGTAGCTCGACTCGCCGGGCTTGTCCATGACGATGTTCGCGCGCGGCGCGTCCTCGGCGAACGTCGCCAGCTCGTCGTACACCGTGCCGTTGACCTCGACGCCGGCGTTCTCCAGGCCCGCCCGGAAGTCGACCGCCGACGAGGTGTCGACCGAGCCGGAGCCGGCCCCGCCGTACACCGGGTCCGCGGCACCGCGGCCCAGCAGCGTCACGCGCGGGGCGTCCCCGAGCGGCAGCGCCTGCCCGTCGTTCTTCAGCAGGACGATGCCCTCGTCCGCGATGCGCTCGACGAGGTCGGTGGCCGCGGCCTCCGCCTCCTCGGCCGTCGCGTGGTCGGCCGTCGAGTACTCGGTGTCCCACCCCTGCGTGGACTCGTCGTTCACGAGGTCGAACGTGCCCGTGCCGAGCTGCGAGGACACCCAGTTGCTGAACACGCCGAGGGCGATGTTCGCGCCCACCACCAGCACCACGGCGACGGACAGGACGGGGACCCAGATCGACAGGTACTTCTTGTTCGACATCGGCGTCTTTGCCGCCTTGCTGCTCACGGTTCTCCTTCGACGATGAGGTCCGGCTCGCGCACGACGGGCGCGCACGGGCCGCCCGACCGGTCGACCTCGACCGGACGGGGCGTGCTCGCCGGCGAGTCAACCTGCTGCCCGTGGGCCGCCCGGGCGCGGACGCACAACCTGTCGCCCAGGACGCACAACCTGTCGTCCACGCGGCGTCCACCGGGCGTTCGCGGACCGGGTCCGCCCCGCCGCGGGGCGCTGCCTACACTCGGCGTGCTCGACGCGGCCCGGACCGGGACCCCGTCCGCCGGGCGCCGGCGCGCCCACCGTCCCACCCCTCGGAGGCACCCATGGACCTGCTGGTCGTCGGTGCGGGCCTGTTCGGCCTCACCGTCGCCGAGCGCGCCGCGCAGGCCGGCCTGCGGGTCGTGGTGATCGACCGGCGTGACCACCTGGGCGGCAACGCGTGGTCCTCGGTCGACGAGCGCACGGGGATCGAGGTGCACCGCTACGGGTCGCACATCTTCCACACCTCGCACGCCGGGGTGTGGGAGTACGTGCAGCGCTTCACGCGGTTCACCGACTACCGGCACCGTGTGTACACGCGGCACCGCGGCACGGTGTACCCGCTGCCGATCAACCTCGGCACGATCAACCAGTTCTTCGGCACGGCCCTCGGCCCCGAGGCCGCGCGGGCCCTCGTCGCGGAGCAGGCGTCCGAGGTCGAGCCGGGCGGCGGGACAAACCTGGAGGAGAGGGCGGTCTCGCTCATCGGCCGCCCGCTGTACGAGGCGTTCGTCCGCGGGTACACCCTCAAGCAGTGGCAGACCGACCCGCGGGAGCTGCCGGCGTCCGTCATCACCCGCCTGCCGGTGCGCTACACGTACGAGAACCGCTACTTCTCGGACACGTGGGAGGGCCTGCCCGTCGACGGGTACGGCGCGTGGTTCGCGCGCATGGCGGACCACCCGCGCATCGAGGTGCGGCTCGGCACGGACGTGTTCGACACGACGCAGCCGCTGCACCGCGACGCGGTGCGCGGCCAGGTGCCCGTCGTCTACACGGGCCCCGTCGACCGCTGGTTCGACCACGCCGAGGGACGTCTGACGTGGCGCACGCTCGATTTGAGCACGCGCGTCGAGCCGGTGCGGGACTTCCAGGGCACGAGCGTCATGAACTACGCCGACGCCGACGTGCCGTGGACCCGTGAGCACGAGTTCCGCCACTTCCACCCCGAGCGGGAGGACCGGCACGCGCAGGACGCGACGGTCGTCATGCGCGAGACGTCGCGGCTCGCGGTCGAGGGCGACGACCCGTACTACCCGGTCAGCACGGCCGCGGACCGCGAGGTGCTGCGCGCGTACCGGACGCTGGCGAAGGACGAGCCGGACGTGCACTTCGGCGGCCGGCTCGGCAGCTACCTGTACCTCGACATGCACATGGCGATCCAGTCGGCGCTGCAGCTGTGGGCGAGCGGCCGCGTGACCGGCGACCGGGCCCTGACGAACCGCTGAGCCGCGGGCCGCCGTCACGCGGCGGACGCGTCGGTGGCGGGCCGGGGCAGCAGCACGCGCAGCGTGAACCAGCCGTCGGCGGCGCGCACGGTCATCGACCCGTCGTACTTCTCCGCGGTGTGCCGGATGCTCTTGAGGCCGTAGCCGTGCCGGGTGCGGTCCGCCTTGGACGTCGCCACCCGGTCGTCCTCGACGCGCCGCTCCCCCGCGAACCGGTTCTCCACGACGAGGAGCACCAGGTCGCTCTGCGCGAACAGGGCCATGCGGATCAGCCGCTCGTCCGCCGGCTCCACGACGCAGGCCGCCTCCACCGCGTTGTCGAGGGCGTTGCCGATCACCGTCGCCACGTCCATCGCCGACATGAACGACAGCAGGGCCCCGTCGGCGACGCACGTGAGCTCGACCCCGCGCTCCGCGCACTCGCGGCTCTTGGTGGTGAGCAGCACGTCCAGCACCGGGTTGCCCGTGCGCACGTACGCGGTGTGGTCGCGGATGCTCGCCTCGAGGTCGTCGAGGTGGGCGTGCGCGCGGGCGGGGTCCGCCTCGGCACGGATCACCTGGATCTGGTGCTTGAGGTCGTGGTACGTCCGGTTGACCGCGTCCATGGAGCGCTTGGAGGCCAGGTACTGCTCGTGCTGGCTGCGCAGCACCGCGTCGATCGCGCCGAGCTCGGCGCGCGCGTGCGCCTCGAGCCGCTGCCCCTGCTGCGCGTGCAGCGCGACGAAGCCGCACAGGTCCACGAGCGTGCGGATGTAGAACACCTCCTGCCCGAGGCGTCCGCTGAAGGGCGTGCTCGTCGACAGGAACGAGACGTTGCTCATCGCGAACGTGACCAGCGCGATCGCACCGGCCTGGAGCAGGTCGCGCGTCCCCACGCCGACGACGGAGTCGCGGGTGACGTTGCGCCGCTCGACGGCCCACGCGCCCGTGTAGGCCGCGGCGTGCACGAGCACCGCGAAGCCGACCTGCGCCGGGGTGTCGGGGACGGGGTCCGCGCGGAAGAAGAAGACGTGCAGCTGCCAGTGGAACGACGCGACCAGCTCGGCGAGGACGAGCGCCCGCGCCGTGAGGTACCCCGAGGCGCGCAGCGGGAGCCGGGCGGCGTGGTGCACGAACGCGAGCATCACCACGACGGCCGCGGCCATGCCGACCGGCCACAGGCGCAGCGGCAGGAGACCCGCGGCGACCTGGACGCCCACCTGCAGGACGAGCGCGACACCGGCGGTGACGGCGAGCCGCGCCGACGGCCGGCGGCGCGCGACGACGAGCAGGTACACGACGCACGCGCTCCACTCGGCGAGACCGGTCAGCGCACGGGGGATGTCCGGCAGCGTCTCCGCCGGGTTCACGCGTGCCGCCCGCCGACGTGGTCGGTCAGCGCCGCGAGGAACGCCTTCTTGCGGGGCCGGCTGACCACGAGCTCGTGCCCGCCGTGCAGCACGCAGGTGCTCTGCCGCACCGCCCGCACGTGCCGCATGTTCACCAGGTAGCAGTTGTTGCTGCGGAAGAAGCCCTTGTCGGCCAGCTCGGCCTCCATGTTCTTCAGCGCCCCGACCAGCTGGTACCGCCCGTCGACGGTGTGCACGACGAGGTGGTGGCGGATGCTCTCGACGTACAGCACGTCGGCGAGGTCGAGCCGCACGAGGTCGCCGTTCACGGTGAAGGACAGGCGGTCCACGGACGCCCGCGCGCGCACCCGCTCCACCGACCGGCGCATCTGCTGCGAGAACGCGTAGTACGGCACCGGCTTGAGGAGGTAGCTCAGCGCCTCGACCTCGTACCCGCGGATCGCGTACTGCGCCATGTTCGTGATGAACACGATGACGACGTCCTGGTCGACGGCGCGGACGCGTTCGGCGGCGCTGAACCCGTCGAGGTCGGGCATCTCGACGTCCAGCAGGAGGATGTCCTGGTCGGACCGGTAGCGCTCGACCAGGTCGGCGCCGTCGCCGTACGTGGTGGTGCGGAACGCGACGTCGTGCTCCTGCTCGTACCGGTCGAGGTAGGACCGCAGCAGGGCCACGCTCGCGGCGTCGTCCTCCGCGATGCCGACCCTGATCATCTCCCGCACTTCCCCACGGACGGCGGGCGCCTGCCTACGTCGCGCCCGCGTGGACCGGCGACAGGCTAACCCGGCCGGCCGGGACCACGGCTGTCGCCCCCGTCACGTCAAGGCGGAGGGCCGGGCCCGGCGCGCACCGGCTGGCAGCGCCCGCGGGGCGTGACCAGACTTGCGGGGTGCGCGCTCCCGCCTCCCTGCCCGCCGCCCACGCGCGGTCCGAGGCCCGACGTGCACGGTGACGCGGTCCGGCAGACGGCGGTGCGGACGGCCGCCGACCTGCCGGGCGCCACCCACGAGCACCCCTTCGGCCCCGAGTGGGACGTCTTCAAGGTCGCCGGCAAGGTCTTCCTGCTGCTCACCGACGTCCCCGGCGAACCCGTCGCCGTGCTCAAGTGCGACCCGGAGGACGCCCTGGCGCTGCGCGAGCAGCACGCGGGCATCACGCCCGGCTACCACATGAACAAGCGCCACTGGATCACCGTGCACGGTCGGGACGACGTCACCGCCGACCTGGTGCAGGAGCTCGTGCGCGAGTCCTACCTGCTCGTGCGCGCCGGGCTCCCCCGCGACCGACGGCCGGTCGTGCCCGACGACCTCGGCCGGAGCGGCTGACGCCACGGCGAGGTCGACGGCCGGCTCGGCACCGGCTCGGCACCGGCGCGGCCACCGCGACACGCCTCGAGACCGACGAACGGGCGGCGCGCGAGGCGGCCACCCGCTAGAAGAGCTGCCGGTAGTTGGCGCTCGCCAGGTCGAGCAGCTCGTCCCCGCGGCCGGAGAGCACGGTGCGGATCGCGTAGAGGGTGAACCCCTTGACCTGCTCCGCCGTGACCTTCGGCGGGATCGACAGCTCGTCGCGCTCCGTGACGACGTCGATGAGCGCGGGGCCGTCGTGCGCGAACGCCTCCGCGAGGGCGCCGCGCAGGTCCGCCGACCGCTCCACCCGCACGCCCCGCACGCCCATCGCCTCCGCGACGGCGGCGAAGCTCGGGTTCTGCAGGCCGGTGCCGTAGTTGACGAAGCCCGCGGCCTTCATCTCCAGCTCGATGAAGTTCAGCGACGCGTTGTTGAACACGACGACCTTCACGGGCAGCCGGTGCTGCGCGAGCGTCATGAGCTCCCCCAGCAGCATCGCGAGCCCGCCGTCGCCGGCGAGGGCGACGACCTGCCGGCCGGGGAACGCGCTCTGCGCGCCGATCGCGTGCGAGAGGGCGTTCGCCATCGTGCCGTGGGTGAACGAGCCGATGAGCCGGCGGCCGCCGCCGGTGTGCAGGTACCGGGCGGCGTAGATGACCGGCGAGCCCACGTCGGGGATGAGGACGGCGTCCTCGGACGCGAGCTCGTCGACGAGCCGCGCGACGTACTGCGGGTGGATCGGCCGGTTGCCGCGGGACTCGGTGGCCAGGTCGTCCAGGCGGGCGCGCGTCCTCGCGTAGTGGTCCACGGCGTCGTCGAGGTGCCCGCGGTCGCGGCCCCCGTCGATCAGGGGCAGCAGCGCCCGGGCCGTCTCCCCCACGTCGCCCACCAGGCCCAGCGCGAGCGGCGTGCGCCTGCCGAGCTGCTCCCCGCGGATGTCGACCTGCACGACGCGCGCGTCCTGCGGGAAGAACTGCTGGTAGGGGAAGTCGGTCCCCAGCATCAGCAGCGTGTCCGCGCCGTCCATCGCCCGGTAGCCGGAGGCGAACCCCAGCAGGCCCGTCATGCCGACGTCGAACGGGTTGTCGTACTCGATGCGGTCCTTGCCGCGCATCGTGTGGACGATCGGGGCGGCCAGCTTGTCCGCGAGCGCGACGACGTCGTCGTGCGCGTCCCCGACGCCCGCTCCCGCGAGGATCGTGGTGCGGCGTCCGGCGTTGAGCAGGTCGGCCGCCGCGGCCAGCTCGTCGGCGGCGGGCACGACCCGCGGCCGGGCCTGCGGGACCACGACCACGCGCTCGCTCGCGGCGCGCTGCAGGGCGACGTCGCCGGGCAGGACGAGGACGGAGACGCCGCGCTGCTCGATCGCGCTGCGCATCGCGATCTCGAGCATCCGGGGCATCTGCGCCGGGTCGGACACGAGCTCCCGGTAGACGCTGCACTCGCGGAACAGCTCCTGCGGGTGGGTCTCCTGGAAGTAGCCGCTGCCGATCTCGGTGCTGGGGATGTGCGCGGCGATCGCCAGCACGGGCACCCGGCTGCGGGCGGCGTCGTACAGGCCGTTGATCAGGTGCAGGTTGCCCGGGCCGCCGCTGCCCACGCAGACGGCGAGCCGGCCGGTCAGCTCGGCCTCGGCGGCGGCCGCGAGCGCCGCCGCCTCCTCGTGCCGCGTGAGGACCCACTCGATGGAGCCGTCCCGCCGGATCGCGTCGGTGAAGCCGTTGAGGGAGTCGCCGGGGATGCCGTAGACGCGTTCGACGCCGTTGGCTCGCAGGGTGGCGACGATGGTCTGGGCGATCGTGGCAGCCACGGGTTCTCCTTCGCCGAGGGGGGTGTCCCACCTTCCTAGCACCGCCCGTGCGGCCCTGCCGTCCCGCTCGACCGGCCCGCCGCGCCGGCCGCGGCTACCGTGGGCGCGACCGCCGACGGGAGGCGCATGGACTGGGACCGGTACGACGCCGCGCTGTTCGACCTGGACGGGGTCCTGACGCCCACCGCGCTGGTGCACATGCGCGCGTGGGACGCGACCTTCACCGCCCTGTTCCGAGCACGTGGGATCGAGCCGCCGTACGGCGACGACGACTACTTCCGGTTCGTCGACGGCCGGCCGCGGTACGACGCCGTGCGGGCGGTCCTGGCGTCCCGGGACGTGGTGCTGCCCGAGGGATCGCCGCAGGACCCGCCCGGCGACGGCACCGTGCACGCGGTCGGCAACGCCAAGAACGCGCACGTCCTGCGGCTGCTCGCCGCCGGCGTCGAGGCCTACCCGGACGCCGTCGCCCTGCTCGACCGGCTCGCCGCGGCGGACCTCCCCTGCGCCGTCGTCTCCAGCTCCCGCAACGCGCGCGCCGTGCTCGACGCCGCCCGCCTGACGGACCGGTTCCGGCTCGTCGTCGACGGGGTGGTCGCCGCGCGCGAGCGTCTGGCCGGCAAGCCCGCGCCCGAGACGTTCGCGTACGCGGCGCGCGCGCTGGGCGTCCCGGCGGACCGGTGCGTCGTGCTGGAGGACGCCGTCTCGGGGGTCGCCGCCGGTGCGGCCGGCGGCTTCGGGCTCGTCGTCGGGGTGGACCGCGGGGCCGGCGCCGACGCCCTGCGCGCCGCGGGCGCGGACGTCGTCGTCACGCGGCTGACGGACCTGGTCGGGCCGTGACCCCGTTCGCGGACGACGAGGCCGGGCCGCCCTCGCCCCTCGACCGCGTGCGCTTCCCCGTGGAGCCGTGGCGCCTCGTCGAGACGTCGTTCGCGACCCACGACCTCGGCACGACCGAGACCCTGTTCGCCGTCGGCAACGGGTACCTCGGCATCCGCGGCAGCACGACCGAGGGCCGCCCGAGCCACGCGCACGGCACGTACGTGAACGGGTTCCACGAGACGTGGCCGATCCGCCACCCCGAGGAGGCGTTCGGCTTCGCCGAGGTCGGGCAGACGATCGTCAACGTCCCCGACGCGACCGTGATGCGTCTGTACGTCGACGACGAGCCGCTCGTGCTCGGCGTCGCCGACCTCGTGGAGTACGAGCGCGCGCTCGACCTCGCGGCCGGCCTGCTGACGACCGAGCTCGTGTGGCGTACGCCGTCGGGCAACCGCGTGCGGGTCCGCTCCCGGCGGATGGTGTCGATGACGTCGCGGCACCTCGCCGTCATGACGCTCGAGGTGACGCTCCTCGACTGCCCGGCGCCGGTGGTCGTCTCCTCGCACGTCGTCAACCGCCAGGACGGCGCCGACGAGTACGCGGACCAGCCGGACGACGAGGAGCCGGCGCGCGACGACCCGCGCCGCGCGCCGACGCTGGGCGACCGGGTGCTCGAGCCGCAGCTGACGTCGGACGAGGCGGGGCGGATCGTCCTCGGCTACCGGTGCGCCCGGTCCCGCATGACGCTGGCCGTCGCGGCCGACCACGACGTGCGCACGCCCGACGAGCACGACGCGGCCACCGAGGTGGGACCCGACGACGCCAAGCACGTGGTCCGCGTGCGCGCGCAGCCGCACCGGACCCTCACCATCACGAAGACGGTCAGCTACCACACGGCCCGGACCGTGCCCGCGCGCGAGCTCGCGGACCGCTGCCGGCGGACCCTCGACCGGGTGCGCGGCGAGGGCGCCGAGGCGCAGCTCGCGCAGCAGCGCACGTGGTTCGACGCGTACTGGCACCGCTCCGACGTGCAGGTCGAGGGCGACCCGGAGGTCCAGCAGGCGGTCCGCTGGAACCTGTTCCAGCTCGCGCAGGCGGCCGCCCGCGCCGACGGCGACGGCATCCCCGCCAAGGGGGTCACCGGCTCCGGGTACGAGGGGCACTACTTCTGGGACACCGAGATCTACGTCCTGCCGTTCTTCACGTACACGACGCCGCAGGTCGCGCGGAGCGCCCTGCGGTTCCGCTACACGATGCTGCCCGCGGCGCGGCGCCGGGCACGCGAGCTGACGCAGGACGGCGCGCTGTTCCCCTGGCGGACCATCAACGGCGAGGAGGCCTCCGCCTACTACGCCGCGGGGACGGCGCAGTACCACATCGACGCCGACGTCGCGCACGCCGTCGGCACCTACGTGGAGGTCACCGGCGACGAGGAGTTCATGGACCGCGAGGGCCTGGAGATCCTCGTCGAGACCGCACGGATGTGGACGGACCTGGGCTTCTGGCGTGGGAACGGCGGGGGCGACTCGTTCCACATCCACGGCGTCACCGGGCCCGACGAGTACACGACCGTCGTCAACGACAACCTGTTCACCAACGTGATGGCCCGCTCGAACCTGCGACGGGCCGCGCGCGCCGTGCGGGACGTCGCCGCACGCCGCCCCGAGTGGTTCGCCCGGCTGTGCGCACGCCTGGCCCTGGACCTGCAGGAGGCGGCGGAGTGGGCGCGCGTGGCCGACGCGCTCGCGGTCCCGTACGACCCGCACCTGGGCATCCACCCGCAGGACTCGCAGTTCCACGAGCGGGAGGTCTGGGACCTGGCCGGCACCCCGCCGGAGAAGCGCCCGCTGTTCCTGCACTACCACCCGCTCGTGATCTACCGCTTCCAGGTGCTCAAGCAGGCGGACGTCGTCCTCGCGCTGTTCCTGCAGGGCGCGGACTTCACGCCCGAGCAGAAGCGGGCGGACTTCGAGTACTACGACACGATCACCACCGGTGACTCGACCCTGTCCGCGGTGGTGCAGTCGATCGTCGCGGCCGAGGTCGGTTACCAGGACCTCGCCCTGCACTACTTCCACCGCTCCCTCTACGTCGACCTCGCCGACCTGCACGGCAACGCGTCCGACGGCGTGCACGTCGCGTCCGCCGGCGGGGTGTGGAGCGCGCTGGTGTGCGGGTTCGGCGGGATGCGCCACCACGACGGGGTCCTGACGTTCGACCCGCGCCTGCCCGCGTCCTGGGAGGCGCTGGGCTTCCGCCTCGCGGTGCGCGGCAGCCGGCTGCGGGTGCGCCTGCGCCGCGACGCGCTCGAGCTCGCGGTCGAGGACGGCCCGCCGCTGACCGTCCAGGTGCGCGGCGCCGCCGTCGACGTCGGTGACGAGCCGGTCGTCGTGCCGCTCGCGGACCAGGGTCCGCGCATCGAGGGCGTGCCGGACCCGAAGGCGCGGCTGGGGACGCGGCGACCGGACGGCACGGTCGTCACCGCGTCCGTCCCGCACGAGACGGGACGCAACGCCTGACGCGACCGGGTCACCGACGCCGTGACCGCTGCCGGCCTGCGGGCACCGGCTCGCCGGCGCCGCGTGCCGGCTCACCCGGCGCGGCCGGGCGGCGTGCTACGCGCCGACGAGGTGGAAGCGCGCGTCCGTGTGCTCGCGCAGCTCGTCGATCCGCTCCCGCCCGGCCGACGCGTCGATGACGACGTCGTGGAACTCGTCGAGCGCGGCCACCCGGTACAGGCCGGGGCCGGAGAGCTTGGTGGCGTCCACGAGCAGCACGCGACGCTCGGCGACCTCGAGCAGCGTCCGCTTGGTCAGCGCCGCCTCGTAGTCGGGGTGGTACAGGACGCCGGCGCGCAGCGCCGTCGTGGACACGAGCACGGTGTCCGCACGCAGCTCGCGCGCCTGGTTCGCCACACCGGGGCCGAGGAACGACTCCGTCTCCGGGTAGTAGTCGCCGCCGAGACCGATGAGCGCCATCCGCGGGGTCAGCGCCGCGACGTCGCGCATGAGCGCGAGCGAGTGCGTGATGACGGTCAGGTCGTGCCGCACCGCGAGGTGGTCCAGCACGAACGCGACCGTCGAGGAGTCGTCGAGCGCGAGCACGTCGCCGTCCTGGACCAGGTCGGCGGCGCGCTCGGCGAGCGCCGCCTTGATCTCGCGGCGCAGGCCGCTGCGCACCGTGAGGTCGGACTCGGTGACGCGCGGGTGGACGCGGCGGATGCCGCCGTGCACGCGCACGACGAGGTTCTTCTCCGCGAGGTGCTGCAGGTCGCGGTGCACGGTCATCCGGCTGACGCCGAGGCGGTCCACGAGCTCGTCGACGCGCACCGTGGAGCGGCGGGCGACGAGGTCCAGGATGTCCTGCCGCCGCTGCGCCGCCGACGCGGCGCCGGCTGACCCGGCCGCCGTCGTCGGGGGTCCGGCTCCGGCGTCCTCCTGGGTCGGCGTGCTCATGGCCCGACCGTACTGCACGCGCGTTACATCGGGAAGCCGGATGTCACATCGCATGGGCCGCGCTCACCGCTCCGTCGCATTAGTCCTGGTCAACGGGTTGTGTGACCCACCGTCTTGCTACATCCCGTGTTACGCATGTTATATCTAGAGTTACATCCAGGCCGCGCTCGTGCGGCCACCCCACGGCAAGGACGCTGACATGACCATCGATGTGACCAGGGCGGCGTCGGGCGGCCCCACCACCACGCAGCCGGCCCCCAGGACCACGCTCCTCGACCGCCTCGGCCTGCCCCGCCCGCTGATCTGGGGCTTCGTCGGGCTCGCCCTGTTCATGACCGGCGACGGCGTCGAGACCAACATCCTGGCGCCCTACCTGACCGGGGAGCACGGCTTCTCCGTCGCCCGGGCAGGCACGCTCGTCACCGTCTACGGCGTGGCGGTCGCGCTGGCGGCGTTCTTCTCGGCCGCCCTGTCCGACCTGTGGGGACCGCGGCGCGTCATGATGGCCGGCGCCGCGATCTGGGTGACGTTCGAGCTGGTCTTCCTCTGCCTCGCGCTGACGCAGAGCAGCGAGACGCTCATCTTCCTCAGCTACGGGATCCGCGGTCTCGGCTACCCGTTCTTCGCCTACGGGTTCCTCGTCTGGATCGGCGCCACCGCGCCCGCCGCACGCATGGCCGGCGCGATCGGCTGGTTCTACGTGGCGTTCACCGCGGGCCTGCCGACGCTCGGGGCACTGGTCGCCACGACGAGCCTGGACCTGTTCCACCTGGACTACTACCAGACGCTGTGGGTCTCGCTCGCCCTCGTCGTCCTCGGCGCCGTCGTCGCGCTCGTCGGCGTGCGCGAGAAGACCGGCCGGGGCCCCCTGGTGCAGAACCCCGAGGAGGTCCTCCACACGCTGACGCAGGGGCTGCGCCTGCTCGTCCGGGACGGCCGGGCGCGGCGCGTGATGCTCGTGCGCACGATCAACTCCGTGCCCACCTACGGCATGGCGATCTTCTTCCCCGCCCTCTTCGTCGACCGGTTCGACTGGTCCGTCGGCCGGTTCCTCGTCCTCACCACGGTCATCTACGCGGTGAACATCCCGTTCAACCTGTTCTTCGGCTGGCTCGGCGACCGGATGGGCTGGAGCCGCACGGTCGTGTGGTTCGGCGCCGTGCTGTGCGCGGTCGCGATGCTCTCGCTGTACCTGGTGCCCGCCTGGGCGGTCGACCACGGCTGGGGTGCCGCCTACCCCCTGACGCTCGTGTGCGGCGCCGTCTTCGGCATCGGCCTCGCCGGCTTCGTGCCGCTGTCGGCCATCGCCGTCTCGCTCGCACCCGAGACGCCGGGCGCGGCCATGAGCTCCTACAACCTCGGCATCGGTGCCGCCGTGTTCGCCGGCCCGCTGCTCGTCGCGCTGCTCTACGGGCCGCTCGGTCCCCTCGGCCTCGTCGTCCTCTTCTCCGCCCTCTACCTCGTCGCCGCGGTCATGTCCGCCACGCTGCGCGGCACCCAGCCCGGCTTCGACGGCGTGCCTGCCCGCACGGCGCCCGCCCTCCGCGCCCACTGAACCCCTGCCAGGAGACCACCATGAAGCTCGACAACGCCCACCTCGCCGACCTGCCCGCCGGCGTCGCCCGCCCCGCCTACGACCGCAGCCGGGTCACCCCCGGGATCGTCCACATCGGTGTCGGTGGCTTCCACCGCGCTCACCAGGCCATGTACCTCGACCGCCTCATGAACGCCGGCACGGCGCTCGACTGGGGCATCGTCGGTCTCGGGATCCTGCCGGGCGACGCCCGCATGCACGAGGTGCTGCAGGCCTCCGACGGCCTGTACACGCTCGTCGTGAAGCACCCCGACGGGTCGCGCGACGTGCGCGTGATCGGCTCGATCGTCGACCACGTGCACGCCCCCGCGGACCCGGCGGCCGCCGTCGAGCGCCTCGCCGACCCCGCGATCCGCATCGTCTCCCTCACCATCACCGAGGGCGGCTACAACTACGACCGGGTCACCGGCGAGTTCGACCTCGACGACGAGGGGGTGCAGCACGACCTCGCCCACCCCGAGGCGCCCCGCACGGTCTTCGGCCTCGTCGTCGCCGGCCTGCGCCTGCGCCGCGAGCGCGGCGTCCCGGCGTTCACCGTCATGAGCTGCGACAACATCCAGGGCAACGGCCACGTCGCCCGCAGCAGCTTCACCGCGTTCGCGCGGGCGCTCGACGAGCGCCACGGCACCGACCTGGCCGCGTGGATGACCGAGCACGTCGCGTTCCCCAGCTCGATGGTCGACCGGATCACCCCGGCCACCACGGACGCCGACCGCGCCGACGTCGCCGAGCGCCACGGCGTCGACGACGCGTGGCCCGTCGTCACGGAGGACTTCGAGCAGTGGGCGCTGGAGGACACCTTCACCGCCGGGCGCCCGCCGTTCGAGCAGGCCGGCGTCCAGGTGGTCGCCGACGTCGAGCCGTACGAGCTCATGAAGCTGCGGCTGCTCAACGCCAGCCACCAGGCCCTGGCCTACGTCGGGTGGCTCGCCGGCTACCGCGCCGTGCACGACGCCGTGCGCGACCCGCTGATCGCGCGGCTCCTGCGCCGGTACATGGACGAGGAGGGCACCCCGACGCTCGCCCCCGTGCCCGGCGTCGACCTCGACGCGTACAAGGACCGGCTGATCGAGCGGTTCACCAACGAGCACGTCGCCGACACCGTGGCGCGCCTGGCGGCGGAGAGCTCCGACCGCATCCCCACCTGGCTGATGCCCGTCGTCCGGGAGAACCTCGCCGCGGGCCGGCAGGTCGAGCTGTCGGCGGCCGTCGTCGCGAGCTGGGCCCGCTACGCCGAGGGCGTCGACGAGCACGGCGCGCCCATCCGGGTCGTCGACCGCCTCGCCGAGCGCCTCACCGCCGTCGCGCAGCGCAACCGCACGGAGCCGACCGCGTTCCTCGCCGACCGCACCCTGTTCGGCGACGTCGTCGACGACGAGCGCTTCACCGCGCCCTACGTCGCCACCCTCACGTCGCTGCACGAGAAGGGCGTGCGCGCGACGCTCGAGGCGCTCCTGACCGCGCCCGTCGGCGCCTGACGCGTCCCGCGTGGGCGAAGGCTCCGCCGGCGCGGGCGTCGCGACCGCGCCGGCGGAGCCTGGTCAGGGTCGTCGTCACCCGTCGAGCCGTCGCAGCCTCGCAGCTCGCGGCGCGGTTCCCGGGACTCGGCGCCCCCGCGGCCCGCGACCCCTGCGACGCGGGCAGCCCGCGGCTACGCCGAGCGCGTGGTCACGTCCCAGGACGACGGCGAGGGGACGACCGGTGCGCCCACCGGCGCGGTGCGGCGCAGCGCGAGGACGGTGAGGTCGTCCTCGGCGTGCCCCGTGTCGCCGACCAGTGCGAGCACGGCCTCCGCCGCGGCGTCGGCCGTGGTCGCCCCCCGTACCGCCCGCGGCACCTGGTCGAGGTCGGCGACGGACCCGCCCAGGGCGTCGAGCACGCCGTCGCTGAAGGTCAGCAGCAGGTCGCCGGGGCGCAGGCGGGTGCGCGCCTCGACCCGCTCGGGCCCGGGGGCGACACCCAGCGGCAGCCCCGTCGCCGCCAACCGCTCGACGCCGCCGTCCGCCCGGACGACGAGCGAGAGGCCGTGCCCCGCGTCGGTGTAGGCGACCTCCCCGTCGCGGACGTCGACGAACGCGTGGAACACCGTCACGAACGCGCCGGTGTTCACCAGGTCGACGTCCATCGCCTGCTCGGTGGCCGTCAGCGTGCCCGCCACGTCCTGGGGGTCCGAGTGCGCGTGCAGGACGGAGCGGGTGGTGGCCGCCAGGATCGCCGCCGCGGGCCCCTTGCCCATGACGTCGGCCATGGTGAGGACGAGCCCGCCGGGCAGCCGCTGCCAGTCGTAGAAGTCGCCGCCGACCGAGCCGGCGGGCACGAAGCGCGCCGCGAGGTCGAACCCGGGGACCTCCAGGCGGCGCGCGGGCAGCAGGCTCGCCTGGACCTGCGCGGCGCGGCGCAGCTCCGTGCGGTGCAGCGTCACGTCGCGCAGGACGGTGACCACACCCCCGCCCGACTCCGCCGGGATGGGTGTGGCCGAGAAGCTGACGAAGCGGGGCTCCGACTGGCCGGGCACACGCACGAGCAGGTCGACGTCGCGTACCTCGTGCCCTGCCAGCGCACGCCGGAAGGGCAGCTCCTCCTCGCGCAACGGAGACCCGTCGGGCCGCGCCAGGCCCACGAGGTCGCTGGTGCTGTCGGCGGGGTCCAGGTGCGAGGTCCCCGCCAGCAGCCGCGCCGCGATCGGGTTGCGCACGACCACCCGACCGGAGGCGTCGACGACGCGCACGCCCTCCGACATCGTGTCGACGACCGCGGTCAGCAGCGCGGCCTGCTCCTGGGCCCGGTCGCGCGCCGTCGACAGCTCCCGCACGAGCTGGCGGCGCTCCTCGCCCGCGAGGGCGAGCGCCAGACCGATGACCGCCAGGAGACCCACGTACAGCTGCGCCACGCCGATCTGCGTGACCGGGTCGTCCAGGTGCGCGAACGGGCCGCTGCCCATGAGGGTCAGCTGGACGACCACTCCTCCGCACAGCGTCGTGTGCAGGACGACCCAGCGGGCCGGCAGCCGCGACCCCGCCCACACCGTGAGGCCGATCAGCGGGAACACCACCGCCGGCTGCGTGCCCTGCAGGAACCACAGCAGGTACGCCACAGGAGCGAGCACGAGCGCGACGAGGCGGTCCGCGGCACGGCCGTCCGTCCGCCGGTCCGAGGGCTGCCGCAGCGTGCCCCGCGCGCGGCGCCCGACCAGCCAGGCGCCGAACGTCCAGCCGAGCGGCACGATCGTCACGACGCTCACCGTGTTGCGCGCGAACCACAGCAGCGGGGTGTCCCACGTCGAGCCGCCGGCACCCACGTGCACGGCCACCTGGGCGAGCGGCGCGCTGAGGACTGCCGCTCCCCCGGCACCGAGGAGGAGCCACCACAGGTCCGACAGGCGTCCCAGGGGCACGCGTCCCCGCCCGGCCCACAGGTGCGGCGCGAAGCGTTCGAGCACGGCGACGCACAGCACCGCCTGCAGCGTCACCGCGGTCGCCAGCAGCAGCGCGGAGGCCGCCCCCTCGCCGGTGAGCACGAGGACGAGGAGGCTGGTCAGCCAGAGCGCCGCGACGTCCACCCACGGCCACGGCCGCGCACGCGCGACCAGCCACAGCACCGACACGCCGGCTGCGGGCGACACCAGGCTCACGCCCGCGTCCCCGACGACGGTCATGCGGCCCAGCGCCGCGGCCGCGGAGTACACGAGCGCCCAGGCGAGCGTGCGCACGAGGTCACGCTCGCCGGGCCCGCTCCCGCCCGCGTCCCAGGCCTCCGCGCCGGTGCGCCGTGCCGCTCTCCCCGCCCCCATGTCCGCAGGGTACGAGCACGTACGTGAGCACGCCCGGCCGCACACGCGCGCCGGTCACACGGTCGAGGGATCGCGGCGCTACCGTCCGCGACCGGAAGGCCCAACCACGGCCCCCCCTGGTCCCGACGGCCCTCGATCCGGCTCAGGACAGACCTCGGGGCCGTCACGAGCCGCGGCTCGCTCCGCACGCCCAGCGGACGCGGAGCGGCACCGGAGGGAGGGACCGGCCACGTCGCCGTGGTCGTGTCCTTCTGGCGGCGCCCCGTTCGTCATCAGACTGGTGCGAGAGGTCCTCGCGCTCGCGGAGAAGGAGTCGGCATGAACCAGTACCTGCTGTCCGTGCACGAGGTCGATGGCGTGGTCGAGGGCGCACCGACGACGCCCGAGGAGATGCAGGCCTTCATGTCCGAGGTCGTCGCACTGGAGGAGCAGATGGACGCAGCGGGCGCCCTCGTCTTCGGCGGCGCGCTGCACGGCCCCGACACGGCGACCGTCGTCCGCAGCGGTCTCGACAGGGTGACCACCGACGGACCGTTCGTGGAGGGGAAGGAGCACGTCGCCGGGTTCTACGTGATCAACGCGGCGGACCTCGACGAGGCCCTGGACTGGGCGGCCCGCACGAGCGCAGCCACCGGCCACCCGGTCGAGGTGCGCCCGTTCCGCGCCACCGGACGCCTGCAGGGGTGAGCTCGGTGGGGGCGGACGAGCTCACGGCCGCCTTCCGTCGCGCCCACGGCCGGGCGGTCGCCACGCTCGTCCGCGTCTTCGGGGACGTCGCACTCGCCGAGGACGCCGTGCAGGACGCCTTCGTGCGCGCCATGGAGACCTGGCCGCGGGACGGCGTCCCGGCCAACCCGGCGGGGTGGATCGTGGCGACCGCACGCAACCGCGCGGTCGACGTGGTGCGCCGCGAGACGCGAGGACGGCAGCTCACCGAGGAGCAGGCGCGGGACCCGCTGCGCCAGGACCGGGTGGAGCCGGTCGACGAGGGGGAGGCGGAGGGCGTCGTCGACGACGACCGGCTGCGGCTGGTCTTCACGTGCTGCCACCCGTCGCTGCGCCCCGAGCACCAGGTCGCGCTCACCCTCCGGCTGATCGCCGGCCTGACCCCGGGCGAGATCGCCCGCGCCTTCCTCGTGAGCGAGGCGACCATGGCCAAACGGCTGACGCGAGCCAGGACCACGATCAGGGCGGCCCGCATCCCCTACCGAGTGCCGACCGAAGCCGAGCTGCCCGGCCGCCTGCAGGCCGCCCTCACCGTCATCTACCTGATCTACAACGCCGGGGCCGACGACCCCGCTCGCGCAGGGCTCCGAGCGGAGGCCGTCCGTCTCGCGCGCGAGCTGCGCGCGCTCATGCCCGACGAACCCGAGGTCGACGGGCTCCTCGCCCTCGTGCTGCTGAACGACGCACGCCTGCGCGGCAGGTCGGACGCCGACGGAGAGGTGGTGCTCCTTGCCGACCAGGACCGCACCCGGTGGGACCCGACCCTGATCAGGGAGGGGCAGCGGCGCGTCCTGGCCGCCCTGCGCCACCCCCACCCCGGCTCGTTCGCCCTGCAGGCCGCCATCCAGGCGGTCCACTGCGCCGCACCGTCCCACGGCGAGACCGACTGGGCGACGATCGTCCGGCTCTACGACCGGCTGCTCTCCCGCACGCCCACCCCGGTCGTCGCGATGAACCGGGCGATCGCCCTGGCCGAGACGGCTGGACCGCAGGCCGCGCTCGCCACGCTCCAGGCGCTGACGCCCGACCTCGACGGCTACCACCTCTTCCACGCCGCGCAGGCCGGGATGCTGGAGCGCCTCGGAGAGGACGAGGCCGCGTCCCTGGCCTACGACCGGGCGATCGCGCTGGCGCCGGCCGCCGCCGACAATGCCCTGCTGCGCCGACGCCGCGCAGCGCTCAGGCGCGAGCCGTCGGCGCCCGCCGACGCCCCACCGGGCTGACCGCTCGTACCGGCTCCGGGCCGCCGAGGCGACGTCCCCGCCCCGCCGTTCCGACGGTGCACCACTGCGGCGCCCCGAGGACCGCGACGACGGAGGACGTCGACACCACGGCGTGGACCCGCCGCCGGGGAACCGGCCGAGGGCGGCGAGCAGCCCCCGCACCCGTGGACCCGGCCGAGGTGGAGCGTCGCGAGCGCCCGCCCTACCCGCCAGCGGCACCCGGCGGCGCCGGCCGGACCAGGCACCACTCGTTGCCCTCCGGGTCGTGCAGCACCTGGAACGAGCCGGCCCGGTCGTGGTGCACGTCGCCCACGCGCCGTGCGCCGACGGCCTCCGCCTGGGCGGTGGCGCTCGCGATGTCGTCGACGCGGACGTCGAGGTGCACGCGGTTCTTCACCGTCTTCGGCTCCGGCACCCTCTGGAACGACAGCTGCGTCCACCCCGGCGGCAGGACGTACCACCACGCGTCGTCGCGTCGGACGGGCTCGCCACCGAGCACCGTCGACCAGAATGTGGCGAGCGCGCCCGGGTCCGCGCAGTCGATGACGACCTCGTCGATGCTCCCGATCACGGGAGGACCGTAGCGCGGCCCTCGAGCACCGAGCACGGACCCCCAGCGGCTGAGGAGGGTCCCACCCGCTGGTCGGCGCACGGCAGTCCTCGCGCGTACGTGCGGGTCCTGGCGCTCGGCCTCGTCCGCCAGCTGCCGGTCTCCGTCGCGGTTGTGCAGAGCCACCCTGACGAGGACCGTCCCGGGTCGGGGCGCAGCGCCAGCCCCTTCCCGCGGTCGCGTCGAGGCCCCCGCGCACGGGCGACGACGAGCACGGGCGAACCGGTTCATGCCGACCACCCCGGCGACGAGGCCGTCCAGCATCAGCGCCCCGGGTCGCGCCGCAAGGCCGTCGGGCGGGTCACGCGGTGGCGTCCTGGGTCGCCTCGGCCGCCGTCGCCGGGGGTGGCGGTGGGGCCGGCGTCACGACCTCGAGACGGTGCCAGCTCCACCACAGGGCGAGTGCGGTCGCCGTCGATCCCGCCACGGCCAGCAGCTGGAACGCCAGGAACACGTTGTCGTCCGTGACGGGGTCCCGGTCGAGCAGGTCCCCCGTGAGCACCAGCAGCGCGCCACCGAGCCCGACGGTCGCGAGCAGCGACAGGACGAGCGGGGCGACGACCAGGACCAGACGCGCGCGGTGCCCGCCGGCCGTGACACGTCGGACCATCCCGCGCCGGTGCAGCCACAGCGCGGCGAGGGACGCCACGACGAGCGTGATCCCTGCCGACCCGAGCGTGTCGCTGAGCCGGTGCCACTTCGACGTGATCGTGTACCCCGCGATCGCCACCGCCCAGCTCGCCAGGAAGAACATCACGACCCCGCGGGACCGCCACGTCGCGAGCAGCAGCGCGGCGGCGAGCACGCCGAGGGCGATCGCCGTGTGCCCGCTCGGGAAGCTGTTCCCGGTGTACCCCGGCGTCGCCTCCACCAGCGCCGGACGCGGCAGCACCACGCGCTTGAGCGCCTCGGCGACGAGCAGCCCGACGACGACCGTCCCGAGCGCCGCGGCGGCGAGCGCCACCGAGCGGCGCAGCAGACCGACCAGGGCGATGAGCGCGCACGCGACCGCGAGCGAGAACACGGTGATGCCGGCCAGGGCGTCGTCGGACTCGACGCGCTCCTGCGCGCCGACCTGGTCGGCGCCGCGCAGCGCGGCGTTCTCGACCGCCTGTCCCGCCGGTGTCAGCACCAGCCCGACGTAGGAGGCGACGAGCACCACCGTGCCGACGCCGACCAGCAGCCACCACCGCCGTACGACCGCACGGCTCGCGGACTCGTCCAGCACGGCGTGATCCGTCGATGACTCGGTGTGATCGTCCACGCGCCCACTCTGGCAGGGCCGCCCAGCGCCGCACACCGGTGACGGCGTTCTCCCCGACGGTGCCGACGGCGGTGCCCGGGCGGCCGGGCTCACGTCCCGGTCCGCGGTCGGTGGCGCTCACCGTCGGCGGCCTCCATGCCGGCGGTCCGTGCACCCGTGTGCCGTCCGCCGTACCCCACCCGGAGACGTCGAGGCACGTGCCCCGAGTGCGGGCGGACGATCGCGCCGGTGCCCGTCGCGGCAGTGACGGTCCGCACCTCGACGGTGCGCGTCGAGGACGCGACGGCCACGCGCGCGACGGGGCGCCGTGGTGCGGACCCTCGACGGACTCACGGCACCGTTCGCCCTGGCGCGGACCGCGGGTGCTTGACACTTCAAGCTCGTGACGTACGGTGTTGTTGAGGTTTCATGCATCGCCTGGCGGTGCCCGATGCCGTCACCGCCACCGTGAGGAGCCGCATGACCCGCACCCGCCTCCTGCGCAGCCGCGCCGACGTCGCGATCGCGCAAGCCGAGGACGCCCTCGGCCGCCACCTGGAGCGCTTCGGCGCGCGTGACGCGCTCGTCGTCACCTGGGAGCGGGACGCGCCCGTGAGCGGCCGATGACCGCACCCGAGGGAGCCCAGGCGGTCGGCACCGGGGGCGGCGAGGACCAGCCCGCGGCGGCCCCGCCCACCGGGGCCGGGACGCGCTGGCTGGACGAGACCGAGATGCAGGCGTGGCTGCACGTGCTGCGTCTGGTGATGCTGCTGCCCGGCTCCCTGGACCGTCAGCTGCGGCGCGACGCCGGCCTGACCCACGTGAGCTACATGATCCTCGCGACGCTGTCCGACGCGCCGGGGACCGCGATGCGGATGACCGAGCTCGCCCGGGAGACGGCGACGTCCCAGAGCCGGCTCTCGCACGCGGTCTCCGCCCTGGAGCAGCGCGGCTGGGTGGCTCGCCGCCCCTGCCCGCAGGACCGGCGCGGCCAGGTCGCCGCGCTCACCGACGCCGGCCGCCGACTCCTCGAGCAGACCGCCCCGGGACACGTCGCCCAGGTGCGCGCCACCGTGCTCGACCCGCTCACCCCGAGCGAGGTCCACCAGCTGTCCGCGCTGCTCGCCAAGATCGTCACCCCCCTCGAGACCGACGACGCGCGCGCCGACGGCGCCGTGCCGCCCGTCGCGCCCTGACCACGTGCCGGCCACCCGGCCGGCGCACCCCCCACCACCGGGAGAACCGTGCTCACCCTGCTCCGCCCTGCCCGGACCACGCCCGTCCTCGGCGACATCGCCCTCCTGCTCGCCCGCGTCGCCCTCGGTCTCGTGCTGCTCGCCCACGGCTGGCAGAAGTACGACGAGTACACGCTCGACGGCACGACGGCCGCCTTCACCGACATGGGCGTGCCCGCCCCCGGCGCGGCTGCCCTGTTCGCCACCGTCGTCGAGGTCGTCGGCGGCGTCCTGCTGATCCTCGGGCTGCTCACGCCCGTCGCCGCGGCCCTGAACGTCGTCAACCTGCTCGGCGCGCTCGTCCTCGTGCACGCGGGCAACGGCGTCTTCGTCGACGACGGCGGGTACGAGCTCGTGCTCGCGCTGATCGCCGGGCTGCTCCTCGTCCTCGCGCTCGGCGCGGGCCGGTTCAGCATCGACGAGCTCCTGGCCCGGCGGACGACCGCCGGACGCCCCTGACGTCCCAGCAACCGGGAGAAGCCATGCCGAAGAACGCCCTCCGTCGGACCTCGACGGCCGACGACCGCCGGCGGCGGCGTCGTCACACCCTGGTCGGCGCCGCCGCGGCTGCGTCGCTCGCCGTCGTGGCGGTGGCCGTCGGGATCGGCACGCGCGGCAGCGAGGACGGCTCCGCCCAGCCCCTGCACGCCGACACGCGGCTCGGTGCCGTCGAGCTGCACGTACGCGACCTCGACGCGCAGCGGTCCTTCTACGCCGGCACGCTCGGCCTGGAGGTCCTCGACGAGCAGGACGGCCGCCTCAGCCTCGGTGCCGACGGCCAGGAGCTCGTCAGGCTCGTCCGCACGGACGCCCCCGCACCGTCCCCGCGCGAGGCGGGTCTGTACCACTCGGCGATCCTGTACCCGGACGCCGCCTCCCTCGCCGCCGTGCTCCGGCAGGTCGCGGCCACGGCGCCCGGCTCCTACCAGGGCGCCTCCGACCACTCGGTCAGCCAGGCGTTCTACCTCAGCGACCCCGAGGGCAACGGCGTCGAGCTCTACGTCGACCGCCCCCGCAGCGACTGGCGGTGGCGCGGTGACCGCGTCGAGATGGGCAGCGCACCGCTGGACCCGAACGCGTTCATCGCCCGGCACGGCAGCGCTTCGGCGGCCGGCACGCCGACGGTCGGCCACGTGCACCTCAAGGTCGGCGACCTGACGCAGGCACGACGCTTCTACGTGGACGTCCTCGGCTTCGAGATCACCAGCGAGACCGACGGCGCCCTGTTCATGTCCGCCGGCGGCTACCACCACCACCTGGCCGCCAACACGTGGTCGAGCCGCGGCGCCGGCACCCGCTCGACCACCGCCGGGCTCGGGTCCTTCTCGGTGCTGGCTGCCACGGCCGGGGAGATCGACGCCCTGGCCGAGCGCCTGACCGCCGCCGGGCTCGCGCACGAGCGGACGGCCGCCGGGCTGTCCGTCGCCGACCCCTGGGGCACCGAGGTCCTCGTGTCGGTGGCGCCCGGCGCACGGTGACCGCCACGTCCGGCCCGAGGGGTGGCCGCGCGCACGCGACCCGAGCAGCATGGACCGAGCGAGCCGAGGAGCACCGCATGCCGCAGGACACCATCGCCGTCACCGGCGCGACCGGCCACGTCGGTCGGCTCGTCGCCTCCCACCTGGACGCCGTGGGCCGAGGACAGCGACTGCTCGTGCGCGACCCGTCCAGCCCGCGGCTCCCCGCGTTCACGACGGTCACCGACGTCGGCCGCGTCGACTACGCCGACCACGACCTGTCCCTCGCCGCGCTGCGCGGGGTCGACGTGCTCTTCATGGTCTCCGCGCACGAGAGCCCCACCCGCGCCGCCGACCACGCCACGTTCGTCGACGCCGCCGCCGCGGCCGGTGTCCGGCACGTCGTCTACACCTCGTTCGCCGGGGCCGGCCCAGCGGCCACGTTCACCCTCGCCCGCGACCACCACGCCACCGAGGAGCACATCGCGGCGTCCGGCATGGCGTGGACCTTCCTGCGCAACACCTTCTACATCGACTTCATGGAGGAGCTCGTCGGCGCCGACGGCGTGATCCGGGGTCCCGCCCGCGACGGACGCTGCGCCGTCGTGGCGCGCGCCGACGTCGCCCGCGTCGCCGCCGCGGTGCTCACGGCGCCCGACGCGCACGCGGGACGCACCTACGACGTCACCGGTCCGGAGTCGCTGTCGCTCGCCGACGTCGCACGGACCATCAGCGAGGTCCGCGGGCACTCCGTCTCGTTCCAGGACGAGACGCTCGAGGAGGCGTACGCCTCCCGCGCGTCCTACGGCGCACCGCCCTGGGAGCTGGACGCCTGGGTCAGCACCTACACCGCCATCGCCAGCAACGTGATGGCGCAGCCGTCGGACGTGGTGGAGCGCGTCACCGGCACCGCTCCGACGACGCTCGAGGACTTCCTCCGCGCGAGCTGACCGTCGTGACGGCCGTGGAGTTCGGGAGTGGGCACCTCGGCTGGAGTGACCCGCGAGGTCAGCTGCTCTGCCGGCCGGGCAGGGAGCGGAGCGACAGCACAGCGCGCCGCTACGCGGGGCCCCGGACGCGATCACCCTCCCGTCTGCGCCCCGCGCTGTCCCGCCGGTGGGCCACCCGCCGGCCGCCCGCCTCCGGGCACCTGTGCGTCGTCGCCTCCGAGGCCGGACAGGCCACTGCCCTGCTGCTCGTCGCCCGCGTCGAGGGTCGCGGCGAGGTCGGCGAGCACCACGCGGGCGCCGGCGTCCAGGCCGGACGTCACCTCGGTGAGCTCGCTGCCGATCGCGCCGACCTCCACCTCGGCGGTGCGCACGGTGCCGTCGTCGGCGAGGACCTGGACCGAGGCCGTGCCCGCGGACGTCCGAAGGGCCGAGGTCGGCACCGTGAGGACGTCCTCTGCTGCCGCGACCGCGACGTCGACCTGCGCGGACGCGCCGTCGAGCACGCGCTCCTCGGTCGGGTCGAGCGTGACCAGCACCGTGTACGCGGGCGTGGACGTCTCGGAGACGTCGAGGACGCCGACGCTGCTGACCGTGCCGGTCAGGTCCGCGTCGGTGGTGCCGACGCGCACGCGCGCGTCCTGACCGACGGCGACCGCGTCGACCGACCGCAGCGGAACGGTCACCGTGACGACGAACCCGTGGCCGCCGAGCACGGTGACGACCTGGGTGGTGGACGACGCGCTCACGCCGTCGCCCGGTGCGATCGCCACGGCGCCGACCGTGCCCGCGACAGGACTGGTCAGGGTGGCGAGCGTGGCCTCGTGCTGAGCGACGGCGAGCTCCTGCTCACGCAGCGCGACCTGGGCGCGGTCCGCGAGCACCGTGGCGGCGGTCGCGACGCCGGACGCGGTACCTGCCGCGGCGCTCCCCGACGTGCCGCCCGCGGACCCGGTGCTGCCGGCCGCGCCCGCGGTGCCTCCCGTGCCCGTGGTCGCGTCCGGGGCGGAGGTGTCGCTGCGGCCGGAGCCGGCAGCGGCCGTGGCGCCCGCGCCGCCTGCCGAGCCGGTACCGGTCCCCGCACCGGCCCCGGCGCCCGCGGCGGTGCCTTCCTCGGCCGCCGCGCCGACCGCCGTGGCGAGGTCCTGCACGGCGGAGTCGAGCGCGGCGCCGGCCTCGTCGAGCGCCGCGAGCGGCTCGGCGAGCGCGTCCCCGGCCGAGGCGAGGGCCGTCTGGCACGCGGCCAGCAGCGCCTGCGCGTCGTCGACCGTGACCGCACCGGGCGCCGCCGCGGGGTTCGACGCCTCCGCCGTCTCGCCGCCCGGCTCGGCCGTCGAGCCCGCCTCGCCCGGCGTCGTGACGTCGGACTCCTCGGCCGGCGCGTCGTCGGCGGACGTGACCACCGCGTCCGGGTCGAGCGCGAGGAACGCCGTGCACGTGTCGCCCGACCAGGCGTCGGACACGCCCGTGACCGCCGCCTCCAGCGCGTCGTACGCGGCGAGGAGCCGCTCCTGCGCCGCCGTGACGGCCGCCCGCGCGTCGGTGACGGCGCTCGTCCGCGACGACGTCGCAGCGCCGGTCGCCGGCGTCTCGGCGGCTGTCACGACCTGCGTCTCGGCGGCTGTCACGACCTGCGTCCCGTCCGCCGTGGTGGCCACGGAGGCGACCGATGCCGGGTCGGTCGTCGCCGCGAGGGTGCGGATGACGGCGGCGTCGGCGGCGGTCGCGGCGGCCGGAGCGACCGTCGTCGCCGACGTCGCGGTGCTCGTCCCGGTCGACCGGGAGCTCGAGCCGCCGCCCGTCGACGCGCTCGCCGACGGCGTGCCGGTGGCCTGCGACGTCAGGTCGTCCTCGAGCCGCTGCTGGGCGTCCGCGAGCGCGGCCTCGGCGTCCTCGACCGCGGCCGTGAGACCGCTCGGGTCGAGCGTCGCGAGGGTCTGCCCGGCGGTCACGGCGTCGCCGACGGCGACGTCCACGGTCGCGACCGTGCCGGCCACGGCGAAGGCGGCGTCCCGGCGGGTCGCGGACGAGACCGTGCCGACGGCGGTGACCGTCTGGGTGACCGTGCCCGTCGCGGCGGTGGCGGTGCGGTACCTGCCGGTGTCGTCCCCGCGGCCGAGCGCGACGGCCGTGCCGCCGCCGGCGACCGCGAGCGCGAGCACGCCCGCCGTCACCGCGACGACGACCCGCCGACTCCCACGGCGGCGGTCCCGGCGCGCGCCGCGATCCAGGCCCGTGCCCGCCACCGGCGCCGACCGACCGACGACGCCCGTCCCCGGCTCACGCATCGGTGCCCTCCCCCGCCGTCGTGTCGTCGCCACGGCCGCCGCCGAACCCGCCGGGGCCGCCCGGTGCGGTACTGCAGCCCTCGGAGCCGGGGTCCGTGAGCGCCACGGAGGTCGCGGTGACCGCGCCGGCGTCGTCGGCCTCACCGCGGACGGTCGCGCAGCGCCCGACCGTCAGTGCCGAGGCGTCGGCGGTCACGGTGCGCGTGTAGGTCGTCCGGTCGTCGACGGTCACGTCCTGCGAGGTCGACGTCCCGTCGGTCGCCGTGACGGACACCGTGAGCACCGTGCCCGCCACGGCGGTGACCGTGCCCGTCGTGCCGCCCGGCCGGCCGCCGCGGCCGCCGGAGCCCGCGCCGTCGGCTCCGTCCGGTGCGTCGGCGGGCGGCTGCGGGGCGTCGGTCGGCCGGTCCGTCGGGGCGCCGTCGGGGACTCCGCCTGCGGGCGGCGTGCCGCCGGGACCGCCGGCGAACCCGGCGGCGCAGGAACCGTCGACCGGGTCGCTGACGGTCACCGCGGTCGCGGTCCGGGTCGTGGCGTCCGCGTCCTCCCCCGCCGTCCCGGTCGTCACGGTGACGCACGCGCCGGTCGTCACGTCGCCGAGCGTCGCGACCGCGGTCGTGGTGAACGTCGTCGCGTCGGTCCACGTGACGGCCGTCTGGCTGTCGGCGCCCTGGACCTGGGCGGTCGTGCCGTCGACGGCGACGACCTCACCGCGCACGCCCCCGTCTCCGCGGGGCGCGTCGCCGGCCGGCACCTCGCCGGCCGGCGCGTCGGCGGCGGTGTCGGAGGTGGGCGCGGCGGTGGGGTCGTCGGCGGCGGTGGCCTGCTGGCCGCAGCCGGCGAGCAGGACCGCGAGGACGGCGGCGCTGACCGCTGCAGGCACCGCGGCACGGCGCCGGGTGGTCGGGTGCATGGGGGTCTCCTCGAGGGACGGGCCCGGACGGGCAGGACGGTGGGTGCGCGCCGACGTCACTGCGCGCGCAGGGCGTCGATGGGCGCGAGGCGGGCGGCGCGGGCCGCGGGGTAGACGCCGAAGACGAGGCCGATCGCCACCGCGACGACGACCGAGCCGGCGACGGCGAGGCCGGAGACGACGACGGACGAGCCGAGGACGGACGGCAGCACGTGCGCGGCGACGACGCCGAGGGCGACGCCGAGCACGCCCCCGGTCAGTCCGAGCACGGACGCCTCGACGAGGAACTGCCGCCGGATCGCGCCCGGCGGGGCGCCGAGCGCCTTGCGCAGGCCGATCTCCCGGGTCCGCTCGGTGACGGACACGAGCATGATGTTCATGACGCCGATGCCCCCGACCAGCAGGGACAGCGCTGCGACGCCCGTGAGCAGGACGGTCAGCGTGCGGTAGACCGCGGTGGCGGTCGAGACGAGCGCGTCCTGCGAGGCGACGGTGAAGTCGGCGGCGTCCGCGTCGGCGGCGCCGTGCAGCGCGAGCAGCAGCTGCTCGACCTCCTGCGCCGCGGCGGACAGCCGGTCGCCGGACGCCGCCTGCACGTAGATCGTCGAGACGGCGGTCCGCGACGACCCGCCGACGAGCCGCTCGGCTGCTGTCGACAGCGGCACGAGGGCCACGTCGTCGAGGTCGCTGGACCCGCTCGCGCCGGCCTCGGCCAGCACGCCGACGACCGTGAGGTCGGTGCCGCCGACCGAGACGACCTGCCCGACCACACGTGTGGTGCCGAACAGCTGGGTGGCGGTCTCGGGGCCGAGCACGACGACACCCGCCCGGTCGAGGTCGTCGTCCCCGGTGAGGAAGCGGCCGGACGCGACCTCCCGCCCCCGCACGTCGAGCCACGCGTCGGTCGTGCCGGTGACGGACGTCGTCCAGTTGCTGTCGCCCGACTCGAGCGTCAGCTGCGCGGTCTTCTCGGCCGCGACGCCGGCGACGTCCGGCGCGACGACGGACGAGTCGATCGCCTCCGCGTCGGCGCGGGTCAGCGTGGTGCCGCTGCCGAACCCGCCGCGCACGCCGGAGGCGTCGGTGCTCGACCCGGGCGTGACGATGAGCAGGTCCGACCCGAGCGCGCTGATCTGCGCGCTCACGTCCTTCTGCGTGCCCAGCCCGAGGCCCACGGTGAGCACGACCGCGGCGATGCCGATGAGGATGCCGAGGACCGTCAGGGTCGAGCGCAGCGCGTGCGCGCGGACCGCCGCGAGGCCGGTGCGCAGGGTCTCCGTCCAGCTCACGGCGCCACCGCCCCGCCCGGCCCGTCGGCGACGACCTCGCCGTCCGCGACGCGCACGACCCGTTCCGCTCGGGCGGCGACGTCGTGCTCGTGCGTGATGAGCACGACCGTGCGACCGGCCGCGTGCAGCGCGTCGAGCAGGCCCAGCACGTCGGCGGTGGACGTCGAGTCGAGGTTGCCCGTCGGCTCGTCGGCCAGCACGAGTGCCGGGTCCCCGACGAGCGCCCGGGCGACCGCGACCCGCTGCTGCTGGCCGCCGGAGAGCTCCCCGGGACGGTTGTCGACGCGATCACCGAGGCCGACGTCCGCGAGCGCGGCGTGCGCGCGCTCGCGGCGCTCGGGGCCGGCACGCCGGCGTAGACGAGGGGCAGCTCGACGTTGCGCCAAGCAGGCAGCGCGGGCAGCAGGTGGAACTGCTGGAACACGAAGCCGATGTGCCGGTTCCGGATGCCGGCCAGCTCGACCTCGTCCAGCGCGGACACGTCCTCCCCGGCGAGCCGGTAGGTGCCGGCGGTGAGGGTGTCGAGGCAGCCGAGGACGTTCATCAGCGTCGACTTGCCCGACCCGGACGGACCGACGACGGCGACGTACTCCCCCGCCGTGATGCGCAGGTCCACCCCGCGCAGCGCCTCGAACTCGACCGCACCCGTGCGGTACGTCTTGCGCGCGCCGGCGAGCTCGATGACGGGGGCGCCGGTGACGTCGCCGTGGACGTGAGGGGCGAGGAGCAGCTCAGTCATCGCCGCCGCCCGTCCGGCCGCCCGGGAACCCGGCCCCGCCGTCGGGTGGGGTCCAGCCCTCGGGCGGCGCGCCCGGCGCCTGGCCCTGACCGCCGTCGGTGCCGCCGCCGGTCTGCCCGGCACGGCCGGTGAAGACGGTCACGACGACCTCGTCGCCCTCGGCCAGCCCGGACACGACCTCGACCACGTCCCCCGACGCCTCGCCGACCTCGACGGTGACGTCCTCCTGCGTCCCGTCGGCGGCGACGCGCGTGACGGTCGTCGTGCCGTCGTCCGCCGTGGCCACGGCGGCCGAGGGGACCGTCAGCACGTCGGTGCGCCGCTCGTAGACGATCGCGACGTCGACCTGGACGCCGTCGTGCAGGCCCGCCGGCGCGCCGGTCACCGCCACCGTCACGGGGTACGCCGCGGTGCCGGACGTGCTCGTGGAGACCAGCCCGACCTCCGCGACCGTGCCGAAGACCGTGCCGTCGAGGTCGTCGGAGGTGATCTCCACCTGGTCGCCGACGTCGACGTGCGCGACGTCCGCCTCGCCGACGGTGGCGTCCACCTGCCAGCCGTCCGTCCCGACGACTGTGAATGCCGCCGTCGAGGTCGTGGAGGTGCCCGACGTGCCGCCCGGCGCCGCGGTGGACGAGCTCGCCGATCCCGTCCCGGACCCGGAGCCGGAGCCGACGCTGTCGCCGACCGCCACGCCGACCGACGTGACGACGCCCGCGACGGGCGAGACGAGCGTCGCGGCCGAGACGTCGGCCACGGCGGCGTCGACGTCGGCCTGCGCGACCGCGACCTGTGCCGCGGCCGCGTCGACGGCCGCCTGCGCGGCGTCCGTGCCGTCGTCGGCGTCCTGCGCCGCGTCGAGGTCCGCCTGCGCCGCGGCGAGCGTGGCCCGTGCCTGCAGCACGGCGGCGTCGAGGCGCAGCGTGTCGACGGTGGCCAGCGTCTGGCCGGCGGTGACCGTGTCGCCGGCGGCGACGCCCACAGCGGTGACCGTGCCCGCCACGGTGAACGACACGTCCTCGTGGACGGCGGGCGTGAGCGTGCCGGTCGTCGTGACCGTCTTCTCCAGCGTCGACAGCGATGCCGCGACCGTGCGCGTGGCCGGAGCCTCCTGCGCGCTCGCGTCCGTGCCGCCGCGCCACCACAGCCACCACACCAGCGCACCCACCGCGGCGAGCGCCACGACGCCCGCAACGACGCGGGTGCGCGGGCGGCTCCTCCTCCAGACGCCGACCATGATCTCCCTCCCCGCCCCGCAGGGCTGGTCCCGGCCGGTGGGGTCCGGCCGTCGAGGACGCTAGGGAGCGCGCCTGGGGCCGCCGTCAGCCGCCGCTGTGCGCGGGCTGTGGAGGGAACGCCGGCGCGGGACGGGTCGCCGCTGCGGACTCAGGGCGCGTCGACATGCCCGTCACAGCGGCGGCACAGCCGCGGCCCGGACCGTGGACCGCGAGGTCGGTGGGGGTCACCGGCCGGAGAGGACACGACCATGAGGATCACGACGAGGATCGCGACGGCCGGTGTGGCCGGTGCCCTGGCCGTGGCGTGCGTCGCCGTGCTGGCGGCGCCGGTCTCGGCGGCCGCCCCCGAGGACGGGACCGTCACCACGCGGGCGCAGGCCGTCGTCGAGGCGCTGTCGGGGCTGATCGAGGACGGGACGCTCACCCAGGACCAGGCCGACGCGGTCGCCACCACGCTCGACGCGTCCGACGCGCTGCGCGGCGGGCACGGCCGCGCCGGTGGCCGCCACGTCGACCTCGCCGCTGCGGCCACGGCGCTCGGCATGACGCAGGACGAGCTGCGCACGGCGCTGGAGGTCGACGGCACCTCCCTCGCCGACGTCGCCGCGGCGCAGGACGTCGAGACGTCCGCGCTGGTGGAGGCCCTGGTCGCCGCGCACACCGAGCGCCTGGCGCAGGAGGTCGCGGACGGCGACCTCACCCAGGCGGAGGCCGACGAGCGGGTCGCGGCGCTGCCCGAGCGGGTCGCCGCCCTCGTCGAGGAGGAGGCCGGACCCGGGGGCGCGGGCACGGCCCGCGCGGCGGTGAGCGGTCGGACGGCGCCGCGGCGGACGAGCCGGCGACCGACGGCACCGCCTCCTGAGTCAGTGCGACGGCCCGGTGCGCGTGGGCGTACCGGGCCGTCGCGTGTCGCACCGTCGTGCTGCGCCGGGGTCGTCCTTCCGGCCGCGGCTCAGGCCGGTGGACCTGGTGGGGCCGCGGGCAGTGCGACGGTGAAGGCGGCTCCCGGCCCTTGTCCGACGTCGACCCGGCCACCGTGGGCGCGCACGACGGCGTCGACGATCGCCAGCCCGAGACCGCTGGACCCCGACCCCGGGGACCGGGCGGCGTCGCCGCGCGCGAAGCGCTGGAAGAGCCGGTGCCGCAGCTCGTCGGGGATCCCGGGGCCGTCGTCGCGGACACTCAGCTCGACGCATCCCTGCGCACCCGGGGCGACGGAGGTGACCACCGTCGTCCCGGGTGGGGTGTGCACGCGGGCGTTGGCGAGCAGGTTGACCAGGACCTGACGGAGCCGGTGCTCGTCACCGAGCACCACGGTGCCGGCAGAGCCCTCGTCCTCCGGGTCGGGCAGCTCGAGGCGCCACACGTGGTCGGGCCCGGCAGCGTGCGCGTCCGACACCGCGTCGAGGGCGAGCGCCGTCAGGTCGACCGGCGCCTCCTCCAGGGGACGCCCGGCGTCGAGGCGGGCGAGCAGGAGCATGTCCTCCACCAGCGTGGTCATGCGACGCGACTCGGACTCGACCCGCTCCAGCGCGCGCACCGCGTCGGCAGGGAGCTCGTCGGGCATCCGCCGGACCAGCTCGGCGTACCCACGGATCGAGGCGAGCGGGGTGCGCAGCTCGTGGCTGGCGTCGGCGACGAACTGACGGACGTGGGTCTCGCTCTCGTGCCGGGCCGCCAGCGCGCCCTCGACGTGGCCGAGGAGCCGGTTGAGCGCGAGGCCGACCTGCCCGACCTCCGTCGCACGGTCGGTGTCCGCATCGGGGACACGCTCGAGGACGGCGACCTCCCCGCGGTGCAGGGGCACGTCGGACACGCGTGTCGCGGTCGCGGCGACCCGGTCCAGCGGGCGCAGCTCACGGCGCACCAGCACTCCGCCTGCGACCGCTGCGAGCAGGATGCCGAGCGCCGCGATCACCACCTCGGCGGCGACGAAGTCCTCGACCGTGCCGAGGGCGTCCCGCAGCGACAGACCGGTCACGACCAGGCGCCCGTCGCTCGTCGTGGCGCCGACGACGCGGTAGCGACCCAGCCCCGGCAGGTCGACCGCCCGCGGCTCGCCGTCGGTCGGGACGCCCCCGAGGACGTCCGCCTGCTCGGCGGTCAACGACCGGTACTCGCCGTCGTCGTCGATGTAGGCGGCCCTCGTCGTGCCGTCGACGACCTCGAGGGCGATCGTGCCCGCCGCCTGCCCCGGCGCGCCCAGGCCCGGAGGTGGGCGGCGCGCCTGCGTGCCGTCGACGGCCTGCGGGTCCGGCGACCACGGGACGCCGGCGCCCGGCCCGGCGCGCACGCCACCGGCCCGCTGCCCCGCGGCGCGCACCTGGTCGTCGAGCTGCGCCACGAGCGTGGCACGCAGCGCGAGGGTGGAGATGGCGCCCGTGGCCGCCGTGACGCCCACGAGCAGGGCGACGAGGACGGTGACGAGCCGGCGCCGGAGCGTCCAGCGCGTCACGTCGACGGGACGGCGTCGCCCGTCGCCGGCTCGGCGGGACGCAGGACGTACCCGACGCCGCGCACGGTGTGGATCATCGGGGCGCGTCCGGCGTCGATCTTGCGCCGCAGGTAGGAGACGTACAGCTCGACGATGTTGGCCTGACCGCCGAAGTCGTACTGCCACACCCGGTCGAGGATCTGCGCCTTGGACAGCACCCGACGCGGGTTGCGCAGGAAGAACCGCAGGAGCTCGAACTCCGTGGCGGTCAGGTGGACCGGCTCACCGTCGCGCCACACCTCGTGACCGTCCTCGTCCATCCGCAGACCGCCGACCACCAGGTCGGTGTCCTCCGCGGGGGCCGTCGCCCCGGACCGGCGCAGCAGAGCCCGCAGCCGGGCGACGACCTCCTCCAGGCTGAACGGCTTCGTCACGTAGTCGTCCCCGCCGGCGGTCAGGCCCGCGACACGGTCCTCGATCGCGTCCTTCGCCGTCAGGAACAGCACCGGGACGTCCGGGTGCACCTGGCGGATGCGGTGCAGCACCTGCAGCCCCGTCATGTCGGGCAGCATCACGTCCAGGACGATGACGTCGGGGCGCTCCCCACGCGCCGCCCGCAGGGCCGCCTGGCCGGTCGCCGCCGTCTGCACCTGCCACCCCTCGTACCGCAGGACGGTGGCCAGCAGGTCCCCGATCGCCGGCTCGTCGTCGACGACGAGGGCCTGGACAGGCGATCCGTCGGGGCGCACGTCCGTCCGGCGGGCGGCGGCGCGGGTGTTCGCGGTCATGCCGCCCAGCCTGCTGGTCCGGCCGGTGCGCCGCCTGGGTCGTCCCTGTGAAACGGCTGTGGACCTGTGCCTCACCTCCCGCGGCGTCGTCGGCCTCGACGCGCACCGCGGCTCTCACCGACGTCGCACACCCGTCCCACAGGAGGCACCAAGAGAGGATCCGCACGATCGAGCCATGACGACGAACACCGAACCCACCCAGCGCCCCCGGCGCACGACCAGGGCCCTCGCAGGTGCGACCAGCCTGCTCCTCCTGGGCGGCCTCCTGCTCAGCGGCTGCGCCACCGAGACGGCCGCCTCCTCGACCTCGACGTCGAGCACGACGACCTCCGCCACGACGGCGTCCGGCTCGAGCTCCGGCTCGACGGTCGCGGCCGCCGCCCGGCAGGTCACCAGCTCGACCGCGAGCACGACCGCCGAGACGATCACGAACACCTCCGCCGCGGTCGAGGCGTTCCTGGCGACCCTGTCGGACGAGCAGGTCGAGGCGGTGACCTACGACTACGACGACCCGACCAAGTCCACGTCGTGGTCGAACTTCCCCGTCACGTTCGTCGACCGGGCCGGCCTCAACGTCGCCGACCTGACCGAGGAACAGCAGGTCGCCGCGCTGCAGGTCCTCGAGGCGCTGCTCAGCGACGAGGGCTACGCGACGGTGTCGAACATCATCGCCGGCGACCAGTACCTCGCGGACGCCAGCAGCAGCACCGAGGACTCCCTCGGCCAGTACTACCTCGCGGTCTTCGGCGACGCGTCCTCCGGCAGCGCCTACGAGGTCCAGTTCGGTGGCCACCACCTCGGCATCAACGCCACCCTCGACGCCGGCGCGGACGCCATCACGTTCGCCCCCACGCACCTGGGCACCCAGCCCGAGGTCTGGACGAGCGCCGACGGCACCCAGGTCGAGACCTTCGGCACCATGTACACGACCGCGTTCGCGTTCTACGACAGCCTGACCGACGAGCAGAAGGCCGCCCTCTACCAGGGCGAGGACGTCCAGGCCATGGTCTGCGCCCCCGGCAGCACCTGCACGTACCCGACCGGCACCGGCCTGGCCGGTTCCAGCCTGACCGACGAGCAGAAGCAGCTGCTGCTCGACGTCGTCGCCAACTGGGTCGGCCTGGCCGACGAGCAGACCACCGCGGCCGCCCTCGCCGAGATCGAGGCCACCCTCGACCAGACGTACGTCAGCTGGTCCGGTGCCACGGTCTACGACATGACGCAGGGCGACGGCATCTCCTTCCAGATCTCCGGCCCGGACGTCTACATCGAGTTCGCCTCCCAGCAGGGCTCGGCCGGCGCCGACGTCGAGGGCGTGGTGACCTCCGGCTGGGGCCACGTCCACACCATCTACCGCGACCCGGGCAACGACTACGCGAACAGCGTCGAGCAGCAGGAGGCCACGGGCGGCATGGGCGGCGGCGCACCGGCGGGCGGAGGGCCCGCCGGCGGCGGCACTCCCCCGGCCGGCGGCCCCGGCGGCACGCCGCCGGGGCCGGGCGCGGACCTGCCTGCGACAGAGGGCTGAGCCGGCACTCGAGCACCTCAGCGGCGGCGCGGACCCTCCCTCGGTCCGCGCCGCCGCCCGCGTGCGCGGGCCCGCGGCGACCGAACGACGCCGACATCGCGGCCGGCCGCTCCTCACGGTCAGCGGCGCGGTTCGCGCCCGTAAAGGAGCTCGCGCAGGTCGAGCGCCGTGACCAGCGCCCAGTCCTGGTCGTTCGCCAGCGGGTCCCACCGGGCCCCGCGCACCCCGTCGACGCTCAGCGGGTTGGAGTACGCGCAGCTGGCCGAGCCGTCGGCGAAGAACGTCAGGAGCGTGGCACGCGAGGTCGCCCGGGCCCGGTCGGCCCGTTCCGGCTCGCCCCACGCGCGCGAGGCGAGCCCCTGCACCCACGCGCTCTGGGCCGCCCAGTGGTGCGGCATCGTGTCGCCCCAGATCGGGTCGATGCCGAACCAGTAGCCGTCCCAGTGCCGGATCGGCACGCCGTGCGTGCGGGCGTCGGGCTGGTCGCCGTCGAACTGCTCGAGCAGGTGCACGTGCTCCCGGGCACCGTCTGCGTACGCCCGGTCCCCCGTCGCGAGCGCGACCTCGAGGAGGACGGCGGCCGCCGGCGCCACGATCGACTGCTCGTACGGCACCTCGGACGTCGGGTACGACGTCCCGTGGGCGAGCAGGGCGTCCCCGTGCCGGCGGAACAGGTCCAGGAGCTCGGCCTCGGCGTCGGTCCGGCCGGCGCGCCGCACCGCCTCGACCCCGCGCAGCACAGGCAGCGCGATCGGGTAGAAGTGCGTGCCGCCGCGTGCGTAGAAGGCCCGCACGGTGCGCAGGAAGCGGTCGAGGTGCTCCGTCGAGCCGTCGAGCTCGAAGCACTCCAACCACAGGCGGGCGACCCACGGGTAGTTGTACAGCCGCACGAAGGTCCGGTCCGTCGACGAGTCGTGCACGGTGCCGTCGGGGTCCTGCAGGTACCCGGCGACGAAGCCGGTGTAGCGCTCGAGCGCGGGGCGGAGCGTGTCGTGCCCCGCGGCGACGGCCTGCGCGAGCAGCACCCCCATGCCGAGGCGCTCCCGGCCCTCGTTGAGGTCGGCGCGCGTGCTGCGCACCATGCCGCCGGCCCGGTTGTCGTACGGCAGGAGGGCCCCGTGCAGCGGGGTGGACGGCTCGTCGACCTGCTGGCGGTCGGCGACGAACGTCGCCCGGCGCGCGACCAGGTCGTCGAGGTCGGGCAGGAAGCCGACCGTCGCGACCGCGTCCGGCGCCGACGGGTCGCCGAGCGCGACCTCGACCAGCCCCGGCGCATCGGCCTCGAGGACGATCCGACCGTCGTCGGCGGTCGTCGCGGGCGTCCAGCGCTCCGCGCCGACCGGCCGGACGTGCGCGGGGACGTCCACCGGCGCCTCGACGACGAGGCGCGAGCCCACGGTCGTCGTCGCGCCGTCCGCGAGCACGAGGTCCGGACTGCCCGCGATGGTGCGGCGCCGCCGGTGGAAGTCGTCCGGGCCTGTGTGCCGGAAGACGGCCCAGGCCAGGGTCAGCACGCCGCCGGGCTGGAGCACGACGGGCTCCGCTCCAGGGCTGCCCGCCGGCTGCATCGAGTCCCGCACGACGAGCGCGAGGTCCCCGCGGACGGCGGAGCCGGTCAGGACGCCCGCGCCGTCGAGCGCGTACCCCGCGACGGCTCCCTCGGTCAGCGCCAGCCCCAGATGGTCGCCGCGGCCGGACATGCGCCCGGCCCGGACCCAGGAACGACCGCCCGCCGCGTGCACGTGGGCGTGCGCGTGCGTGTCTAGGCCCGCCGCGCCCGCGACCAGGTCGGTGCGGAACGGCACGTAGACGGCGAGCCGCCCGACGTCGAGCGGCGCCGAGGTGGTGCGCAGGTCGTAGCGCTCGCGCAGCACGCCGTCCTCGAGTGTCCGAGTGACGTCGACGGCGACGCCGGCGACCCGGTAGCGCGACACCACCTCGTCGCGGGACGTGCGCTCGACGTGGACGGCGCGCTGCCAGCGCCGCAGGAGCACCTGCTCCCGCAGCGGCTCGCTGACGTAGCCGAGGCCCCACCCGTGCCCGGCCGGCTGCCACGGGTCGTCGGGGCCGGTCACCCAGTTCATCGCGTGCGGGTCGTCGGGCATCTCCAGCCGCGTCACCGCACCGGTGACGGGGTCGATCTCGACCCGCAGCGACGCGTCCACGAGCGTGACGGGCGACGTCGCGCGGAGGGCCTCGCCACTCACGCGGCGTTCCGTGTCGCGGGCGTCGGCCCCCGACGCGACGCCCGCCTCGTGACGCGCTCGCGCCATGTCTGCTCCCCCGATCGCGACGCACCGCGACGCGCGTCAGTGCGCGTCCACTCCGGGCGTGCGACCGACGGTAGCGGCGCGACCACGCCCACGGGAAGCATGGGTTTGAAACGTCTCAAGAGCCCCGGCGAGACCTCTTCCCGCGCGTGCGACCGGGCCGTGGCGGCCGGGGGCGGGCCGTCGCCACTCATCGGCGCCGCGCGTTTCGACCAGCAGTTCGAGTCTTCGGTCTCGTGACCCGCTGCGACGCGCTCCACGCCGATGCGGGCGCCGGGCGGACGCGGACCTCCTGCGCACCTGCGCTGCTGTTACCCGACGAGTTCCGGGCTCACCTAGGCAGACACGTATGCGGGCACACCGCCATCCGCGTCCATCTTCCGTCCACAGCAGCACAAAGGCCGCCCCTCCGTACGGAGGAACGGCCTCTGACCTGCTCTTTCGGTGGAGCTGAGGGGACTCGAACCCCTGACCCCCTGCATGCCATGCAGGTGCGCTACCAGCTGCGCCACAGCCCCGTGGTCCTCGCGGACCCCGTGCGCCCCGTGAGGCGCTCAGGAAGCATAGGACGTCTTGGCCCCGAAACGCTAATCGGGGTCGCGCGTCTCGGCGTCGGCGCCCTCGTCGGCGGCCGGCAGGTCCGGTCCCGCGTTCCAGTCGGAGGACGCGTCCGTCGGCCCGAGGTTGTAGCCGTGCAGGCGCCAGCCCGGCTCGGCGTCGGAGCGGTCGGCCGCGAGCTCGGCCCAGTGCGCGTTGAGCATGCCGACGACACCGCGCCAGTGCGGCGGCTGCCCGAGCAGGTCCGCGACGACCGAGCCGATCGCGGCGCCGTGCGACACGACGACGACGGTCCCCTCCCGGCCCACGCGGGCCGCGTGCTCGCGCACGGCGGCGCCCACCCGCGACGCGACCTCCGCCCGGCTCTCCGCGCCGACCCCGGCCGGGTCGCCCCCGGCGCGCCACACGGCGAACTCCTCGGGCCAGCGCGCCTCGATCTCGTGCCCCGTCAGGCCCTCCCACACGCCGAAGCCGCGCTCACGCACCCGCGGGTCGCGCTCGACGGGCATGTCGAGGACGCGTCCGAGCGCGTCGGCCGTCTCGGCCGCGCGGGACAGGTCGGAGCTGACGACCAGCGTCGGGGTGTAGCGGGCGGCGATCCGGGCCGCCGCCGTGCGCGCCTGCCACCGGCCGGCGTCGTCGAGCGGGATGTCGACCTGCCCCTGCAGGCGGGCGGTCGCGTTGTACGCCGTGCGGCCGTGCCGCCACAGCAGGAGACGTCCGGCGCGGGCGCCGGCGGTGCTCACGCCTCGCCGTCCTGCGCGCCCCGCTCGTCCGCCGGCAGCTCGATGACCGGGCAGTCCTTCCACAGCCGCTCGAGCGCGTAGTAGACGCGGTCCTCGGCGTGCTGCACGTGCACGACCACGTCACCGAAGTCGATCAGCACCCAGCGCCCCTGCCCCTTGCCCTCGCGCCGCACGGGCTTGGCGCCGATCTTGTGCAGGGCCTCCTCGACGGCGTCGACGATCGCGCCGACCTGCCGCTCGTTGGTCCCGGAGGCGATGAGGAAGACGTCGGTCAGCACGAGCTGCTCGCTGACGTCGAGCGCGATGATCTCCTGCGCCTTCAGGTCGGACGCGGCACGGGCGGCCGCGTGGGCCAGCTCGATCGCACGGGTGCTCGCGGGCACGGGTCTCCTCGGGGTCGTCGGTGCCGGGCGGCGCCGGGTCGGTGGCGGGCGACGTGCGCCCGCGCGACGGTCAGAGCGGTGGTGCGCCCCCGCCCAGCAGCAGCGACAGCGCCGGGACGACAGCCGCCGTCTCGTCGCCGCGCGCCCTGATGAGCAGCAGCATGATGAGGAAGCCGAGGACGAACGCGACCAGCGCGAGGACCAGCAGGTGCAGCCACGTGTACGGGTGGCGGCGGCGCTCCCGCTCGTCCTCGAGGTCGTCCTCGTCGTCGTGGTGCTCGTCCGCGGGGGCGGCCGGGCGGCCCCACGGCGTCGACGCCTCGTCCCGCACGGGGACGACCGGATCCGGCGCGCCGGCAGGCGTCCGGGACGGCGCGGCCGGTGCCGGCGCGCCGGCCGCGGCTGCCGCCTCGGGGCGCGCGCCGGCGCCGGCGAGGCCCTGCGGACCCGGTGCCGCGGAGGCCGTCGTGCCGGCGCTCGCCCCCCACACCGGCCCCGGCTGCGCGGGCGCCGGGACGGGACGCGGCGCGGACGACGCGGTGCGCCCGCCCGTCGGCGCCGAGGGCGCCGCCGCGGGCGGCGCCTCCGTCGGCGTCCATGTGCCGCTCGCCCCGCCGCTGCCCCCCGTGCCACCCCACGCCGAGGTGCGGGGCGGGGTGGGCTGGGCGGCCGGCGGCGCGGACGAGGCCCAGCTCGGGCCGGCGGGCGTCCCGCCGTCCCGCGGGCCCCAGGGACGCGCGTCGGGCGCCGCCGTCGGTCGCGCCTCGGGTGCGCTGGTCGGAGCCCAGCCGCGGGGCGCGCCGGCCCCCGGGGCGCCCGGGGCCGGCACCGGCCCGCCGGGCGCGGCCGTCGGACGAGGACGAGCCTCCGGGCGCGGTGCGGCCGCGGGCGGCGGCGCGGAGGCCTGCCACGTGCCGGGCGCCGGCCGCGCGGGCGACGTCGGGTCCAGCGAGGGGTCCCGGTAGGAGCGTCGGGAACGGGCGGCCGCGTCGGCGGCGCCGCCTGGGCCGGGCGCGGGCTGCGGCGCCGGGACCGGACCGCGCGGGGCCGGTGCGGACGGCGCCGGCGGACCGGCGCTCCACGACGGCGTGCCGCCCTGCGGCGGGGTCGCGCTCGTCCCCGCGGGCGGGGTGACCAGGCGACTGCGCATGGCGCGCCGCGACCCCGGTGCGGGCGACTCGCCGCCCGGCGTGCTCACCGGGGCCGGACCGCCCGGCGCGGTCGTGGGCGCGCCCTCCAGGGCGGCCCGCTCCATCTCGCGACGGCGGCGACGCTCTCCGGGTTCACTCATCACGACCTCGATACAACCTGTGCTTGGCGATGTACTGGACCACCCCGTCCGGGACGAGGTACCACACCGGCTCCCCCGCACGAGCACGTGCACGGACGTCGGTCGAGGAGATCGCCAGGGCGGGGACCTCCGACACGTCGACCCGCCCCGCGGGCAGGCCGGCGACCGACAACGCGTGGCCGGGACGGGTGACCGCCACGAACCGCGCCATGTCGAAGAGCTCGGCAGCATCCTTCCACGTGAGGATCTGGGCGATCGCGTCGGCTCCGGTGATGAAGTAGAGGTCGGCGTCCGGACGCTCCGCCTTGAGGTCCCGCAGCGTGTCGACCGTGTAGGTGAGCCCCGGACGGTCGACGTCCACGCGGCTCACGGTGAAGCGCGGGTTCGACGCCGTGGCGATCACCGTCATGAGGTAGCGGTGCTCGGCCGCCGTGACCGCCGTGTCCTGCTTGAACGACGGCTGGCCGGTGGGCACGAACACGACCTCGTCGAGCGCGAAGCGCGCGGCGACCTCGCTCGCCGCGACGAGGTGACCGTGGTGGATGGGGTCGAACGTGCCGCCCATCACCCCGATGCGCGGCGCGTGACCCTCGGCTGCGGACAGCACCGTCAGTGGCGCGACCCGACGCTGCGGAAGGCGTACGTGATGAGCAGCAGCGCGAGCAGCCCCACGAAGCCCCCGACGCCGAAGACGACGGGCGGGAAGGGGAGCTCGGTCCCGTGGGCGGCGGCCTCCTCGGCCGCAGCGATCAGGGTGGCGTGCACGTCGTCCTCCTGGGGTCGTCGGGTGGCGGTGGCCGGTGCGTCGTGGCCCGGCCGGCGGTCGGCGCCACGGCGTCCCAGTGTCGCACGGGCGCCGCGGCCTGTCGGTCAGGGCCGCACGTGCCCGTCGCCGTGCACCACCCACTTGGTGGTGGTGAGCTCGGCCAGGCCCATAGGGCCACGCGCGTGGAGCTTCTGCGTGGAGATGCCGATCTCGGCGCCCAGCCCCAGCTGGCCGCCGTCCGTGAAGCGGGTGGACGCGTTGACCATGACCGCGGCCGAGTCGACCTCGGCGACGAACCGCTCGCTCGCCGCGAGGTCACGCGTGACGATCGCCTCCGTGTGGCCCGAGCTCCACGTGCGGATGTGCTCGAGCGCCTCGTCGAGGTCGTCGACGACGCGCACGGCCAGGTCGAGCGCGAGGTACTCGGTCGCCCAGTCGTGGTCGGTGGCGGGGACGACGGCGACGCCCGCGGGGGCCAGCTCCTGCGTGCGCGCGTCCCCGTGCAGCGTGACGCCCGCCTCGGCGAGCGCCGTCAGCGCGGACGGGAGGAAGCCCTCGGCCGCGTCCCGGTGGACGAGCAGCGTCTCCGCCGCGTTGCACACGCCCACGCGCTGCGTCTTCGCGTTGAGCAGGATCGGCAGCGCGACGGCCGGGTCGGCGGATGCGTCGACGTACACGTGCACGTTCCCGACCCCCGTCTCGATGACGGGCACGGTGGACTCGCGCACCACGGTGGCGATGAGGTCGGCGCCGCCGCGCGGCACCAGGACGTCGACCAGCCCGCGCGCGTGCATGAGCGCGACGGCGCCCTCGCGGCCCCACCCGTCGATCGACTGCACGAGGTCGCCCGGCAGCCCCCGGGCCTCGAGCGCGCCGGCGAGGACCGCCACGATCGCCGCGTTGCTGCTCGCCGCGGCGGACCCGCCGCGCAGCACGACCGCGTTCCCGCTCTTCAGCGCCAGGCCCGCGGCGTCGACGGTCACGTTCGGCCGCGCCTCGTAGATCATCCCGACCACGCCCATCGGGACCCGCAGCTGGCGCAGCCGCAGCCCGTTCGGCAGCGTCGCGCCGCGCACGACCTCGCCCACGGGGTCCGGCAGGCCCGCCAGCTCGCGCAGCGCGTCCGCGATCGCACCGATGCGCGCCGGGTCGAGGGCGAGCCGGTCGAGCAGCCCGGGCGACATGCCGGCGGCACGGCCACGCGCGAGGTCGTCCGCGTTCGCGGCGACGATCGGGTCCGCCGCGGCCACCAGCGCGTCCGCCATCGCGTGCAGGGCGGCGTCCTTGGTCGCCCGGGTGGCGGTCGCGAGGCTGCGCGCGGCGACCTTCGCACGGCGCGCGACCGCGAGCACCGCCTCCTGCGCACCGCCCGCCGCACCCGGTGCCGGCGCCGCGCCGGACGCGGTCGACGGTGCCGTGGGCTCGAGCTGCGTCGTCATGAGGCCAGGGTAGTCCGCGGGCGGGGGCCGGCCGGGGGCCGTCCGGCGGGTGGCCGTCAGCGCCGGCGGCGGACGAGGACGAGGTCGTCCCGGTGGACGAGCTCACGGTCGTAGCCCGGGCCGAGCGCGTCCCGCAGGTCCCCCGTCGAGCGCCCCAGCAGCTGCGGCACCTCGTCGGCCGCGTACGACACCAGGCCCCGCGCCACCACGGCGCCGGCGCCGTCCACCAGCTCCACGGGGTCCCCCGCCTCGAACGCACCCTCGACGCCGGTGACGCCGGCCGGCAGCAGCGACGTGCCGCGCTCGACGACGGCGCGCACCGCCCCGTCGTCCAGCACGAGCCGCCCGTGCGTGCGGGCCGCGTGCGCGAGCCACAGCCGACGGATCGACGACCGCCGCCCCGTCGCCGCGAACCACGTGCCGACGTCCTCCCCGGCCAGCGCCTGCCGCGCCAGCACGGCCGAGGTGAGCACGACCGGGATGCCCGACTGCGTGGCGATGGCCACCGAGTCCAGCTTGGTCACCATGCCGCCCGTGCCGACCGCGCTCCCCCGGGACGACACGTCCACGCCCGCGACGTCCGCCGGCCCGCGCACCTCCGCGATGCGCCGGGACCCCGGCCGCGACGGCGGGCCCGTGTACAGCGCGTCGACGTCCGTGAGCAGCGCGAGCGCGTCCGCGTGCACGAGGTGGGACACGAGCGCCGCCAGCCGGTCGTTGTCGCCGAACCGGATCTCGTCCGTGGCGACCGCGTCGTTCTCGTTGATGATCGGCACGACGCCGAGGTCGAGCAGGCGCGTGAGCGCGCGGTGGGCGTTGCGGTACTGCCCGCGCCGCCACGTGTCCTCGGCGGTGAGCAGCACCTGCGCGACGCGCAGCCCGTGCGCGCCGAACGCCCGCGTGTAGTGCGCGACGAGCAGCCCCTGACCCACGGACGCGGCGGCCTGCTGGGTCGCCAGGTCCCGGGGGCGCGCGGCCAGGCCGAGCGGTCCGATGCCGGCGGCGATCGCGCCGGACGAGACGAGCACGACCTGGGTGCCGGCGGCGCGGCGCTCGGCCAGGACGTCGACGACGGCGCGCAGCCGCTCGGGGTCGAGGTGACCGTCGGGCGTCGTCAGGGACGACGACCCGACCTTGACGACGAGCCGGCCCGCGGCCGGCAGCTGGTCACGGCCCTGCAGGGCGGCGGAGCTCACCCGGCCATGATGCCGCCCCACCGCCGCGCGACCCGACGCCTTTCCGGTGCCCGGACGCGCGGCGTGCGTCACTCGGGCTCGGTCCAGACGCCCTGCTCGCGCTCCGTCCACAGCTCGGCGCGCGCGGCCGCCTTGGCGTCCATCCGCTCCTTGTACTCCTGGCGCTTCTCGCCGCGCGTCGGACGCGCGCGCTCCTCGAGCCGCAGGTCGGACCCGCGCGGCCCGCCGAGCAGCTCCGAGCCGGTGAGCAGCGTCGGCTCCCAGTCGAAGACGACGGCGTTCTCCTCCGGGCCGATGCGCACCTCGTCGCCGGCCACGGCGCCCGCCTCGTAGAGCTTGTCCTCGACGCCGAGCCGGGCGAGCCGGTCGGCGAGGTAGCCCACGGCCTCGTCGTTGGAGAAGTCGGTCTGACGGACCCAGCGCTCGGGCTTCTCACCGCGCACCGCGAACCAGACCTGCCCGCCCGCCTCGCGCCGGGTGACGGTGAACCCGGACTCGTCGACGGCACGCGGACGCAGCACGACCCGCGTGGGCTCGGGCGCGGGCGCCGCGCGTCGCGCCGCCTCGACGCGCTCGGCGAGCGCGAACGTCAGCGGGCGCAGGCCCTCGTGGCTCGCGGTGGAGACCTCGAGCACCGGCAGGCCACGGGCCTCGAGCTCGGGCCGGACCAGGTCGGCGAGCTCGCGCGCCTCGGGGACGTCGATCTTGTTGAGCACCACGACGCGCGGACGCTGCGCGAGCGGCACGCCGCCGGCGGCCACCTCGAGGTCCTCCGCGTAGGCCGCGAGCTCGGCCTCGATCACGTCGAGGTCGGTCAGCGGGTCGCGGCCGGGCTCGAGGGTCGCGCAGTCGAGCACGTGCACGACGACGGCGCAGCGCTCGATGTGCCGCAGGAACTCCAGGCCCAGGCCCTTGCCCTGCGACGCGCCGGGGATGAGCCCGGGGACGTCGGCGACCGTGAAGCGCGCGTCACCCGCCTGCACGACGCCGAGGTTCGGCACGAGCGTCGTGAACGGGTAGTCCGCGATCTTGGGCCGCGCGGCCGAGATCGCCGCGACCAGGCTCGACTTGCCGGCGCTCGGGAAGCCGACGAGCGCGACGTCGGCGATCGTCTTGAGCTCGAGGACGACGTCCGCCTCCTCGCCCGGCTCGCCGAGCAGGGCGAAGCCCGGGGCCTTGCGCCGCGGCGACGCGAGCGCCGCGTTGCCCAGCCCGCCCCGCCCACCGGCCGCGACCACGTAGCGCGCGCCGGCGCCGACGAGGTCGGCCAGGACGCGCCCGTCGGTCGACTTCACGACCGTGCCGTCCGGCACGCCGAGGACGAGGTCCTCCGCCGTCGCGCCGTTGCGGTGGTCCCCCATGCCCTGGGTGCCGTTGCCCGCGTGGCGGTGCGGCAGGTGGTGGAACGGCAGGAGGGTCGTGACCTGCGGGTCGACCTCGAGGATCACGGAGCCGCCGTTGCCCCCGTTCCCGCCGTCGGGGCCCGCCAGGGGCTTGAACTTCTCGCGGTGGACGGACGCGCAGCCGTGCCCCCCGTCACCGCCGGCCGCGTGCAGCACGACCCGGTCGACGAACGTCGCCACGGTGTGTCCTCCTCCGGCGCGGGTGCGCCTGCCTCGTCCTGGCCGGCGCCCTCGGTCGGGCCCGGTCCACGTGCGGGTGAGGGGGCGGCGGGTGCCGCTCCGCCTCCTCGATCGTCACACACGACGAAGGGGCGCACCGCACCGGTGCGCCCCTTCGTCAGCGATCGGGTGTGTCGCGCCTCAGAGGTCCGCGACGACGTCGACGACCTTGCGGCCGCGACGGGTGCCGAAGGCGACCGCACCGGCGGTCAGCGCGAACAGCGTGTCGTCGCCGCCACGGCCCACGTTGGCGCCCGGGTGGAAGTGCGTGCCGCGCTGGCGGACGAGGATCTCGCCGGCCTTGACGACCTGACCGCCGAAGCGCTTGACGCCGAGGCGCTGCGCGTTCGAGTCGCGACCGTTGCGCGAGGAGCTCGCGCCCTTCTTGTGTGCCATGACTGACCTGCTCTCTTGCTACGGGACGACGGGGAGAGCCGCTCGCGCGGCCCCGCTCACTGGATGCCGGTGACCTTCAGGCGGGTCAGCTTCTGGCGGTGACCCTGGCGCTTGCGGTAGCCGGTCTTGTTCTTGTACTTGAGGATGTCGATCTTCGGGCCCTTCTCGTCCCGGACGACCTCCGCCGTCACCGTCACCGCGGCCAGGGCCGCGGCGTCGGTCGTGACCTTCTCGCCGTCGACGAGCAGGAGCGCCGGCAGCTGGACCGTCGACCCCGTCTCCGCGGAGAGGCGGTCGACGACGACGACGTCGCCCACGGCGACCTTCTCCTGGCGGCCGCCGGCCTTCACGATCGCGTACACCACGTTGCTGCTCATCTCTGCTCGTCGGACCTTCGGTACTGCTCGTACGGTGCCTCGCCCCCGCCGGTGCCCGCGCACCACCCGGCCACAGGGCCTCGGGGGTTCGCGTCGGCGGACGACGGCGCGTGCACCGGCACCGGTGACGCGGCCTCGGGGCCGTCGGACACCGGTGCGCACGCGGCGCACCGACGTTCTAGGGTACGGAACCCGCTCCGCCGGGTCAAACGGGCCCGGACGTGACGCGGACCGCGTCAGGCGTCCCCGTCCCCGGGCTCGTCGGCGTCCGCCGCACCCGGCTCGTCGCCCGGCTCGTCGTCGTCGGCCACCTCGAAGACCTCGGGCGCGACCGCGTGCAGCTCGAGGGGGGCCTCGTCCGCAGCGGGCGCGGACGTGTCCTCCCCCGCCGGGGCGACGTCCCCCGGCCCTGCGTCGCCCGCGGGGGTCGCGACGTCGGCCGCTCCCCCTGGGCGCCACCGGCCGGCGCAACCCCGGCGGCCGCGAGCTCGGCGAGCACGTCGAGCGTCGGCTGCGCGCCGGTGGCGTCGCCCCCGGCGCCGGCGTTCGACGCGGCGTCGTCGGCCGCGGGGACCCGCGCCTCGACGACGACGTCCGTCGTCACCGACACCGTCGACTCCTCGACGACGACCACGTCGGCCGTCGCCTCGTCGGCCGCGGCCTCGTGCGTCGCCCCCACGGGCGGCGTGCGCCCGGCGTCGTCCTTGTGCTCGTGCTCGTGCTCGTGCTCGTGCTCGTGGGCGTGCGCCGCGGCCGCGGCGATCGTCGCGAGGGTCGCCTTGACGGCCTCGCGGGCCTCGGGCAGGACCGGCACCGCCGGCGCGGGTGCCGGCGCGGGCTCCGCCGCGCCACCGCCGTTGCCGCGCTTGCGCCGCGACCGCTTGGACTCGCCCTCGGCGGCCTGCGGCGCGCCCGCGTCCGGCCGCCCGTTCTTCTCGACCGGGTCCGCGTGCACGACGAAGCCGCGCCCGTGGCAGTGCTCGCACGTCTCGCTGAACGCCTCGACCAGCCCCTGGCCGACGCGCTTGCGCGTCATCTGGACCAGGCCCAGCGACGTCACCTCGGCGACCTGGTGCTTGGTGCGGTCGCGGCCCAGGCACTCGACGAGACGGCGCAGCACGAGGTCGCGGTTGGACTCGAGCACCATGTCGATGAAGTCGATGACGATGATGCCGCCGATGTCGCGCAGCCTCAGCTGGCGGACGATCTCCTCCGCCGCCTCGAGGTTGTTGCGCGTCACCGTCTCCTCCAGCGTGCCGCCGGCACCCGTGAACTTGCCGGTGTTGACGTCGATGACCGTCATCGCCTCGGTGCGGTCGATGACGAGCGACCCGCCCGAGGGCAGCCAGACCTTGCGGTCCATGCCCTTGGCGAGCTGCTCGTCGACGCGGTGCACCGAGAACACGTCCTGCGTGCCGGTCCACTTGGTGACCTTGGCGGCGAGGTCCGGCGCGAGCTCCCCGACGTAGGTCGAGATCGTCGTCCACGCGTCGTCGCCCTGGACGACGAGGGACGAGAAGTCGTCGTTGAAGATGTCGCGCACGACCCGGATCGCCATGTCGGGCTCACCCTGCAGCAGCGCGGGCGCGGAGGCGGTGCGGGCCTTCTTCTCGATGGCCTCCCACTGCCCCTGCAGACGGGCGACGTCGGCGCGCAGCTCCTCCTCGCTGGCCCCCTCGGCCGCCGTGCGCACGATGACGCCGGCGGAGTCGGGGACGAGGTCGCGCAGGATCTTCTTGAGCCGGGAGCGCTCGGTGTCGGGCAGCTTGCGGCTGATGCCGGTCATGCCGCCGCCCGGCACGTACACGAGGTAACGGCCGGCGAGCGTGATCTGGCTGGTGAGCCGCGCGCCCTTGTGGCCGATCGGGTCCTTGGTGACCTGGACGAGCACCGAGTCGCCCGACTTCAGCGCCTGCTCGATGCGCCGCGGCTGGCCCTCCAGGCCGACCGCGTCCCAGTTGACCTCGCCGGCGTACAGCACCGCGTTGCGGCCCTTGCCGACGTCGACGAAGGCGGCCTCCATGCTCGGGAGCACGTTCTGCACGCGGCCGAGGTAGACGTTGCCCACCATCGACGACTGCTGCTGGTTCGACACGTAGTGCTCGACGAGCACCCCGTCCTCCAGCACGCCGATCTGCGTGCGGCCGTGCCGCTCGCGCACGATCATCGAGCGCTCGACGGACTCCCGCCGGGCGAGGAACTCCGCCTCGGTGATGATCTGGCGGCGGCGCAGCGCGTCGCGGCCCTCGCGCCGGCGCTGGCGCTTGGCCTCCAGGCGCGTCGAGCCGCGCAGCGCGGTCACCTCGTCACCGGACGACCGCGAGCGCCGCGGCTCCTCGCTGCCCTCCGCGCGCGCACCGCGGCGACGACGACGGCGACGACGGCTGGAGCCGCCCGCCTCGTCCTCGCCGGCGGCGTCGTCGCCGGCGCCCTCGTCGGGCTCGGCCTCGCCGTCCTCGTCGGCCGTGTCGCCCTCGGGCTCGTCACCGTCGCCAGCACCGCCCTCGGCGCGACCGCGGCGGCCGCGGCCACCCCGGCGGCGGCGACGGCGGGGCGTGCCCTCGTCGTCCTGGTCGGCCTCGTCGGCGCGCGCGTCGGCGTCCTGCCCGTCCTCGACGCCCGCGACGTCGTCCGGCTCGGGCGCATCCTCGGCGGGGGCGGCGTCGTCGTCCGCCGGTGCGCCCTCGGCGGGCTCGGCGGCCTCGTCGGCCGTGCGGCGCGTGCGGCCGCGACCGCCCCGTCCGCGGCGGCGCGAGCGGCTGCCGCCCTCACCCTCCTCGGCGGGCGTCGTCGGCTGCTCCTCGACGACGGGCTGCTCGGCGGCGGCCTCGTCCTCGGCCACGGCGTGCGCGGCCTGCGAGATCTCCTCGGGCGAGCCGGCGGCGACCTGGGCGCGCCGGCGCCGGGGGCGCGAGGCCGGGTCCGGCGCCTGGAACAGCACGGCCGTCGTCGCGAGCCGCGCCCGCGGCGGCGTGCCCCCCTCGGGCGCCGGGGGCGTGCGCACGGGCCCGAGCTCGGCGAGCACGTCCAGCTGCTGCCCGGTGGCGTCCTCGGTCGTCGTCCGGGCGGTCGACGGCGCGGCGCTCGCCGCGGTCGTGGCGAGGGCGGTGTCGATGCTCGCGTCGTCCACGGACGCGGCGCGGCGCGAGGCGCGGCGGCGGCCGGTCCGCGGGGCGGGGGCGTCGACCGCGCCCTCGGACGCGGGCTCGGCAGGGGTGGACTCGACGGGCGCGGGCTCGGCGGGCGAGGGCTCGACGGGCGCGGGCTCGACCGGGGCCTGGGCGCCGGCCTCCTCGGCCGGTGCCTCGGGCGTGGTCGCCGCGCGGCGGCGGCTGCGCCGCGGCTTCTTCGCGGGCGCCGGCTCCTCGGCGGGAGCCGGACCGGCGTCCGCGGCCTGCAGCTGCTCCGCGGCGTCCTGCGGCTCGGCGTCGGGGGCCTCGAGGCCTTCGGCCTCCGCGGTCGCGGCCTCGTCCTCGGCGGCCTCGTCCTCGGCGTCCTCGCCCGGCACCTGCGCGGGCGGCTCCTCCTCGGGCGCGACGGCCGGGGCGTCGGAGGGCTGCGTCGGGTCCGCGGGCGCGTCCTGCCCCGCGTCGGGCAGGACGACGGTGCGCGTGACGCGCCGCGACCGGCGGGGCCGGGCAGGAGCTGCGGCGGGCCCTGCGGTGGACTCCGCGGCGGGCTCGGCGGCGGACTGCGGTGTCGCGGCCTCGGAAGTCGGCTCGGCCGCGGGCTCGGCGGCGGGCGCGGCCGTCACAGCGGCCGGCTCGACGGTGGTCGGCTCGCTCGCGGCCTCGGTGGTCGGCTCGGCGGCCGGCGGGGTCACGACGTCGCGGACGACGCGGCGGCGGCGCCGGGGCGTCGCCTCACCCCCGCCCGTCGTGGGTCCGGTCGCGGTCTCGGGGGTGTTCTCGGGGGTCACGCGCGGTGCTCCTGTGTACCGGAGGCCCCGTCCACACGTCGTGCGCCCCCGGGCGGTCGTCGTCGCTCGTCCGGGTCTGCCGGTACGGCGACGGAAGTCGTCGGTCGCGGCGGCCGCACGGTGTCCGGCGCCATCGCCGGCCGGGCCGTCTCGGGGCTCCGGGTGGGAGCGGCGCCGAGGAGGGCGGCGGTGAGGCTGCACGGACCGCCGGTGCGGCGGCCGTCGGCCCCGGCGGTGTGGCGCCAGGACCGGGACGAGTATCGCACAGCGACGCGCCGACGCCCGGGCTGCGCCCGCACCGCGGCGCGTCCCCGACGTGACGACGTCGTGTCAGCACTCGGGACCTTGGTCCCCCGTGGCGCGGGACCCCCCTTCCTACGGTCGAGCCAGGCGGCCGACCCCGCCCCGCTCGCCTTGCCCGAGCCGCCCTCCTCGCACCGTCGGAGACCGCAGTGGACGCCCTCGACCTGGCCCGGTGGCAGTTCGGCATCACGACCGTCTACCACTTCGTGTTCGTGCCGCTGACGATCGGCCTGTCGCCCCTCGTCGCGATCATGCAGACCGCGTGGGTGCGCACCGGCAACGAGCGGTGGCTGCGCCTGACCAAGTTCTTCGGCAAGCTCCTGCTCATCAACTTCGCGATCGGCGTCGCGACGGGCATCGTGCAGGAGTTCCAGTTCGGCATGAACTGGTCCGAGTACTCGCGGTTCGTCGGCGACGTGTTCGGCGCGCCGCTCGCGATGGAGGCGCTCGCCGCGTTCTTCGTCGAGTCGACGTTCCTCGGCCTGTGGATCTTCGGCTGGGACAAGCTGCCGAAGCGGATCCACCTCGCGTGCATCTGGGCGGTCGCGATCGCGACGAACCTGTCGGCCTTCTTCATCCTCGCCGCGAACTCGTGGATGCAGCACCCCGTGGGCACGACGTTCAACTTCGAGACCGGTCGCGCGGAGATGACCGACGTCGTCGCCGTGCTGACGAACCCCACGGTGCTCGCCGCGTTCCCGCACACCATCGCCGCGGCGTTCCTCACCGCCGGCACGTTCGTCGCCGGCATCGCGGCCTGGTGGATGGTGCGGCTGGTGCGCTCGGGCCAGGCGGACACGGCGCGGGACGTCTACCGCCCCGCGGTCGTCCTCGGCCTCGTCACGATGCTGGTCGCCGGTGCCGGCGTCGCCGTCAGCGGCGACTGGCAGGCCAAGCTCATGTTCCAGCAGCAGCCCGCCAAGATGGCTGCCGCGGAGGGACTGTGCGAGTCCCAGGACGGGGCGCCCTTCTCGATCCTGGCGATCGGCGACCTGACGAACGACTGCGAGGGCGTGCGGCACCTCATCGAGCTGCCCGGCGTCACGTCCTACCTCGCGACCGGCGACTTCAGCGCCCCCATCCGCGGCGTCGAGGAGCTGCAGGAGCACTACGCGCAGTGGGTCGGCGACTGGGAGGAGGAGAACGGCGTCCCGCCGACCTTCGACGAGGACACCCGCTTCTACCCGAACCTCGCGGTCACGTACTGGTCCTTCCGGCTCATGATCGGCCTCGGCGCCGGGTCCGCGGCGCTCGCGCTCGCCGCGCTGTGGCTGCTGCGGCGCTCGGGGTCCGTCACCGACCGGCCGTGGTTCGCGACGCTGGGCCTCGCCGCGATCCCCACCCCCTTCCTCGCGTCCGCCTTCGGCTGGGTCTTCACCGAGATGGGCCGCCAGCCGTGGGTCGTGGCCCCCAACCCGGACGCCTCGGGCGTCGACGGCGTGTGGCTGCTCACCGCGCGCGGCGTCAGCGAGGTCGTCAGCCCGGGCATGGTCGTCTTCTCGATGGTCGGCTTCACGCTGCTGTACGGCGTGCTCATGGTCGTGTGGTTCCGGCTCATGCGGCGGTACGCCGTCGAGGGCGTCGCCGACACCGAGCGGGACCCCAGCCCCGACGCGAACCCGCCCGCCGACGACGACGTCGACGGCACCGCCCGCCCGCTGTCCTTCGCCTACTGAGGAGACCCGCCATGGACCTCCCCGTCATCTGGTTCCTCCTCATCGCGGTCCTGTGGACCGGGTACCTCGTGCTCGAGGGCTTCGACTTTGGCGTCGGCATGCTGCTGGCCGTCCTCCCCCGCGGCGACCGTGCGCGGCGCGAGAAGGAGCGGCGCCTGCTCATCAACACGGTGGGGCCGGTGTGGGACGGGAACGAGGTGTGGCTGCTCACCGCCGGCGGCGCGACGTTCGCGGCGTTCCCCGAGTGGTACGCCACGCTGTTCTCCGGGTTCTACCTGCCGCTGTTCCTCATCCTGCTCGCGCTCATCGTGCGCGTCGTCGCGTTCGAGTGGCGCGGCAAGATCGACGACGACCGCTGGCGCGCGTGGGCGGACCGCGCGCTCATGGTGGGCTCGTTCGTGCCGTCGCTGCTGTGGGGGGTCGCGTTCGCGAACCTCGTGCGCGGCGTGGAGCTGGACGCCGACCACCAGTACGTCGGCGGCCTCCTCGCGCTGCTGTCGCCGTTCGCCCTGCTCGGCGGGCTCGTCACGCTCAGCCTGTTCCTCACCCACGGCGCGGTGTTCCTCGCGATGAAGGTCGACGGCGAGATGCGCGAGCGCGCCGCGACGTTCGCGGAGCGCAGCTCGGTCGTCACCCTCGTCGCCGCCGGGGTGTGGGCGCTGTGGGCGCAGGTCGCCCACTCGGTGGCGTGGACGTGGGCCGCGGTCCTCGTCGCCGCCGTCGCCCTGCTGACGGTCGTGCGTGCGACGCGCGTGCGCCGCGAGGGGATCGCGTTCACCGCCTCGGCCGTCGCGATCGTCGCGGCCGTGGTGCTGATCTTCGGCTCGATGTTCCCGGCCGTGATGCCGGCGCTCGACCCCGCGAACTCGCTCACGGTCGAGAACGCGTCGTCGACGGACTACACGCTCACCGTCATGACGTGGGTCGCGGCGGTCCTCACGCCGCTCGTGCTGCTGTACCAGGGGTGGACGTACTGGGTGTTCCGCAAGCGTCTGACCCTCGAGCACATCCCCGAGGCGACGGGCCTGACGTTCGCCCGCGTCACGTCGCGGTCGTGAGGCGGGCATGAGGACGGGCGTGAGGACGGGCATGAGGACGGGCGTGACGGGCCGGCGGGCGTGAAGCCGCTCGACCCCCGCCTGCTGCGGTACGCGCGCTCGGCCCGCGGCTACCTCGCCCTGACCGTCGCCCTGGGGCTGGTGACCGGCGCCCTCGTGGTGGCGCAGGCGCTGCTGCTGGCGCACGCGCTGGGCTCGGCGGTCGCGGACGGCGCGTCGCTGCCGGACGTCGCGCCGCTCGTCGGCGGCCTGCTCGCCGTCGTCGTGGCGCGCACGCTCGTCGCGGGCGTGCAGGAGCGGTACGCGCACCGGGCCGCGACGCGCGCCGTCGGTGAGCTGCGCGAGCGCGTGGTCGTGCACGCCGCCGCCGGCGCACCGCGGCGCACGGGCGAGGACGGCGCGGCGCTCGCCACGCTCGCGACGCGGGGCCTCGAGGCGCTCGAGCCGTACTTCGTCCGGTACCTGCCGCAGCTCGTCCTCGCGGCGACCCTCACTCCCGCGACGCTGCTCGTCGTGCTCGGGCTGGACCTGGTCTCGTTCGCGGTGCTGCTCGGGACGCTGCCGCTCGTGCCGGTGTTCATGTGGCTCGTCGGCGTCATGACGCAGGGCCGGTCCGCCCGCGGCCTGGCGACCATGGAGCGCCTGGGCTCCCAGGTGCTCGACCTGCTCGCCGGGCTGCCGACGCTGCGGGCGTTCGGCCGCGAGCGCGGCCCCGAGGTGCGGGTCCGGGCCCTGGGCGACGCGCACCGACGGGCCACCACGGGCACGCTGCGCATCGCGTTCCTGTCGGGCATGGTCCTGGAGCTGCTCACGACGCTGTCCGTCGCGGTCGTCGCCGTCGGCGTCGGCCTGCGGCTCGTGTACGGCGGGATGGACCTCGTGACCGGCCTCGCCGTGCTGGTGCTCGCCCCCGAGGTGTACGCGCCGCTGCGGCAGGTCGGCGCGCAGTTCCACGCGTCGACCGACGGCGTGGCCGCCGCCGAGCGCGCGTTCGCCGTCCTCGACGCACCGCTGCCCGAGCCGGGCACGCGCCCGGCCCCGGACCTCGCGCGCGGCCGGGTCGAGGTGCGCGGGCTCGGCGTGCGCACCCGCGGCGGCTGGGCGCCGCGGCACGTCGACCTGGACCTGCGGCCGGGGCGTGCCGTCGCCCTGGTCGGGCCGTCGGGCGCGGGCAAGACGACGACGGTCGAGGCGCTGCTGGGGCTGCTGCCCGCCGACGCCGGGACCGTGCGGCTCGTCGGCGCCGACGGCGCGGCCGTGGACGTGGCCGACGTGGACCCCGGCAGCTACCGGCGGCAGGTCACCTGGCTGCCGCAGCGCCCGGTGCTCGAGCCCGGCACCCTCGACGCGCTGCTCGGGTCGCCCGCCCCCGCCGAGCGCGACCGGGCGGCGGCCCGCACCGGCCTCGACGCGGTCGTGGCGGGCCTGCCGGACGGCTGGGGCACGGTGCTCGGTGCGGGCGGCAGCGGGCTCAGCGTCGGCCAGCGGCAGCGCCTGGCGCTCACGCGCGCGCTGCTGCGCCCGACCCCCGTCGTCGTGCTCGACGAGCCGACAGCGCACCTCGACGCGGCCGGCGAGCGGGTCGTCCTCGACACCGTCGACGCGCTGCGTGCACGCGGCTGCGCGGTGCTGCTCGTGGCCCACCGCCCGGCCCTCGTGGCGCGCGCCGACGACGTCGTCACCGTGGCGCCCTCGCCCGCAGCGGTCCCGGCGGGGGCGGCGTGAGCGCGCACCCGGCGGCGTCGGCGCGGGGCCGGGGGCCCGGCACCCCGCCCGCGCGCGCCGGCACCGCGACCCGGCCGCCACGCGGCACGCTGCGCCGCGCCGTGCGGCTGCTGGACGTCGACGCGCGCCGCGTGGCGCTCGCCGTGCTGCTCGGGACCCTCGCCCTCGGGTGCGCGGTCGCGCTGGCCGCCGTCTCCGCGTGGCTCATCGCGCGCGCGTCGCAGATGCCGCCCGTGCTCACGCTGTCGGTCGCGACGGTGGCCGTGCGGACGTTCGGCATCGGGCGGGGGCTGCTGCGCTACCTGGAGCGCCTGGTGTCGCACGACGTCGCGCTGCGGGGCATGGTCGCGCTGCGCACGACCCTGTACGCGCGACTGGCGGCCGGACGGCCGCAGGCGGTCCTCGCGGTGCGCCGCGGGGACCTGCTCGCGCGCGTCGGCGCGGACGTCGACGCCGTCGGCGACGTCGTGGTCCGCGGGCTGCTGCCCGCGGCGGTCGCGGCCGTGCTCGGCGTCGGCGCCAGCGCCGCGATGGCGCTGTTCTGGCCGCCGGCCGGGATCACGCTCGCCGTGTGCCTCGTCCTCGCGGGCGTCGTCGCGCCGTGGGCGACGGCCACCGGCGCACGCCGCGCCGAGGAGCGCGGGGTGCGGGCGCGGGCCGACATGACGGCCACCGTGCTCGGCGTGCTGGAGGACGCCGGCCCGCTGACGGTGGCGGGGCGGCTGGACCGCGAGCTGGGCGCCCTGCGCGACGCGGACCACCGGCTCGCCGCGGCGGCGGACGCCGGGGCGCGACCCGCCGCGCTGGGCGCCGCCCTCGGGCAGCTCGCGGTCGGTCTCGCCGTGGTGGCCGCGCTCGTCACCGGCGTCCCGGCGGTGGGCGCGGGCCTGCTCGCGCCGGTCGAGCTGGCGGTCGTCGTGCTGACCCCGCTCGCGGCCTTCGAGGCGACGTCGGTGCTGCCGGCCGCCGCGGTCCAGGTGCAGCGCTCGCGCGCGGCCGCGGCCCGCGTCCTGGCGCTCCTCGACGCGGCCGGTCCGGACCCTGGCCCGTCGGGCGGTGCCGCGGCGACACCGCGGACCGGGCGCACCACCGCGGACGCCGAAACCGCCGACGCGGGTCCGGTGCTGCGCGCCACGGACCTGACGTGCGGCTGGCCCGGGCGTCCGCCGGCGCTCACCGCGGTGGACGTCGTCCTCGCGCCGGGGCGGCGCGTCGCCGTGGCGGGGCCGAGCGGCGCCGGCAAGACGACGCTCCTGCTCACGCTCGCCGGTCTCCTGCCGCCCGTCGCGGGCAGCGTCCGCCTCGACGGCGAGGACGTCGCCGCGCTCCCCCGCGACCGTGTCGTCGCGGCCGCGGTCGCCACGACCGAGGACGCGCACCTGTTCGGCACGAGCGTGCTGGAGAACCTGCGGGTCGCCCGGGGCGACGTGAGCGCCGCCGAGGCGGCGGACGCGCTCGAGCGGGCGGGTCTGGGCGGCTGGCTCGCCGGCCTGCCGGACGGGCTCGGCACGCTCCTCGGGCCCGACGGACGCACGGTCTCGGGCGGTGAGCGCCGGCGCCTGCTGCTCGCCCGCGCCCTCGTCGCGGACGCACCGCTGCTGCTCGTCGACGAGCCGGCCGAGCACCTCGACACCGCCACCGCCGACGCCCTGCTCGACCGCCTGTGGCAACTGCCGCCGACCCGCCGCGGGGACGCGCGCGGCGTGCTCGTCGTCACGCACCGGCTCGCGACGCTCGCCGCCGCCGACGAGGTGCTGTGGGTGCAGGACGGGCACGTGGTGGCCCGCGGGACGCACGCGCGCCTCCTGCGGGACGTCCCCGGCTACCGTGAGGCGGTGCGGAGCGAGCGGACCACCCAGCCCGTCCCTGCGTCCGGGGGCGTGGCGTGAGCGCGCGGCACGTCGAGCCGCCCCGGGACGCGCCCGGCCGGGACGCGCCCCCCGCGGCCCCCTTCGCGGGCGGCGAGCTGGTCGAGGTCGAGCCGGTGCCCTCGCCCCTGACCGGCGACGCCCTGACCGACCTGCTCAACGCGATCCTGGCCGTCGCGGGCCAGCTCGAGCTGCCCGCGGTGCTCGACCGGTTCGTGCAGGTGAGCGCGGAGCTCACGCGGGCCCGCTACGGCGCGATCAACGTCCTCGACGAGGGCGGCGCGTCCACCACGTTCGTCTACACCGGTGTGCCGACCGCGGTCGCCCGGATGCTCGACCACCCGCCGCACGCGCAGGGCGTGCTCGGGCAGATCCCCGTGGACGGTGCGCTGCGCCTCGACGACCTCACGCAGCACCCCGCGTTCCGCGGCTGGCCGGCGCACCACCCGCCGATGGGCTCGTTCCTCGGGGCGTCGGTGCGGGTCGGCGAGCAGGTGTACGGGCAGCTGTACCTGTCCGAGAAGGAGGGCGGCCCCTTCGACGCGCACGACGAGGAGATGGTCGTCGCGCTCGCCGCGGCCGCCGGCGTCGCGGTCGCGAACGCCCGGCTGTACGCCGACGCCGAGCGCCGCGAGCACTGGCTGCGCGCGGGGCAGGACATCACGACGATGCTGCTCGAGGGCGTGGACGAGGAGGACGCGCTCGCGCACATCGCCCGCACCGCGCGGCAGGTCGCGAACGCGGACACGGCCGCCCTCGCGCTGCCCGGTCTCGGCGGCGAGCTGTTCGTCGAGCTCGCCGACGGCTACCGCGCCGAGGAGCTCACCGGCCTCGTGATGCCGCGCGACGGCCGCGCGTGGACGGCCCTCGAGGAGGGCGTGGGGCTGCTGACGCCGTCCCTGAGCGCCTCGCGCACGGTGAAGGTCGAGCAGATGCGCGCGTTCGGCCCCGCCATGTACGCGCCGCTGCAGTCCTCCGGCCGCGGCGTCGGCGTGCTCGTGCTGCTGCGCCGCATCGGCTCGACCCCGTTCGACGAGAGCGACCTGGCCACGGCGGAGTCCTTCGCGTCGCAGGCCGCCCTCGCGTACGTGCTGGCCGAGGCGCGGCACGCGCAGGACGTCGCCGCCCTGCTCGACGAGCGCGAGCGGATCGCGCGCGACCTGCACGACCTGGCGATCCAGCAGCTGTTCGCGACGGGCATGCAGCTGGAGACGGTGCGCCGGCGCGCGGCGCGCGGCGTCGACGCGACCGAGCTGACGGACATCGTGGAGGCGGCGCTCGACAACGTCGACAGCTCCGTGCGCCAGATCCGTCAGATCGTGCACGCGCTGCGCGACCCCGACGCGGCGACGGGTCTCGTCGAGCGGCTGCGGCGCGAGGCGTCGCTCGCGCGCACCGGTCTGGGCTTCGCCCCGTCGCTCGTCCTCACGCTCGACGGCGCGTCGCTGACGCCCGGCGACGGGGAGGCGGAGGACCTGCTCGACGAGCGGCTGGACGCCGACCTCACGGACGACGTCGTGGCGGTGGTGCGCGAGGGGCTGGCGAACGCCGCCCGGCACGCCCACGCGTCCTCCGTCGCGGTGCGCGTCGCCGTGCGCGGGCGCGGCCCGACCGGGTCGGTCGAGGTGGAGGTCGAGGACGACGGCGCCGGTCTGCCCGCGGTCCGCGACCGCAGCTCCGGCACGGGAAACCTCGCCTCGCGGGCGCGGCGCCACGGCGGCACGTTCACCCTCGGTGCCGCGCCGAGCGGGCGCGGTGCGCTGCTGACCTGGCAGGTGCCGCTCGCCTGACGGCTCGCCTGACGGCCCGGCGCGCGGACGTCGGTGCCCGGGCTCGGGCGGCGGTGCCCTCGCTCGGGCGGTCAGTGCCCGGGCTCGGACCGCCAGCCCGCGTGCTTGCGCGAGGCCACCCACGCGGCGACCTGCGTGCGCCGCTGCAGGCCCATCTTCGACAGCAGCGACGTGATGTGGTTCTTCACGGTCTTCTCCGCCACGCCCAGGCGCTCGGCGATCTCGCGGTTCGACAACCCCTCGCCGATGAGGTCCAGCACGCGCAGCTCGCTGGGGGTCAGGCCCTCGGTCGGGTCCTCGTGACCCGCGCGGCGGCGCGCCACCGTGCGCTCGTCGAGCAGCGTGCGGCCCGCGGCGACCGCGCGGATGACGTCCGTGATCTCCGCGCCGCGCACGCTCTTGAGCAGGTACGCGACGGCGCCCGCCTCGAGCGCCGCCGCCAGCGCGTCGTCGTCGTCGAACGACGTCAGCACGATCGCCCGCGCGGTCGGCAGCTGCTCGCGCAGCGCCGTGATGAGGTCGATGCCCGTGCCGTCCGGCAGCTGCAGGTCGACGAGCAGCACCTGGGGCCGCACGAGCGAGGCGCGCCGCACGCCGTCGGCCACCGAGCCCGCCTCGGCCACGACGGTCATGCCGTCGGTGCGCTCCACGACCTCCGCGATCCCCCGCCGCACGACCTCGTGGTCGTCGACGATCATCACGGACACGGGGGCCTGGCGCGTCCCCGGCGAGGGCTGCGTCGAGTGGCTGGTCGCGGGCACGGTGGCATCGTATCGAGCCATGAGGACGATCCTGCTGCCCACGTCGGTCGACGGCGCGCCGCGCCTGCCGGAGGGCCTGCGCGCCGTCCGGTACGACGTCGACGCGCCTGCTCCGCCCGAGGCGGCGGACGCGCAGGCGCTGGTCGTGTGGGGCAACCCGCGTCACCGGCTCCACGAGCTCGCCGCCGCCGCGCGGCGCGTGCGCTGGGTGCAGACGCTCATGGCCGGGCCGGACGCCGTCCTGGCCGCGGGCTTCCCCGACGACGCGGTCGTGACCTCGGGCCGCGGGCTGCACGACGCGACCGTCACCGAGCACGTCCTCGCGCTCGTCCTGGCAGGCCTGCGGCGCGTGCCCGACCTCGTGCGGGCGCAGCAGGAGCACCGCTGGGCGGGCGAGCTCGGCGGGCTGCAGCCGCTGCACCCGGCGGGCGAGGTGCGCACCCTGCTCGGGGCGCACGTCACCGTGTGGGGCTTCGGCTCGATCGCGGCGCGGCTGGCCCCGGTGCTGCGGGCCCTCGGCGCCGAGGTCACGGGCGTGGCGCGCACGGCCGGCGAGCGCAACGGGACGCGCGTCGTCACCGCGGACGACCTGCCCGCGGTGCTGCCCGGCACGGACGTGCTCGTCGGGCTGCTGCCGGACCTGCCGGCGACGCGGCACGCGATCGACGCCCGGGTCCTCGCCCTGCTCCCCCCGGCGCCTGGGTCGTGAACGCCGGCCGGGGCAGCACCCTGGACGAGGACGCGCTGCTCGCCGCCCTGGCGGACGGGCTCGGCGGCGCCGCGCTCGACGTGTTCGCCACCGAGCCGCTCCCGGCGGACTCCCCGCTGTGGGACCACCCCCGCGTCCTGGTCAGCCCGCACGCCGCGGGCGGCCGGCCCGTGGGCTGGGCGGACCTGGTCGCCGACAACGCCGCGCGCTGGGTCGCCGGGGAGCCGCTGCGCAACGTCGTCGAGCGATGACAGCCGCGGTCGCTACCAGCGCCCGTTGCGGGGCCGCGGCTGGCAGCGCGGGCACGTGTACGACGAGCGGTTCATGAACTCGTCGCGACGCACGGGGGTGCCGCAGCGCGGGCACGGACGGCCCTCCTGCCCGTACACGGCGAGCGACCGGTCGAAGTAGCCCGACGCGCCGTTCACGTCCACGTACAGCGCGTCGAAGCTCGTGCCGCCCGCCGCGAGCGCCGCCGTCATGACCTCCGCGGCGCCGTCGAGCGCGCGGGCGACCTCGGGCCGGCGCAGGGTGTCGGTCGCGCGCGCGTAGTGCAGGCGGGCCCGCCACAGGCCCTCGTCGGCGTAGATGTTGCCGACGCCGGAGACGAGCGTCTGGTCGAGCAGCGCGCGCTTGAGCCCGGTGCGCCGGCGCCGCACCGCCTCCACGAGCGCCGGCCGGTCGAGCGCGGGGTCCAGCAGGTCGCGCGCGATGTGCGCGACCGGTGCGGGCACGACGGCGCGCTGCGACCCCTGCCCGCCCGGGCGCCCGTCGGCCGTCGGCACGAGGTCCGGCACCGAGAGGTGGCCGAACGTGCGCTGGTCGACGAAGTCGAGCGCGGAGCCGTCGTCGAGCACGAGACGCACGCGCAGGTGCGGGTGGTCCACCCAGCCGGCCGGTCCCGGCGCGGCGACGGGGTCGGCGGGCGCACGGCCCGGCCCGTGCGGACGACGGGCGCGGGCGCGGCCGCCGGTCCGCGCACGAGGAGCTGGCCGCTCATGCCGAGGTGCGCCATGAGCGCGTCGTCGCCGCGACCCGCACCCTCGTCGAGCAGGAGCCACAGGAACTTTCCGCGCCGCACCGCGGCCTCGAGCCGGCGACCGGTCAGCCGCGCCGCGAAGTCCGCGGGACCGCCCTCGTGGCGGCGCACCGAGTAGTCCCGGTGCACCGCGACGTCGACGACCGTGCGGCCCAGCACGTGGCGCGCCAGCCCGTCCCGGACGGTCTCGACCTCGGGGAGCTCGGGCACGCGCTCAGGCCCCGGCGGCGCTGCCGTCGAGGTCGGGTGCCGGGGCGGTCGCCGTGGCGTCGCGCGCCGCCGACAGGGCCGCGTACGCGGCAGCGGCGGCCTCCTGCTCGGCGAGCTTCTTGGCGGTGCCCGTGCCCGTCCCGCGCACCTCGCCGCCCACCACGGCGTGCGCCGTGAACGTGCGCGCGTGGTCCGGCCCCTCGCCGGTCACGTCGTAGGTCGGCGCGCCGAGACCGAGGAGCGCGGACAGCTCCTGGAGCGAGGTCTTCCAGTCGAGGCCGGCGCCGAGGTCGGCCGCCGCCTCGAGGGTGGGGCTGACGAGGCGGTCGACGAGCTCGCGCGCCGTCTCCAGCCCGTGCGAGAGGTAGACCGCGCCGAACAGCGCCTCGAGCGTGTCCGACAGGATCGAGTCCTTGTCGGCACCGCCCGTGGCGAGCTCGCCCTTGCCGAGCAGCAGGTACGCGCCGAGGTCGAGGGTGCGGGCGACGCGCGCCAGCGCGCGCTGCGAGACGGTCGCCGCCCGCATCTTCGCGAGGTCGCCCTCGGACAGGTCGGGGTACGCCCGGTACAGGTGCTCGGTCACGACGAGACCGAGGACGGTGTCCCCGAGGAACTCGAGGCGCTCGTTGGTCGGGATGCCACCCGCCTCGTGCGCGAACGACCGGTGCGTCAGCGCCAGCACGAGAAGCTCGGGGTCCAGGCGGACCCCGAGCTTCTCGAGGAGCGAGTCGGCAGCCGAGACCGCACGCGCGCCACGCTGGGCGTCAGGTGTGCCGGTCATCGGGCCGCGAGGGTCAGTGCGCCTCGTGCTCGCTGCGCACGGCCTCCGCGTACCGGCGGCCGTTGTAGGCACCGCAGGACGGGCAGGCGACGTGCGGCTTCGTCTGCGACTTGCACTGGGGGCACGTCGTGAGCGTCGTGGCAGTGGTCTTCCACTGCGACCGACGCGCACGGGTGTTGCTGCGCGACATCTTGCGCTTGGGAACCGCCACGGTCAGCTCTCTCTCTGTTCGTCGTCAGTGCTCAGCAGGCCGCCGAGGGCCGCCCACCGAGGGTCGATCGTCTCGTGCTGGTGGTCCGGGTCGTCCGCGAGCCGCGCGCCGCACTGCGGGCACAGGCCCGGGCAGTCCGGCCCGCACAGGGGCCGGAACGGCAGCGCGGTCACGACCGCGTCCCGCAGCGCGGGCTCGAGGTCGACCAGGTCGTCCTCCAGCTCGCGCACGTCCTCGTCCTCGTCGCCCTCCTCGACCGCCGCCTCGGCACGCTCGGGGTAGACGTACAGCTCCTGCAGCGGGACGTCGATCGGCTCGACGACCTTCTCCAGGCACCGCACGCACTCCCCGACGGCCTCGCCGCGGATCGAGCCGGTGACCAGGACGCCCTCCATGACCGCCTCGAGCCGCAGGTCCAGCTCGAGGTCGCTCCCGGAGGGGACGCCGATCATGCCGGTGCCGAGCTCGTCAGGCGCGGGGAGCGTCCGCTGCACGGTCCGCGTCGATCCCGGACGTCGGCCGAGCTCGTGGGTGTCGAGCACGAACGGCGAGCGGGGATCGAGGTGGGTCGGGCGCACGGTGCGGTCCCCCTCGTTCCTGGGTGACCGCCGGCGCGCAGGCGCGCCGGACGGTCGGGTGCGATGTCATGACGAGTCGGCCCCGCCGCGACCGGCCGGACCAACCGTCAACTGTACGGCACCGGAGCGGGCGCCCCAAACCGCGGGTCCTGTGACGTCGTGCCGGCCCGGGGGCGCGCGGTGCACCCCGGCAGGACGTGCCGGGGTGCCGGGCAGCACCGGTCAGGCGCCCTCGCCGGGCTGCAGACGGCCGGCCAGCTTCGCGCGGCCCGCCTGCACCTGGCTCAGGACCTTGCCGAGGTCGATCTCGAAGTCGGCCAGCCGCCGGTCGCAGTAGTCGTCGGCGTCGCGGCGCAGCGCCTCCGCGTTCTCCTGCGCCTCGGCGACGATCTGGGCCGCGCGGCTGCGCGCCTCGGCGACGACGGCCTCCTGCTCGACCAGCTCGGCCGCGCGGGCGCGTGCGCGGGCGAGGACCCCCTCCGCCTCGGCGTGCGCGGCCGCCCGCGCCGCGTCGGCGTCGGCGAGCACCGCGTCCGCGCGGTGCAGCTGGGTCGGCAGCGCGGCGCGCACCTGCTCCACGAGCTCGAGGATCTCCGCCCGGTTCACGAGGACCGAGGACGACATCGGCATGGCCCGCGCCGCGAGCACGGCCTGCTCGATCGCGTCGAGCACGCCGGCGACCCCGCCCGTGCGCTCCTCGTCCCCCTCGTGCACCGTGCCGTCCACGTGCTCCGTCATCGTCCGTCCCCTCCCTGGCGGTCGGGCCCCGCGAGAGCGCGGTGCACCGCCGCGGCCACCGGCGCGGGCACCAGGTCGTCGATGCGACCCCCGTGCCGCGCCACGTCCTTCACCAGCGACGACGCGACGTGCGCCAGCGCCGGGTCCCCCAGCACGAAGACCGTCTCCACGCCCGACAGGTGCCGGTTCATCAGCGCCATCGGCACCTCGGCGTCCACGTCCGCCCCGCCGCGCAGGCCCTTGACCACCGCACAGGCCCCCACGTCCCGCACGAGGTCGACCAGCAGGCCCTGCGTGCCGACGACGCGCACGCCGTCGACGTCCGCGAGGACCTGCGCGGCCAGGGCCACGCGCTCGTCCGCACCGAGCAGGGGCTGCTTGCGGGAGTTGTGCGCCACGGCGACCACGACCTCGTCGAAGAGGGTGCGCGCGCGTCGCACGACGTCCACGTGACCGAGCGTCAGCGGGTCGAACGACCCGGGGCACACCGCGATCCTCACGCACGCCAACCTACGTCACGGACCCGTGACGGCACGCGCGCTCGGCGTCGGCGCGGCGCGCCACCCGCGCGGTCGTCGTGCCCGACGGGCACCGGCGCTACGGTCCGGACGCATGGACGACCCGCGACCGGCACGGGCCGAGGACCTGCCCGCCATCCGGACCGTGTGCGCCCTGGCGTACGCGGAGGACCCCCTGATGGCGTGGGTGCTGCCCGTGCGCTCGACCCGCGAGGACGCGTGCGCGGCGTGGCTCGGCCCGGCGCTCGAGCGCCACCTCGCGGTCGGGCACGTCGACGTGCTGACGGCCGGGGCGGTCGGCGCACCCGCCGGGGACGTCGACGAGGTGGTGGCGGTCGCGGCGTGGCGGCCCCGGGCAGCCGACGGCGCGCCCGAGCCCCCGCTGCGGCTGCCGCGCCCGGGCGGCGTCCTGCGCGCCCTCGTCGGGCCCTCGCGGGCCGACGAGGTGCTGTCCGCCCTCGCCGCGACCGGCGCCCACGCCCCCGCCCGTCCGGGTGCGTACCTCAACTACCTCGCCGTGCACCCGGCCTACCAGCGCCGCGGCCTCGGCGGCGCGCTCCTGCGGCACGGGCTGCGCGCGCTGGCCGGCACGCCGTGGCGCGGGACCCCCTGGCTCGCGACGAGCGACCCGGCGAACGTGCCGTTCTACGCCCGGCACGGGTTCGCCCCGGCGGGTGCGTTCACGCTCGGCTCGGACGGACCGCGCCTGACCGTCATGCACGGGCGCGGCTGAGCACGCCACCAGGGCGTCCCGGTCAGGCCGGTGCCTCCTGCGCGGCCGCGTGCTCCGCGAACCACACCTGCGTCTCGCCGTAGCGCCGGTCGTCGAGCGGCACGAGCGGCGCCGGCCAGACGGGGGCGGACGCGCGCGCGGAGCGCTCGACGACGACGACCGCCCCGGGCGCCGTCCCGCGCGCCACGCCCTCGAGCGCCGCCGCGAGCGCGCCGTCCCCGAGGTCGTACGGCGGGTCGAGGAGGACGAGGTCGAACGCCGGCCCGTCGAGCCGCGCCACGTACCGGTCCACCGTGTCGGCGACGACGTCCACCCGCCCCGCCATCCCGAGCGCGCGCACGTTGCGTCGGCACGCGTCGACCGCCACCCGAGCGCTGTCGACCAGCACGACGTGCGCGGCACCGCGGCTCGCGGCCTCGAGCCCGAGGGCGCCCGAGCCGGCGTAGAGGTCCAGCACGCGCGCACCCTCGACCGCGTCGAGGTGCTCCAGGCGCGAGAACAGCGCCTCCCGGACGCGCTCGCTCGTCGGACGCGTGCCCTTGGCGGGGACGACGAGCGTCCGGCCGCCGGCGGTGCCGGCCACGATGCGCGTCACGGCGTCCTCCCCGCGTCCCCGGTGCGCGCGTCCCCGGTCCGTGCGTCCCCGGTCCGTGCGTCCCCCTCGAGGCTGCGCTCCAGCCAGCCCTTCTCGTGCGTCGACGAGCCGACGGCGACCGCGACCGCGGACAGCACGAGCTGGGCGTACACGACCGGGGTCGTCACGGCGGCCAGCCCGATCGCGACCCACAGCGGCAGCAGGCACAGCGCCACGAGGTCGGGCCCGCGCGAGAGCACGGCCAGCGCACCGAGCGGCACCGCGCCCGCCTCCGTCACGACGAGACCCCTGCCCCACTCCGGGGCGGGGCGGTACGCCGCCCGCACCGCTGCCGCCGCCCACACGGGCACCGACACGACACCCAGGACGAGCCAGTCCACGAGGGCTCCGTCCGACCAGAGCGCGACCGCCGTCAGCGTCGCGGTCGTCCACACCAGCGCCACCAGCCCGGGCAGGACCATGCGCAGGCGGCGCACGGCGGTGTGCCCAAGCGGCAGCGCACGGTCGAGGACGGGCGCCATCTGCGCCCAGCGCGCCCCCTCGGCGCCCGCGCTCACGGCGGCGGCCCCGCCGACGACGGTGGCGAGCAGCACGCCGACGGGGCTCGCCAGCTGCGGGACGACGGTCGCGAGGACGGGCACCAGCACGGCGACGGCGAGCTGCACGAGGTGCCGCGGCGAGCGACGCAGCAGCACGAGGTCGGCGGTGACGAGCGCGGACGCAGGCCCGCGCACGGTCCGCAGCCGCGACGACCACCGCCGCGCGGGCCGCAGCACGGCCCCCGCCAGAGCGCGGCCCAGCTCACGCGAGTCGAGGGCCACGACCGCGCCGACCGCCTGCGCCGCGACCGACCCGCTGTCACGGACCGTGCGGGCCGGCAGCCGCTCGAGCCGGGTGTCGAGGAGGACGGCGAGCACGGCGACCACGAGCGCGGCGGCCGCCACGACGGCCCAGCCCGGCACCGGCAGCGTCGTGGGGCGGCCCCGGAGAACGCCAGCACCGCGGCGCCGACGGGCGCCGCGACCAGCAGCAGGTCCCCGACGAGCGCCGTCGCGCGACGCGGCACGCCGGCCGACTGCACGAGGCCGGCAGCCAGCACCACGGCGGCCGCCACGAGCGCACCCACGAGGGCCGACCGCACCAGCCCCGCGCCGCCCTGCACGAGCAGCCCCGCGGACAGGAGCACGACGAGCACGGCGGCCGCGGGCGCCGCCAGCAGCGGCAGACGGCGTGCCGCGGGCCGCAGCAGACCGCGCCGGGCCACCGGGAGCGTCAGCCACCACGCCGCCTCCGCACCACCGGCCCCGACCGGCCCGAGCCGCCCCGCCAGCGACAGCAGCGCCCCGGTCGCGCCGAGGAGCACGACGGCCACGACGACGGGCAGGCTCAGCCCCACGGGCGGGGCGACCTCGGGGGTGGCGGCAGCGCGACGCGCAGCTGCTGCACGGCGCCGAGCCCCACGCCGACCGACACGGCGACGCACAGCAGCGCGGTGTACAGGTCGCCGAGCAGCGCGCCCACCCGGCCCTCGGCGCGTGCACGGGGTGCCTGCGCGGTGAACCGGCGGATGGACCGGGCGGCGGGGACGGCGCCGAGGTCGAACGTGCGGACGGCCGTCACAGCACGACCCGCGCGATCCGCGCCGCCGCCTCCGCGGGGTGAGCACCTCGACGGCCTGCTCCCCCACGTGCACGGCGGCGTCGCACACCTCCACGACGAGGTCGGGGTCGTGGGTCGCGAGCAGCACCGCACCGCCGCCGGCGGTCTCGTCGCGCAGGCGCGCGGCCAGGCGCGTGCGCATGCGCTGGTCGAGGCGCTGCTCGGGCTCGTCGAGGACGAGCAGCGACCGCGGCCGCACGAGGCCGGCGGCGAGCAGCAGCCGGCGCCGCTGCCCGGACGACAGCGCGACAGGCAGCGCCTGCGCGTGGTCGGTCAGCCCGAACTCCTCCAGCAGCTCGGCGACCCGCTCGCGCGCCGCGAGCACGCCGTGACCGCGCGCCGTCAGGTAGAGGTGCTCGGCGACCGTGAGGGCGGGGAAGTACGCGTCGTCGTCCAGGACGCCCGCCACCGCGCGGCGGAAGTCCGCCTCGCGCTCGTCGACGTCCCGGCCCAGCACCTGCACACGCCCCGACATCGGCGGGAGCAGACCGAGCACGGTCTTGAGCACCGTGGACTTGCCCGAGCCGTTGGCGCCGACGAGCGCGAGCGCGCTGCCCGGGTCGAGGGTGAAGGAGACCGGCGGGCACACGGGCGCCGACCCGTAGCCCACGGTGACGTCCTCGAGCCGGACCACGGGTGTCGCCATGCGGGTCAGGGTAGTTGGGCCCGCGAGCGCGCCCGTGCCGTCCCGGTGCCCGCGCCGGGCCGCGCCGAGCCGGGTCACGTCCGGTCGAGGTACTCCTCGCGCTCCCCCGCCAGCTGCTCCTCGATCGCCGCGACGAGCGCGGGCCACGCGCTCAGGTCGCCGTCCTGCTCGACGAGCGCACGGGCGTCCGCCCGGGCCCGGTCGATGACGTCCGCGTCGCGCGTCACGCGCAGCAGCCGCAGCGAGCTGCCGCGCCCGTGCTGCGCGGCGCCGAGCACGTCGCCCTCGTGCCGCAGCTCGAGGTCGAGCGCCGCGAGGCGGAAGCCGTCGGTCGTGCTCGCGAGGGTCTCCAGGCGCGTGTGGGCGTCGGTGCCGGGCTCGGCGGCGCTCACGAGCAGGCACAGCCCCGGTCGCGTGCCACGCCCCACGCGTCCACGCAGCTGGTGCAGCTGCGACAGCCCGAAGCGGTCCGCGTCGAGCACGACCATCACGGTCGCCTCCGGCACGTCGACACCGACCTCGACGACCGTCGTCGACACGAGGACGGGTGCCGCGCCCGACGCGAACGCCGCGAACGCGCGGTCCTTCTCCTCGGGGCTCAGGCGCCCGTGCAGGATCCCGACGCCCACCCCCGCCAGGTCCGGCCGGGCGCGCAGCTGCTCGGCGACCTCGGTCACCGCGCGCAGCGGCCGGCGCGGCGGGGCCTGCGCGCCGACGGTGTCGACCGCGACGGCGAGCAGGTCGGCGCCCTCGTCGTCACCGGCGCCGGTGCCCGCCGCGTCGCCGTCGGGGGCGTCGTCGGCGTCGATGCGCGGGCAGACGACGTAGGCGCGCCCGCCGCGGTCGACCTCCTCGCGCACGCGCTGCCACGTGCGGTCGGTCCAGCGGGGGTTGTCCGCCGGGACCGTGTGCGTGGTGATGCCCTGCCGCCCGGCCGGCACCTGGTCCAGCACCGACGTCTCGAGGTCGCCGAACACCGTCATGGCGACCGTGCGCGGGATCGGCGTCGCGGTCATGACCAGCGTGTGCGGGGTGCGCGCGGCCTTCGCGCGCAGCGCGTCGCGCTGCTCGACGCCGAACCGGTGCTGCTCGTCGACGACGACGAGGCCGAGGTCCGCGAGCTGCACCGTCTCGGACAGCAGCGCGTGCGTGCCCACGACGATGCCCGCGCGCCCGCTGGCCGCGTCGAGCAGCGCCTCGCGCCGCGCCGCGGCGGGCAGCGAACCCGTGAGCAGCGCCACTCGCGTCGCCTGCTCGGCCCCGCCGAGGAACCCGTCCTCCGCGAGGTCGCCGAGCAGGGCGCGCAGCGTCCGGGCGTGCTGCGCGGCCAGCACCTCGGTCGGGGCGAGCAGCGCCGCCTGCCCGCCCGCGTCGACCACCTGCAACATCGCGCGCAGCGCGACCACCGTCTTGCCGGACCCGACCTCGCCCTGCAGCAGCCGCTGCATCGGACGGGGCGCGGCGAGCTCCGCGGCGATCTCCTCCCCGACCGCCCGCTGCCCCGCCGTCAGCGTGAACGGCAACCGGGCGTCGAACGCGTCGAGCAGCCCGCCGCTCCGCCGCGGCCGCGCCACGGCCTCCTCCCGCGCGACGCGGGCGCGCCGGCGCGCGAGCTCGGCCTGCAGCACCAGCGCCTCCTCGTAGCGCAGCCGGTCGCGTCCCCGCCGCCAGTCGTGCTCGTCGGCGGGCAGGTGCACCAGGCGCAGCGCCTCGAGGAGGGTGGGCAGCCCGTGCGCGGTCCGCAGGTCCGCCGGGACCGGGTCGGGCACGTCCTCCTCGCGCAGCGGGTCGAGCACCGTGCGCACGGCCTGGCCCACCTTCCACGACTCGAAGCCCGCGAGGGCGGGGTACACCGGGACCGGACGGCTGGCGTCGAGCAGCGCCTCCTCCTCGTCGTGCGCGTCGTCCTCGCTGCCGAAGAGGCGGCACTCGGGGTGCATGAGCTGCAGCGTCCGGCGGTAGAGGGACACGACACCCGTGAACAGCCCGCGGCGCCCCGCGCGCAGCTGCGCCTCGCGCCACTCGAGCTTGCGCCGGTGCGTGGCGAAGAACGTCAGCTCGAGGCGGCTCGTGCCGTCGGTGATCGTCGACTGGAGCAGCCCCTTGCCCTGCGACGTGGTCCGTAGCGACGTGCGCACCACCTCCGCCACGACCGTGACGTGCTCGCCCACCGCGAGCCGCGAGACGTCGGTCAGCGTCCCGGGCTCCGCGTACCGCCGGGGGTAGTGCCGCAGCAGGTCCGCCGTCGTCTCCAGGCCCAGCTTCGCGAGCGCCTTGCCCGTGCGCGGGTTCGTCGCCCGCGCGAGCGGCACCGCGAGGGGGTCCGTCGTCAGCATCCGCGTCCCACCTCTCGTCCCGTCCGTGCTCCTGCGTCCCCGGTGCGCACGACCGTCAGTCCACCCCGACCCACCAGCCCGCCTGCGCGGCGGGCCCGACGACGACGACCTCCTGCTCGGGGTGCGCCGCGCGCACGGCGGCGGCCGTGGCGTCCACCGCCGCCGGCGGCGCGCCGGCGCCGTGCACGAGGGTCACGGACTGCGCCTCGGGAGCGTCGAGGACGAGCGCGGCCACCGCGGCCTCGACGGCGGTGTGCGGGGCGCCTCCGGCGTCGCCGGACCCGGGCGGGTCCGTGGCGGCGGGGTCCGCCGGCAGCCGCGCCTCGCGCAGCCGGTGGAGCACGGCCCGTGCGGCGCGGGCGCCCGCCTCGGGCTCGGCCAGCACCGCGAGGCACGCCACGACCGCGGGGCCGTCGGACGGTACGGGCAGCACGACGAGGCGGCGCGTCGCGTCCCCGGGAGCGCCGTCCGGCGGGACCGGTCCGGGCACCGTGGCCGGCACCGTGGCCGGCAGAGTGGCCGGCACTGTGGCCGGCAGCGCGGCCGCGGCGTCGAGCACGAGCACCGGCCCCTCCCCCGCGTCCGTGACCGCGCGGTCCACGTGCGCGGGCGTGACCACGGTGCCCGGCTCGGCCACGAGGGTCACCGCCCCGGCGGTCGCGTACCACGCGGCCAGGCCGGGCGACGGCGTGAGCACGACCAGCGCCGCGCCGTCGTCACCGCGCGCGTCCACCGTCCGCACGACCACCTGCGCCCGCTGCGGTGCCGGCACGAGGGCGAGGGCGGCCGCCGGGTCGTCGGTGTGCACGTGCGCGTGCAGGCGCCCGCCCACCGCGGCGACCGCGACCGCGTCGCCGACGCCGCCCAGCGCCTGCGCGAGGGCGTCCGCGTCCGCGGACGGCGCGTCCGTCCCGCCGGGCCCGGGCACGACCTGCAGGACCACCTCGTAGGCGCCGTCGCCGCCGTGCGCGTGCGCCGCGGCGACGGCGGGCGACGGACCGTCGGCGGGCAGCCACGACAGGTCGAGGTCGGCGGCGGCCGCGGGCGTCCGGGTCCGCAGCGCGTGGGCCAGGGCGTCGAGCAGGACCAGCAGCGCGCAGGCGCCCGCGTCGACGACCCGGGCCGCGCGCAGCACCTCGTGCCCCGCGCTCACCCGACCGAGGTCGGCGCGTGCGGCGGCCGTCGCCGCGGTGAGCGCGTCGACGTGACCGGTGCCCGCCGACGTGGCACGCGCGACCTCCCGCGCCACGTCGCCCGCGACCGTCAGCACCGTCCCCTCCTGCGGGTCCGCCACCGCTGCACGCGCCGCGGACGCCGCGCGCCCGAGCGCGGTCGCGAGGTCCGCACCCGCGTCGACCGCCGCGGCGAGACCGCCGAGCCACTGGCTCACGATGACGCCCGAGCTGCCGCGCGCCGCCTCGGCGGCGCCCGTGGCGAGCGCGCGGGCGACCGCGGCCGCGTCGGCGTCGTGCCCGGTCCGCGCGACCGCGTCGGCGCCGCCGGCGAGCGTGAGGTGGACGTTCGAGCCCGTGTCCGCGTCGGCCACCGGGAAGACGTTCACCGCGTCGACCCGCTCGCGCGCGGCCGCCGACGCGGCCCGCGCGCCGACCGCCCACGCGCGCAGCGCCTCGGGGTCGTGCAGGGCGTCCCGCCCCGGCGCACCCGGAGCACCGGGCGCAGCCGACGCCCCGGGTGCGCCACGCTGCGCGTCGTCCGCCCCCAGCACCGCCATCCGCACCCTCCGTCGTCCGGCCCGACCGCCCGGCCCACGCCCGATGGTGCCGCCGCGCGACGGCACCGGTCCGTCGCGTCCACGGCGCGAACCACCGGAGCACTGTGCCTCACACCGCCCACATTTGGGCGCCACCCCGTCGATGGGCTAGCCTTGTCCGGTTGCCCGGACCCCGTCCGGCATCCCCACCGACTTCCCGACGCACCGTCGTGCGGTCGAGGCCGGTCACCTGCGGGTGACGGGCCCGGCCGAGGCCGTGTGCGCGGGTCGTGCACGAACCGGGCCGCGCGCCGGTCCGGGACAGACCAGAACCAGGAGAAGACCGTGGCTGCCAACTGCGACGTCTGCGCCAAGGGCCCGAGCTTCGGGCACAGCATCTCGCACTCGCACGTGCGCACGAAGCGCCGCTGGAACCCGAACATCCAGCGGGTGCGCGTCGTCGTGGCGGGGACCCCGAAGCGCCTCAACGTGTGCACCTCGTGCCTCAAGGCCGGCAAGGTCCAGCGCGCCGTCTGAGACGCACCCCCGCGGCGCCGTCGGGCGTCCGCGACGCAGGAACCTCACGAGGGCCCGCGAGCAGCTGCTCGCGGGCCCTCGTGCTGCGCCCGGAACGGGCGGTATGCCTCGTGCCCCCTCGGGCCGTGTGGCACCCTGACCTCATGGTCGAGCCCATCGACGAGGTCACCATCCGCCCCGCCACGCCCGACGACGCCCCCGACATAGCCGACGTGCACGTGCGGTCCTGGCAGGAGGCGTACGCGGGCATCGTGCCCGACGAGTACCTGAGCTCGCTCGACCCGCAGCAGCGCGCCCACCGCTGGCGTGAGCTGCTCGCGGCCGGCCCGGAGGACCGCGTGCACACGCTCGTGGCGCACGCGGGCGACCGGCTGCTCGGGTTCGCCTCGTACGGACCGTCCCGGGACGAGGACGCACGCCGCGGCGAACGCGAGATCTACTCCCTCTACCTCGACCCCGGGACGTGGGGACAGGGCGTGGCGCGCGAGCTGATCCGCAGCGTCGTCGCCGAGGTCGGCGAGCAGACCCCGCTCACGCTGTGGGTGCTCGCCGCGAACGAACGTGCGCGGCACTTCTACCGCCGCCACGGCTTCCAGCCCGACGGCGTCGAGCGGCTCGACGACGTGGGCGGCGCGCAGCTGCTCGAGATCCGCTACCGACGGGGCTGAGCACCGGCGGACCGCACGGCCCGCGTCAGGCGCCGAAGTGGTCCCAGCCGACCGAACCCGGCCGGGGCGGCGCTCCGTCGACGAGCACGAGCTCGTCGCCGCGCTCACGCACGGACCCGACGGGGCGGAACCCGGGCGGCAGCGCGACGTCCGGCGGGAACGTCGCGAGCAGGCCGTGGTCCTCACCGCCGGCGAGCAGCCAGTCCTCGACGGCGACGCCCAGCGCCTCCGCGGCCGGACGCAGCCGCCGGACGTCGTCCGCGAGGACCCGCGCGGGCGCGTCGAGCGCGAGCGTGACGCCGCTCGCGCGCGCCATCCGCCGCCCGTCGCGCAGCAGCCCGTCGGACACGTCGAGCATGGCCGTCGCACCCGCCCGCGCGGCCGCCGGACCCGCGGCCACCGGCGGCTCCGGCACCCGGTAGGCCTCGACGAGGTCGGCGTCGACGTCCTCGCGGCCGGCGGCGAGCAGGGCCCAGCCGGCGCCGGACCACCCGCAGCGGCCGGCGAGCGCGAGCACGTCGCCCGGGCGCGTGCCCGTCCGTCGCACCGGCGGACGCCCCTCGAGGTCCCCGTGCGCGGTCACCGACACCACGAGGACCGGCCCCGACGAGAGGTCGCCCCCCACCACGCCGACGTCCAGGGGACGGCACGCGTCGCCGAGACCCTGCGCGAGACCCTCCACCCAGCTGACGGGCGTGTCACCGGGCACGACGAGACCCACCACCAGCGCCGTCGGCCGAGCCCCCATCGCGGCGACGTCGGCGAGGTTCTGCATCGCGGCACGGCGGCCCACCGCGGTCCCCGTCGACCACGCGCGGCGGAAGTGGACGTCCTCGACCAGCACGTCGCACGTGATCACGACCCGGCCGTCAGCTGCGGCCACGACCGCCGCGTCGTCCCCCGGCGGGACGAGCGTGCGCGACCCGACGGGAAGGTGGGGGAAGATCCGGTCGAGCAGGTCCTGCTCGGCGAGGTCACGGACGCGGGGACTCTCGGCGGGCACCCGCACACGCTAGACGCTCCCGCGGCGGCCTCGCAGCCGCGCCCGGACGGCGACGCCGCGGCGGGTACGGTGGTCACGTGCCCGCCCGCCGTGCCCTGCCCGTCGTCGCCGCGGCGCTCCTGACCCTGACGGCCTGCGCCCCGGTCGTCGCCGTGGACGTCGCCCCGCACGCGACCGACCCGGTCTGCGCGTCCGTGGTGCTCGCGCTGCCCGCCCAGCTGTCGCAGGACCTGCCGCGCCTCGACACGGACGCGCAGGCGACGACCGCGTGGGGCCGCCCGGACGCCGCGGTCGTGCTGCGGTGCGGGGTGGAGCCGCTCGGCCCGACGACGGACCGGTGCCAGTCGGTGAGCACACCGAACGGACCGACCATCGACTGGGTCGTCGTGGAGGAGTCCGGCGACTGGCGCTTCACCACCTACGGCCGCGTGCCCGCGGTGGAGGTCCTCGTCCCCGAGGAGGTCACCGAGTTCAGCTCGACGTCGTTCGTCGACCTGCTGGGGCCGGCCGTCGCGCTGACCCGGCAGGACCGCTCCTGCCTGTGACGCGGCGGCGCCGCACGGGCGGGCGCCGGCGGAGGTGCGGGGTCAGCGCAGACCGGTCGGGCGTGCGAGCGCCAGGCCGACGAGCTCGTCGACGAGCTCGGGGTACGACATGCCCGTCGCCTCCCACATCCGCGGGTACATGGAGTACGGCGTGAAGCCGGGCATCGTGTTGATCTCGTTGACGACGACCTCGTCGTCGGGCGTGACGAACACGTCGACACGGGCGAGGCCCTCGCAGCCGACCGCCTCGAAGGCGCGGACCGCCGCCTCGCGGACCCGCGCCGTGACGTCGTCGGGCAGGTCGGCCGGGCAGGAGAGCGTCACGCCCGCCTCGTCCAGGTACTTGGCCTCGAAGTCGTAGAACGTGTGGCGGGCGTCGGTGACGACGATCTCGCCGGGCAGGGACGCGCGCGCCGGTGCCCCGTCCCGGCCGCCGAGCACGCCGCACTCGACCTCGCGGCCCGTGAGCGCGGCCTCGACGACCACCTTGGGGTCGTGCCGGCGCGCCTCGGCGACGGCCGCCACCAGCTGGTCCCGGTGGTCGACGCGGGAGATGCCGAGGCTCGAGCCCGCGCGGGCCGGCTTGACGAAGAGCGGCAGGCCCAGGTCGGCCACGAACCCGTCGAGGGTCGCCGCGTCGGCGGGCGCGCCGCCGGGCAGCACCCGGAACGGCCCCACGCGCAGGCCCGAGCCGGCCAGCACGAGCTTCATCATGTGCTTGTCCATGCCGACCGCCGAGGCGAGGACGCCGGAGCCGACGTAGCGCACGTCGGCGAGCTCGAGCAGGCCCTGCAGCGTCCCGTCCTCCCCGAACGGGCCGTGCAGCAGCGGGAACACCACGTCGACGGCACCGAGCGAGCGCGCCAGGCGGCCGTCCTCGACCACCTGCACGTCCCGCTCGACCGTGCCCTGCGGCAGCAGCACACGGGTCGCCGTGTCCTCGACCTCGGGCAGCCGCCCCTCCGTGATCGCCCAGCGGGTGGGGTCGTCGTCGGCCAGCACCCACTGGCCGGCGCGCGTGATACCGACGGCGACCACGTCGTAGCGGTCGCGGTCGATGGCGCGCAGCACGCCCCCGGCGGTCGCGCAGGAGATCGCGTGCTCGCCGGAGCGGCCGCCGAACAGGACCATCACGCGGGGTCGACCTCCGCCCGCGTCCGGGTGGCCGGGGGCCGTGGCGTCGGTGCGGGGGGAGTTCGTGGCGTCCATCGCCGACCGACCCTACCGGGCCGCGGCGCGGGAGGGGCCGGGCGCGGGCTACCCTGCGCGGGTGGACCGTCCGCACACCCCGTCGCACCCCGCCCGCCTCTCCCCCGGCACGCTCGCCGTCAGCGCCGGCCGTCCCGACCGCGCGCCCGGCGGGGCCGTGAACCCCGCCCTCGTGCTGTCGTCGACGTTCGTGTCCCAGGGCGCGCCGGTCGCGGGCGAGCACCTGTACGGACGCTCGGGCAGCCCGACGTGGGAGCCGTTCGAGGAGGCGCTCGCGGCGCTCGAGCGCGCCGGGCACGCCGACGCCGGACGTCCCGTCGACGGTCCCCCCGCGGTCGTGCTCGCCTCGGGGATGGCGGCCATCGCCGCGGTCCTCGCGCTCGTCCCGGTGGGCGGACGGGTGGTCGTGCCGCGGCACGCGTACCAGGTGACGCTCGTGCTGCTGCGCGAGCTCGCGGAGCGCGGCGCCCTCACCGTCGACCTGGTCGACGTCGCGGACACCGAGGCCGTCGCGGCGGCCGTGCGGGGCGGGGGCGACGTGGCGCCCGCGGCCCTGCTGTGGCTGGAGTCGCCGACCAACCCGATGCTCGAGGTGGCCGACGTCGCGGCGCTCGTCGCGGCCGCGCACGAGGTGGGCACGCTCGTCGCCGTCGACAACACGTTCGCGACGCCGCTCGTGCAGCGTCCGCTCGCCCTCGGTGCGGACCTCGTCGTGCACTCGGTCACCAAGTACCTCGCGGGGCACTCCGACGTCGTGCTGGGCGCCGTCGTGACGGACGACCCGGACCTGCACGCCCGGGTGGTCGCGCACCGCACCACCCACGGGGCGATCGCCGGCCCGTTCGAGGTGTGGCTCGCGCTGCGCGGGCTGCGCACGCTCGCGCTGCGCGTCGAGCGCGCGCAGCGCAACGCCGCCGAGCTCGCGCACCGCCTCGCCGCGCACCCCGCCGTCGTCGAGGTCCGCCACCCGAGCCTGCCCGGCGACCCCGGGCACGCCCGTGCCACCGCCCAGATGGACGGGTACGGCTCCGTCCTCGGCGTGCGTCCCGTGGGCGGCACGGCCGGCGCCGACGCGCTCGTGGCGGCGGTGCGCCTGTGGGTGCCGGCGACGAGCCTCGGCGGGGTCGAGTCGATGCTCGAGCGGCGCCGCCGGTTCGCCACGGAGTCGCTGACCGTGCCCGAGGACCTCGTGCGCATGAGCGTCGGCATCGAGGACGTCGACGACCTGTGGGCGGACCTGGAGGCCGGGCTCGCGGCGGCGCAGGCGACCACCGCGGCAGGTGCGGAGGGCTGACCCTCGGGTGGGCCGCCGCCGCCCCGCCGGTCAGACGCCCTCGGCCTTGTGCGGCCGCGCGAGCAGCAGCCCGGCGAGCCGGTCGACCGGCAGCCCCTCGTGGAGCACCTGGACGACGGCGGCCGTGATCGGCATGTCGACGCCGAGCGACGTGGCCAGCTCGAGCACCGAGCGGCACGACTTCACGCCCTCGGCCGTGCCGCCGGTCGCGACCAGCGCCTCGTCGAGGCTCATGCCGCGTCCGATGTGCACGCCCAGGCTGTGGTTGCGCGAGTCCGGGGACGCGCACGTGGCCATGAGGTCGCCCATGCCCGCCAGGCCCGGGAACGTGTCGGCGTCGGCGCCGAGGGCCAGACCGAGCCGGGTGATCTCGACGAGCCCGCGCGTGATGACCGTCGCCATGGTGTTGTAGCCCATCCCGCGGCCCTGCGAGATCCCGACGGCGAGCGCGATCACGTTCTTCACCGCACCGCACAGCTCCACCCCGACCACGTCCGGGTTCGTGTACGGGCGGAAGTAGGAGGACGCGCAGGCCCGCGCGACGAGCCGCGCGGTCGCGTCGCTCGTCGAGGCGACGACGGTCGCGGTCGGCTGCCGCAGCGCGATCTCGCGCGCGAGGTTGGGCCCGGAGAGCACCGCGACGCGCTCCGCCGGCACCCGCAGGCTCTCGGCCACGACCTCGCTCATGCGGCGGTCGGTGTCGAGCTCCACACCCTTCATCAGCGAGACGACGACGGTGTCGGGGCCGATCGCGTCCGCCAGCGGCACGAGCACCGCACGGGCCTGCTGCGAGGGCACGGCGACCGCCACGACGTCCGCCCCGCGCACCGCCTCCCGGGGGTCCGCCGTCGCCGTCACGCCCGCGGGCAGCTCGATGCCCGGCAGGTAGCGGCTGTTGCGGCGCTCCTCGGCGATCTCGCGCACGGTCGCGGCGTCCCGTCCCCAGACCGTGACGGAGCAGCCCGCGTCGGCCATCACCGCGGCGAACGTGGTCCCCCAGCTGCCGGAGCCGAGTACGGCGGCGTGCAGGCCCTCCCCCGTCGCGCTCACGCCTGCTCCTGCCCTCAGCCGACGCAGCGCGGCGGCGCCGGACGTCGAACGGCTCCGCGGGCGCCTGCTCGCCGCGGACCTGCTCGAGCTGCCGGGTGATCGCGGTCATGACGCGCGCGGTCGCCTCGCGCAGCGTCGCCGCGTCCTGGGGGCGGTCGTAGAGGTCGTCGAGGTCGACCGGCGGTCCCGCGACCACCGTGACCTTCTTGCGGGGGACGGGACGCAGCACCTTGCCGTACCGCGCGAGCAGGTCCTGGGGCCCCCACTGCGCGATGGGCACGACGGGGGCGCGCGTGGTCAGCGCGAGCCGCGCCACGCCGGTGCGGGCGACCATGGGCCACAGGTCGGGGTCGCGCGTCAGCGTGCCCTCCGGGAAGACGGCCACGCACTCGCCGGCCTGCAGGGCCTCCACGGCCGAGCGCAGCGAGTCCCCCGCGGCGGCGGTCTCGCGGTGCACGGGGATCTGCCCGGTCGCGCGCAGCGCGGGCCCGACGACGGGCACGGAGAAGAGCGAGGCCTTGGCCAGGATGCGCGGCACGTGCCCGTGGTCCCACAGGAAGTGCGCGAGGGTCAGCGGGTCGACCTCGGTCATGTGGTTGGACGCCGCGATGAACCCGCGGTCCGAGGGCAGGTGCTCCGCGCCGCGCCAGTCGGCCCGCGTCGTCGCGAACAGGAACGGCCGCACGATGCGCGCGACGTTGCGGTAGGCACGGTTGGAGCGCAGCGGCGACGGCACGGGACAGGATCGTAGCCGCCGCGCGCACGGGGCCGGCCACGCGGACGCGCGGCCGGCCCCGTGCGGGTGCCGGTGGGTCAGTGCACGGGCGCGGACTCCCGGCTGAACTGCGCGCCGAGCGCCTCGAGCTTCTCGGTGAAGCGCTCGTAGCCGCGGTCGATGAGGCTGATGCCGCGCACGGACGACTGCCCCTTCGCCGTGAGCGCCGCGATGAGGTGGCTGAACCCGCCACGCAGGTCCGGCACCTCGATGTCGGCCGCGGACAGCGGCGTCGGTCCCGAGATCACGGCGGAGTGGTAGAAGTTCCGCTGGCCGAAGCGGCAGGGCCGCCCGCCCAGGCACTCCTTGTAGACCTGGATCGTCGCGCCCATGCCGAGCAGCGCGTCGACGAAGCCGAACCGGTTCTCGTACACCGTCTCGTGCACGATCGACAGCCCGCGCGCCTGCGTGAGCGCGACGACGAGCGGCTGCTGCCAGTCGGTCATGAAGCCGGGGTGCACGTCCGTCTCGAGCTGGATCGAGCTGAGGTCGCCGCCCGGGTGGAAGAACCGGATGCCCTCGTCGTCGATCGTGAACTCGCCACCGACCTTGCGGAAGGTGTTGAGGAACGTCGTCATCTCCGGCTGCGTGGCGCCGCGCACGTACACGTCGCCGCCGGTCGCCAGCGCCGCCGAGGCCCAGGACGCGGCCTCGATGCGGTCCGCGAGCGCGGTGTGCTGGAAGCCGACCAGGCGGTCGACGCCCTCGATCCGGATCACGCGGTCCGTGGCGACCGAGATGATCGCGCCCATCTTCTGCAGGACGTTGATCAGGTCCATGATCTCGGGCTCGATCGCCGCGTTCGACAGCTCCGTGATGCCCTCGGCGCGGACCGCCGTCAGCAGCAGCTGCTCGGTGGCGCCGACGCTCGGGTACGGCAGCGCGATCTTCGTGCCCTGCAGCCGGCGCGGGGCGCGGATGTGGATGCCGTTGTGCGTCTTGTCCACGACGGCACCGAACTGGCGCAGGATGTCGAGGTGGTAGTTGATCGGCCGGTCGCCGATCCGACACCCGCCCAGGTCCGGGATGAACGCCTCGCCCAGCCGGTGCAGCAGCGGGCCGCAGAACAGGATCGGGATCCGGCTCGATCCCGCGTGCGCGTCGATGTCGGCGACGTGCGCCTGCTCGACGTCGGTCGGGTCGAGCCGCAGGACGCCGGCCTCGGCGTCCGCGTGCACCCGGACGCCGTGCAGCTCGAGCAGCCCGGTGACGACGGCCACGTCGCGGATCTGCGGGACGTTGCGCAGCTCGCTCGGGGTCTCGCCCAGGAGCGCGGCGACCATCGCCTTGGAGACGAAGTTCTTGGCGCCGCGGACGGTGATCTCCCCGCGCAGGGGGTTGCCACCGTCGACGTACAGCAGGTCGGTCATGGTCCCATGCTCCCCTACGCCGCGACCGCGCCGCGCCACCGCGGTCGCGGCGTGCACGGTCCTCGCGAAACTCTCACATCCCTCGTGGGGACCCGGGGGGGCGACGTGCTCCTCCCGGACCCGCGCGACCACCGCGCACGAGGCCACGGTAGCGGCGGGTCCGGGAGGTGCACCGTCACGCGTCGGGGTGGCGCGTCACCCGCGGCGCGTCGCACCCAGCTCGAGCCCGACCACCGGACGCGCAGGGCGCACCTCGACGGGCGGCAGGTGCTTCGCCGGCAGCGTGCGCGGGCGCCACGCCTCGCGCCGCTCCTCGAACGCGGTGATCTCGTCCGCGTGCTGGAGCGTCAGGCCGATGTCGTCGAGGCCCTCCATGAGGCGCCAGCGCGTGTAGTCGTCGACGTGGAACGGCACGACGACGTCGTCGCACGTCACCGTCCGCGCGTCGAGGTCGACGGTCACCTCGGTGCCCGGCCGGGTCTCGAGGACCTTCCACAGCAGCTCGACGTCCTCCTGCGCGACCTGCGCCGCGAGCAGGCCCTGCTTGCCCGAGTTGCCGCGGAAGATGTCCGCGAAGCGCGAGGAGATCACGACGCGGAAGCCGTAGTCCTTCAGCGCCCACACCGCGTGCTCGCGCGAGGACCCGGTGCCGAAGTCGGGGCCGGCCACCAGGACCGAGCCGGCACGGTACGCGTCCTGGTTGAGGACGAACGACGGGTCGCCCCGCCACGCCGCGAACAGCGCGTCCTCGAAGCCCGTGCGCGTGACCCGCTTGAGGTAGACGGCCGGGATGATCTGGTCGGTGTCGACGTTGCTGCGCCGCAGCGGGACGCCGACGCCGGTGTGCTGGGTGAACTTCTCCATGGCGGTGTTCCTGTCCGGGGTCGAGAGGCGTCAGGCGGACTGCAGCGCGTCGGTGCGCACGAGCGGGCTGCCGTCGGGCACGGGGACGTCCGGGCCGAGGTCGGCGACGGACGAGAGCGTGCCGCGGATCGCGGTCGCGGCGGCGACGATCGGCGAGACCAGGTGCGTCCGGCCGCCCTTGCCCTGCCGGCCCTCGAAGTTGCGGTTCGACGTGGAGGCCGAGCGCTCCCCCGGCGCGAGCTGGTCCGGGTTCATGCCCAGGCACATCGAGCAGCCCGCGTTGCGCCACTCGGCGCCGAAGTCGAGGAAGATCTTGTCCAGGCCCTCGGCCTCGGCCTGCAGGCGCACGCGCGCCGAGGACGGCACGACGAGCACGCGCACGTCGTCGGCCTTCTTGCGCCCCTCGACGAGCTTGGCGACCGCGCGCAGGTCCTCGATGCGGCCGTTGGTGCACGAGCCGATGAAGACCGTGTCCACCTTGATCGACCGCAGCGGCTGGCCGGGCGTCAGACCCATGTACTCGATGGCGCGCTCGGCCGCGACGCGCTCGTTCGCGTCGGCGATCTCCTCGGGCACCGGGACCGAGCCCGACAGCGGCAGGCCCTGGCCCGGGTTCGTGCCCCACGTGACGAACGGCTCGAGGTCGGCCGCCTCCAGGACGACCTCGGCGTCGAAGACGGCGTCGTCGTCCGTGCGCAGCGTGCGCCAGTACTCGACCGCCGCGTCCCAGTCGGCGCCCTCGGGCGCGTGCGGGCGGCCCTTGAGGTACTCGAAGGTCGTCTCGTCGGGCGCGATCATGCCGGCGCGCGCACCGGCCTCGATCGACATGTTGCAGATGGTCATGCGGCCCTCCATCGAGAGGGACCGGATGGCCTCGCCGCGGTACTCGAGGACGTAGCCCTGCCCGCCGCCCGTGCCGATCTTCGCGATGATCGCGAGGATGATGTCCTTGGCCGTCGCACCGGGGGGAAGCTGACCGTTGACGGTGATCGCCATGGTCTTGAAGGGCGCCAGCGGGAGGGTCTGCGTGGCGAGCACGTGCTCGACCTCGCTCGTCCCGATGCCGAACGCCAGCGCGCCGAACGCGCCGTGGGTCGACGTGTGCGAGTCGCCGCAGACCACCGTCAGGCCGGGCTGCGTGAGGCCGAGCTGCGGGCCCACCTGGTGGACGATGCCCTGGTCCGCGTCGCCGAGGGAGTGGATGCGCACGCCGAACTCGGCCGCGTTGCGGCGCAGCGTCTCGATCTGCGTCCGGCTCGTCGTGTCGGCGATCGGCCGGTCGATGTCGAGCGTCGGGGTGTTGTGGTCCTCGGTGGCGATCGTGAGGTCCGGACGGCGGACCGGGCGGCCCGCGAGCCGCAGGCCCTCGAAGGCCTGCGGGCTGGTCACCTCGTGGACCAGGTGCAGGTCGATGTACAGCAGGTCGGGGGCGCCGTTCGTGCCGCGGCGCACCACGTGCGCGTCCCAGACCTTCTCCGCCAGCGTGCCGGCCATGTCCTCAGTTCCTCTCCTCCGGGCGGGGGCTCCCGGTCGTCGCCCGCGACCGGGTCTCGGGCGGGCGTCCTGCGTGCCGTCTTGCATCTCACTGACCGAGACGGCAATATCGAACCATGGACAACTCTAGCGGAGTCGGCGTGCTGGACAAGGCCGCCTCGGTGCTGAGCGCTCTCGAGGCCGGACCGGCGACGCTCGCCCAGCTCGTCGCCGCCACCCACCTCGCGCGTCCGACCGCCCACCGCCTCGCCGTCGCGCTCGAGCACCACCGGCTCGTCGCCCGCGACCTGCAGGGCCGGTTCATCCTCGGCCCGCGCCTGTCGGAGCTCTCGACGGCCGCCGGCGAGGACCGCCTGCTCGCCGCCGCGGGACCGGTGCTGGCGCTGCTGCGCGACCACACGGGCGAGAGCGCGCAGCTGTACCGCCGCCAGGGGGACCAGCGCATCTGCGTCGCCGCCGCCGAGCGGCCCATCGGGCTGCGCGACTCGATCCCGGTCGGCGCGACGCTGACCATGCAGGCCGGCTCCGCCGCGCAGGTCCTGCTCGCGTGGGAGGAGCCGGACCGCCTGCACCGCGGCCTGCAGGGCGCCAAGTTCACGGCGACGATCCTGTCCGGCGTGCGCCGCCGCGGGTGGGCCCAGTCGGTGTCCGAGCGCGAGGTCGGCGTGGCCTCCGTCTCGGCCCCCGTCCGCGGGCCGTCGGGCCGTGTCGTCGCCGCCGTGTCGGTCTCGGGCCCGCTCGAGCGCCTCTCGCGCCAGCCCGGCCGGCTGCACGCCGCGGCGGTCGTCTCGGCCGCGAACCGGCTCACCGAGGTGCTGCGCCGCACGGCGGACTGACCGGGCGGCACGGCACGCGGCCCTCGCCCGCGGCGAGGCACGGCGCAGGAACGACGGGGCGTCCCGGCGACGAACGGCCGGGGCGCTCCGCTGCGCGTCGCGGGAGCCCTCCCCGGCCGCGGGGAGTGACACGTGCAGGCGGTTCGCCGGTGGGCCCCGACCGACACACCCCGCCCCCTCCCTCACCGTCCCGCCCTCCGCTGCCCCGCACGCAGGAGCCTCAGGGTGGACGGCGGGCGCAACGACAGAGGCCCGGTCACCTGATGGTGACCGGGCCTCGGACGTACCCCCGACCGGATTCGAACCGGCGCTACCGCCGTGAGAGGGCGGCGTGCTAGGCCGCTACACAACGGGGGCCTTGCTCACGACCCGTAGGCCGTGTGCCGTGGTGACACTCTACCGGACTTCCCGTCCGAGTCGAAAACTCGGCCGAGGCGCCCGGTCCGCCGCGTACGACGGGTGTCCGAGCCACCCACGGATCGCTCCGCGGGTTGCGCTGGGGTACCAGGACTCGAACCTAGACTAACTGAACCAGAATCAGTCGTGCTGCCAATTACACCATACCCCAGGGGCTGTGACCTGCACCGATGCGCCGCCGTCGGCCGACGAGGTCGGCGTCCGGGTCGCACGCCGTGGCGTCCGCAGCTCCGTGGTGCCGCACCCGTGGGCGCCGCACCGGCCGTGAACATTACCCGAGCGACGGGGGCCGGGTCCAACCGGCACCGTCTCTGCGGGGCCGGTACGGCCGGTTCGTGACGGACCTCACCCGCGCGGGATGTCCCGCACCTCCGTGACGTCGTACCAGAGCAGGTCGCGCTCCTCCAGACGCTCGACCGCTGCCTCGTCCCCCGCGGCGGCGGAGGCGACGTCGGCCGCCGCCTCGGGCTCGTCGACGTGCACCGACGCGACCTGGTCGAGCCCGACCCCGCACACCACCTCCACGGCGGACGGGACCGCCGGGTCGGACGCCGCGGCCACGCACGCGTCGGGCACGTCGGCCGCCACGACCACACGCAGCCGGGGGGCGTCGGGCCGCGCGGCCAGCAGCGCGAGGCTGTCGTCCGCGGCGCTCGCCTGCGCCGCGTACTCCCACCCCTCCTCGTCCTCGTCGGTCCACGCCGCGCGCAGAGCGGGCGTGACGGCGTGGGCGGGCCGGGGGGCGAGGAGGACCGGAGAGGGGTCCTGCAGCTCGTCGAGGGTCACGGGCAGGTAGACGCGCACGTGCCCAGTGTGCCGTCCCACGCGTCAGACGGCGGCGACGCGCGCCTCCACGGCGAGCTCCGACGCCACACGTGCTGCGAGCGTCGCGACCGCACGTCGCGCCGGTGAGCCCGGCGCGATCTCGCGCAGGGCGCGTCCCTCCAGCAGGGCGGCGTCCGCGGCGGCGCGGTCGTCGGGCACGAGGACCACGTCGTGCACGCCGGCGTAGCGGGCGAGCGCCGCCGTCACGGCGTCCGCGGGCCGCGCTCCCGCCACCGTCGGTCGCAGCCGGTTGACCACGACCGTCCGCTGCAGGCCCAGACCCCTGTCCGTGAGCTCGCCGAGCGCACGCACGAGGCGCTGGACGCCCACGGGGTCGGCCGCCCCGACGACGACCACGAGGTCGGCCTGCTCGAGCACGGTGAGGGTCGCGGCGTTCCGCGCAGGCGCACGCGTGTCGTAGCTCAGCACCTCGTCCTGCTCGAGGCAGAACCCCGTGTCCACGACGGTCACGTCCGCGAGGCCGCGCGCCACCCGCAGCACCTCCTGCGTGGACGAGGCGGGCAGCTCGGGCCAGCGGTCGGCGCGCGCGACGCCCGTGAGCAGCCTGAGCCGGGGCAGCACGACCGGCGCGAGACGTGCCAGCGACGGCAGGTCCAGGGCGCCCTGGCCGGCGGCACGGGCGGCGGCGGCCAGGCCGGGCGACTCGTCGAGGACCCCGAGCACCTGGGCGACGACGCCCCCGTAGGTGTCCGCGTCGACGAGCAGGGCGTCGTGCTCGAGCGCGGCGAGCTCCGCGGCGAGGTTGACCGCGACGAACGTGCGGCCGGGTGCTCCGGTGGGGCCCCAGACCGCGACGGTCGCGCCGCGGCGGGTGGCCGGAGCCGGCTCCGGCGCCGACGCCGGGCGCGCCGGCGCCGCACCGGCGAGCACACCGAGCGCCTCCCGGACGACGGCGTCGGCGTCCGCGGGGACCTCGACGACGACGTCCGCCCCGTGCGCGGCGAGGCGCTCGGCCAGCCACGGGCGCGTCGGGTCGCCGAGGCCCACCACGCGCACACCGCAGCGGTGCAGCTCGGCGACGGCCTCACGGTCGAGCCGGTCGAGGTCCGCCGAGACGACCGCGAGCCCCCGAGGCCGGCCTCGGCGGCGGCGAGGAGCTCGGTCAGGTCCGCGCAGCGTCGCGTGACCGACAGCCGGCCCCCCGACCCCTCCACGGCCTGCACGATCGCCGACTCCGCGGCCCCCTGGACCGCGCAGAGCACACCGACGCCCACGTCAGCCCCCGCTGCCGGGCACGGCGACGACGGCCACGACGCCGTCGCCCGCGAGCGCGCCGAGGACCGCGGGCAGCTCGTCGAGCGGGACGAGGACGTGCGCGGTCCGCGCACCGCCCGCGCCGAAGGCGCCGTCGGGGCCGCTCACCTCCGCCACGGTGAGGGCGGACGCGAGCTGGCGGGGTGCGCGGTCCGCGGCGCCGGAGTCGTCCGCACCCGTGGCGCGCTCGTCCTGCGGCGGCGTCCACCAGACGTCGACGGAGGCACCGGCCACGAGGTCGCGGGACGCGGCCCCTCGAGCGGGACCGGCACCGGCCGGACCTCCAGCGCGTCGGCGCGACCGACGGCGCGCAGGGGCACGAGCTCGCCTGCCCCGACGGTGCGCAGCACGACCCGGTCGTCCGGCAGCCCGCGGTCGGCCCGCAGGTAGCCGTCCACCGCTGCGCCGATCCGCACGTCCGCGACCACGAGGTCGGACGCACGCAGCGTGTCGCCCGGGGCGAGCACGTCGCGGGCGACCCAGACGGGCACGGTCCGCTGGGCGGCGCCCACCGCCCAGCTGCCCAGCGCCACCGACGCCGCGACGAGCACGACGCCGACGAGCAGGCGCGGGTCGCGCCAGCCGGGACGGCGCAGCCGCGCCGCCACGGGTGCGGGCAGGTCGAGCACGGGGGTCTCCATCGGGTCCTCCGGGGTCCTCGGGACGGTGCCGCCGCGGTGCGGCGGGACGGGCTCAGGCGGGCGCGACCGGACGACGCGCAGGGCGAGTGTGGCGGACCGGACGGCACCGCCGGGGGCCGGCCGGCGCGGCCTGTGGACGACGCCGTCGTGCGGGGCGTGCGTGCCAGACTGCCGCCATGGCCCCGCGCTTCCTGACGCTCGCCGACGTGTCCGAGATCCTCAACATCTCGGCCCCGCAGGCGTACGCGCTCGTGCGCTCCGGCGAGCTGCCGGCCATCCAGATCGGCGGCCGGCTGCAGTGGCGAGTCGAGGCGACCGAGCTGGAGAGGTACATCGAGCGGATGTACGAGCAGACCCGGGCCCGCAACGCGCACACCGCGTCGCCGGGGGACGCCGCGCGCTGACGCCCCGCCCCGCGCCGGACCCGGTGCTCACGCGGACACCACCGCGCAGAGAGCGGCGAACGGCACGCTGACGGTCCGCGCGGCGGGCTGGTCGGGCGTGAGGTCGACGTGGTCCGCGCCGACGCGCTCCAGCCGCCCCGTGACCGCTCCTCCGCGGGTGCGGACCTGCACGGTCGCACGGTCGCGCGCGAGCGCCCGCAGGGCGTGCCCGAGGCCGAGCGCACGCTCGACGTGACCGGCCGGGGGTGCGACCGCGTGCGGCAGCCCGGCGACGACGTCCACGGCGCAGAGCGGCACCAGGGCACGACGTCGCTCGGACAGCGCGAGCAGCACCCAGTCGTCACCCGCCTCGAGCAGCTCCCCGTCGAGGGGCTCCCCCGCGTCCGCCAGCAGGACGCGGACACGTGCCCCGGCGCCGGCGCGCGCACGGTCGGCGAGCCGCACGTGCGCTCGCTCGGCACGGACGAGGTCGGCGACGTCCCACCGTCCCTGCGCTGCGGCCCCCGCCGCGAGCTGCCCCTCGAGGTCGGCGAACAGCCGCTCCCACCGCATGGGGCGTGACGGTAGCGGGGGCTGTGCGCGAGATGGCCGCGCGGCCACGGATCGGACATCTGTGGACAGATTGCACGCCGACGTCTACACCTAAGGCACTCTTCCTGCATCAAACGACACCAAATTGCATGATCGAGAGGCTCACGTGACCGGTCCCCGTCCAACCGCCGCGCCCCTGCACGGCGCCGTCGCCGCGACCCTGCTCCTCCTGGCGGTCTGCTGGCGCTCGCGGCCGCCGCCCTCCTCGTCGGGCGGACGCTCGGCACGGTGGCCACCGCCGCCCCGTGGCGCCCGGACGCCGCGGTGGCGTGCGCCGTCCTCGCCGCGGGGGCGCTGGCCGCCGCCTGGGTGGGGGCGTCCGCCGTCGTCGCCGCCACGTGCGTGGTCGCCCGGGCCGGCGGGCGGACGTGGGGCGTCGGGGAGGCCGCCGTGCGGCGGTGGGCGCCGGTCCTCGTGCGACGCACCCTCGCCCTGGCGGTCGCCGCCGCCGTCGGTGCGGGCGCGACGACCGCCGCGCACGCGAGCGTCACGGACGCGCCCCCGGTCCTCGACCTGGGATGGGCGCCCACGTCCGACGTGCTGCCCGCGGCACCGGCGAACGGCGGGGTCGGCTCCCCCGCGGCGCCGCCCACCGCCTCCCCCGCACCGGCGACCGGCGGGGACGCGACGGCGCCGCCCGTCGGACCGTCCGCACCCGCCGCCGCACCCGCCGCACCCGCCGCCACCCCCACGGCCGGACCCGGCGCGCCGGCCGGGGCGTCCGCGTCCGACGGACGCTCGCCGCACCCCGCCGACGCACCGGCGAGCGTCGCGCCGGAGGCGACCGCCGTCGCCGGCACGACGGTGCCCGCGTCCGCCGCACCGGCACCCTCCGCGCCCCCCGGGTCGGTGCGCGAGGACCCCGCCGCGGCGCGCACCGTCGTCGTCGCACCCGGCGACACCCTCTGGTCGATCGCGGCACGGCACCTCGGTCCCGACGCACCCGACGCGGCCGTCGCCGCCGCCTGGCCCGCCTGGTACGCGGCGAACGCGTCGACGGTGGGCCCCGACCCCGACCTCATCCACCCCGGTCAGGTGCTCGTCGTGCCGGCCGACGTCGACGGGAGCACGCGATGACCACCCTGCTCGAGGACACGGCCGACGCCACCGTGGTCGAAGCGGCGCTGCGCGCGCTGCACCCCGCGCCGACCCGACCGCGCGGAGCGGTCGCACCGGCGCCCGCCGGCCACGCCGCCGCCCACCCGACGCGCGGCCGTCGGGCGGCGGAGCGGCCGCCCGCGGCGCCGCGTCTGCGCCTGGTCCCCGCGCTCCCGGTCGCGCCGGGCCCGCGCGCCGAGGCGCGGCTGACCCCGCCGCCACCGGTGGCCGAGCGCGTGCGCCTCGTGGCCAGCGACCGCGCTCTGGTGGTCGAGTCGGCCGACGAGGGGCCCGGTCCCGCTCCGGACGTCGACGCGACCCGGTTCGCGCACGGCGTCGGCCTCGCGTGCGTCGAGGTCGTGCTCGGCCGCCGTCCGGCCGCCCAGCTCGCCCGGTGGCTGACGCCGGGTGTCCTCGTCGCGGTGCAGGAGCGGGCCGCCCTCACGCGGCGCGCCGCCGGTCCCGCCGCCGCGCGGGCCCGGGTGCGCCGCGTGCGCGTGTGCCAGCTCGACGACCGGACCGCGGAGGCGTGCCTCGTCGTCGACGACGGCTCCCGGGTCCGGGCGGTCGCCCTCCGCCTGGAGGCGCACCGGGCCGCGTGGCGGGTGACGACGCTCGAGATCGGGTGACGCCCGCGTCGTCGGCTGTCTCGTGCACCGCCGACAGCCGTGAGGGCGTCACCCGTGCGGGCCCCCGATTCCCGCCCGTCCGTCCGGTTCGGCACGTGCACGCGCTGGGCCGCACGGATGAACCTCCGGACGGGCGTCCGCTCGCCGCGCGCGCGGGCGCCACGGACCGCATGCTGTCGCCGCGCCGCCACCCGGCGGTCGCGTCGAGGGCGACCCGCGGGGGCACGGTCGCGCGCTGCCACGCGGGAGCGCTGCCACCGCCGGCGTCGGCGGTGCCCCACCGTGACGAGGGAACCCGCCATGCTCCGCTCCGCCGCCCTGCGGTCCGAAGTCCGCCGCCTGACCGCCGAGACCGCCGCCGCCCGTGCCGACCTGCACGCGGTGACACGCCTCGTCCGTGCCCTGACGGACGTCGAGGACGTCACCGCCGGCCTCGAGGCCGCGGTCGCGGTGGTGCGCGAGCAGCTCGGCTGGGCGTACGGGTCGGCCTGGACCGTCGACACCGAGGCGCGCGTGCTCCGGTTCGTCGCCGAGTCGGGCGACGCCGGCGAGGAGTTCCGGGACGTGACGCGGCAGGCGACGTTCGCGGAGGGGCCGGGCTCGCCGGCCGCGCGTGGCGCGCCCGCGAGCTCGTGGCGGTCAGCGACCTGGGTGAGCTCACCGACTGCGTGCGCGCCCCCGCGGCGCAGCGGGCGGGGGTCCGGTCGGGCGTGTGCGTGCCGCTGCTCGTCGAGGGCGACGTCATCGGGACCATGGACTTCTTCACGACGGAGGTCCTCGAGCTCTCACCGGAGCGGCGGGCGGTGCTCGAGGCGGTCGGCGCGGTCGCCTCGCAGGCGCTCGAGCGGCTCGTCGTCGCCGACCGGCAGGCGGAGGCGGCGCGCGAGACGGCTGCGAGCACCGCCGTGCTGCACGCGGTGACGTCGGCGGTCAGCGCGCAGGACGCCCTCGCGCGGGCGCTCGACACGATCCGCACGGGCTTCGGCTGGGCCTACGGCTCGTACTGGCTGGTCGACGAGGGCGACGGGGTGCTGCGCTTCGTGCAGGAGTCCGGCGACGCCGGCGAGGCGTTCCGGCGCGTGACTCGAGAGGCGACGTTCGCGCAGGGGTCGGGCTCGCGGGCCGCGCGTGGCTCGCCCGGGAGCTGGTGTTCGTGCCGGACCTCGCGGACGTCACCGACTGCGTGCGCGCCCCTGCCGCGCGGGCCGCCGGGGTGCAGTCGGGCGTGTGCCTGCCCATCCTCGTCGACGGCCGCGTCGTCGGGACGATGGACTTCTTCGTCCTCGAGCGCCTGGACCTCACCCCGGGCCGGCGCCGCGCGCTGCAGGACGCCGCCTACCTGGTCGGCCAGGCGCTCGGCCGCTTCACCGCCGCCGACCGGCTGCGTGCCGCCGGCCGCGAGCTGGTCGCCTCGATCGAGGAGGTCGAGCGCAACGTGCTGGCCGCGACGTCCGTCGCGGCGGAGGGGCAGCGGCTCGTCGTCGCCGCCGACCGGGACGTGGCGGGGCTGGGCCGGTCCGGGGAGGAGATCGGCCAGGTGGTCCAGACCATCGGCACGATCGCCGCGCAGACCCACCTGCTCGCGCTCAACGCGACGATCGAGGCGGCGCGCGCCGGCGAGGCGGGACGCGGCTTCGCCGTCGTGGCGCACGAGGTGAAGGAGCTCGCGAACGCGACCGCGCTCGCCACGACGGAGGTCGGTGACAAGGTGGCGGAGGTGCAGCGGCAGGTGGGCACGGCCGTCACCGCGCTGAGCGGCATCCGCGACGTCGTCGAGCGGATCAACGGCACCCAGGAGGTCATCGGCGCCGTGCTCACGGAGCAGTCGGCGGTGACCCGGTCGATCGTCGCCTGACCCGTCCGTCCGCGGGTCACCGTCGCACCGAGCGGCGTGGCGGCACCCGGGGCGGAGCGCCCGACGGGCGGCACGGCGCCCGCCGCGCACGGTGGCGGGCGGGCGCCGTGACCGTCAGCGCTTGCGCTGCTTGGCGGCCTTGCGTCGCTCGGCACGGTTGCCGCCGTCGCCGCCGGCCGAGGCGGGGCACCGTCCTCACGGCGGGTCACGACGCCGTTGTCGCCGTCGGTCGACGGGGCGCTGTACTGCAGCGGCGTGCGCTGCGCCGGCCCGTCGATGCCCTTGGCCACGAGACGTCCGGCGGGTGCGCCCTCGGCACGCGGCGCCGCGGCGGCCGCGCCCGCGGAGCCGGCGGCCGTCGCCGCCGACTCGACGCTCACGACCGGGCTGCCGGCGGCGGCGTCCTGCGTCCCCTCGGCCGGCGCGACCTGCACCTCGAGGTTGAACAGGTACGCGACCGACTCCTCCTTGATGGCGTCCGTCATCGCGTTGAAGAGCTGGAAGCCCTCGCGCTGGTACTCCACGAGAGGGTCGCGCTGCGCCATCGCGCGCAGGCCGATGCCCTCCTTGAGGTAGTCCATCTCGTACAGGTGCTCACGCCACTTGCGGTCGAGGACCGACAGCACCACACGGCGCTCCAGCTGGCGCATGTTCTCCGCGCCGAGCTGCTCCTCGCGCTCCGCGTAGGCGTGCTCGGCGTCCGAGAGCACCTCACGCGTGAGCAGCTCCGCCGACAGGCGCGTCGGACCGCCGGCCTGCTCGACGACCTCGTCGGGGGTGATCGACACGGGGTAGACCGCCTTGAGCGCCGTCCACAGCGCGTCGAGGTCCCAGTCCTCCGGCCGGCCCTCCGCGGTCGCCGACGCGACGTAGTCCGTCAGGACGTCGGTGCGGAAGTGGGCGACCTGCTCGTGCAGGTCCTCGCCCTCGAGCACGCGGCGGCGCTGCTCGTAGATGACCTCGCGCTGGCGCGAGAGCACGTCGTCGTACTTGAGGACGTTCTTGCGGATCTCGAAGTTGCGCGCCTCGACCTGGGCCTGCGCGGACTGGATGCCGCGCGTGACGATCTTCGACTCCAGCGGCATGTCCTCGGGGAAGCCGGCGCGCGTCATCATCGACTCGGCCAGACCCGAGTTGAACAGGCGCATGAGGTCGTCCTGCATCGACAGGTAGAACCGCGACTCACCCGGGTCACCCTGACGCCCGGACCGTCCGCGCAGCTGGTTGTCGATGCGGCGCGACTCGTGCCGCTCGGTGCCGAGGACGTACAGGCCCCGAGCTCGACGACCTCGTCGTGCTCGGCCGCCACGGCCGCCTTGGCCTTCGCGAGCGCGTCGGGCCACGCGGCCTCGTACTCCTCCGCGTTCTCGGCCGGGTCCAGGCCGCGCTCCGCGAGCTCGGCCACGGCCATGAACTCCGCGTTGCCGCCGAGCATGATGTCGGTGCCGCGGCCGGCCATGTTCGTCGCGACCGTGACCGCACCCTTGCGGCCCGCCTGCGCGACGATCGCCGCCTCGCGTGCGTGCTGCTTGGCGTTGAGGACCTCGTGCGGGACGCCCTGCTTCTTCAGCTTCGACGACAGCAGCTCCGACTTCTCGACGCTCGTCGTGCCCACGAGGACCGGCTGGCCCTTGGCGTGCCGCTCGACGATGTCGGCGACGACCGCGTCGAACTTGCCCTCCTCGCTCTTGTAGACGAGGTCCTTCTGGTCGATGCGGACCATCGGGCGGTTCGTGGGGATCGGCACGACGCCGAGCTTGTACGTGCCCTGGAACTCGGCGGCCTCGGTCTCGGCCGTACCGGTCATGCCCGAGAGCTTGGTGTACAGGCGGAAGTAGTTCTGCAGGGTGATCGTGGCGAGCGTCTGGTTCTCGGCCTTGATCGCCACGCCCTCCTTGGCCTCGATCGCCTGGTGCATGCCCTCGTTGTACCGGCGGCCGGGCAGGATGCGGCCCGTGTGCTCGTCGACGATGAGCACCTCGCCGTTCATCACGACGTAGTCCTTGTCGCGCTTGAACAGCTCCTTGGCCTTGATCGCGTTGTTCAGGAAGCCGATGAGCGGGGTGTTGAGCGACTCGTACAGGTTGTCGATGCCGAGGTAGTCCTCGACCCGCTCGATGCCCGGCTCCAGCACGCCGACCGTGCGCTTCTTCTCGTCCACCTCGTAGTCGCGCTCGCGCTCGAGGCGGCGCACGACCTTGGCGAACTCGCCGTACCAGCGGTTGGCGTCGCCCGAGGCGGGCCCCGAGATGATGAGCGGCGTGCGTGCCTCGTCGATGAGGATCGAGTCGACCTCGTCGACGATCGCGAAGTGGTGGCCGCGCTGGACCAGGTCGTCGACGCTCCACGCCATGTTGTCGCGCAGGTAGTCGAAGCCGAACTCGTTGTTGGTGCCGTACGTGATGTCGGCCGCGTACTGCTCGCGCCGCTGCGCCGGCGTCATGTTCGCGAGGATGGTGCCGGTCGTCAGGCCGAGGAAGCGGTACACGCGCCCCATGAGGTCGGCCTGGTAGCCCGCGAGGTAGTCGTTCACCGTGACGACGTGCACGCCCTTGCCGGACAGCGCGTTGAGGTACGCCGGCGCCGTGGCGACGAGGGTCTTGCCCTCACCGGTGCGCATCTCGGCGATGTTCCCCAGGTGCAGGGCCGCGCCGCCCATCAGCTGGACGTCGAAGTGGCGCAGACCCAGGGTGCGGCGGGACGCCTCGCGCACGGCCGCGAACGCCTCGGCCAGCAGGTCGTCGACCGTCTCGCCGTCGGCGAGGCGGGCGCGGAACCGGTCGGTCTCCTCGCGCAGCTCGGCGTCGGACAGCGCGGTGAAGCTGTCCTCCAGGGCGTTGACCTGCGCGGCGATGCCGGAGAGCTTCTTGAGGACCCGTCCCTCGCCGAGCCGGAGGACCTTCTCGAGGATCGCCGTCACGCATCTCTCCCGACGTGCTGCGCCCCGTCCGCGCGCAGCGCCGGGGCGGTCCGTGTCCCGGCCGCTCGGCCGGGCCCGACCATCGTAGGCGAGCCGCGCCGCACGGTGGGGCGTCCCGTCGCCCCGGTGCGCGCTCACCCCGGCGGCGACGGCTCCTGCACCAGTGCGGCGACGAGCTCGGGGACGAGGTCGCCGGCACCCTCCGCGGCGTGCACGTCGTCGAGCCCGAGCCAGGCGGCCAGCGTCCGCAGCTCGGCCGCCAGCTCGCGGGCGACGCTGCGTCCGTCGGCGCCGGTGCCGGTGCCGCCCGCTCCGCCGGGCGCGTGGTGCGCGGCCGCCACCCGCAGCACGCCCGACGCGCGGTCCGCCTTGAGGTCGACGAGCGCCGCCAGCCGCTCACCCAGGAGGAACGGCAGGACGTAGTAGCCCCACACGCGCTGCGGCGCGGGCACGTAGATCTCGATCCGGTACCGCAGCCCGAAGAGGGCCTCCGTGCGCGCCCGCTCCCACACGAGGGGGTCGAACGGGCTGAGCAGCGCCCGTCCGGTCGCACGCCGCGGCACCGTGGCGTCGCGGTGCCGGAAGGCGGGGGCCGACCAGCCCTCGACCGCGACCGGCACGAGGACGCCGTCCTCGACGAGCTCGTCCACCGCCTGCCGCGTGCGCGCGACGTTCGTGCGCCAGTGGTCGGCGAGCGTGCGCACCGTCGCGATGCCGTGCGCACGCGCCGCGACGGCGACGAGGCGCCGGCGTGCGGTCGCCTCGTCGACGGCGGGTCGTTCCCGCACCGCCCGGGGCAGCACGCGGTCGGCGCGGTCGTACCGGCGCTCGAACTGGGCGTTGCGACCCGCCGACGTGAGCTCCCCGACGTCGAACAGGTACTCGAGGGCACGCTTCGCGACCGTCCAGTTCCAGCCCCAGTGGTCCGTGGGGCGGGCGTGCCGCGCGCCCATCAGCGCGTGCGCCTCCCGCGCGGTCACCGGCCCGTGCGCGTCGACGAGCGCGCGCACCTCGGCCACCTCCGGTGCGCTGTCGATCGGCACGCCGTGGATGTGCACCCCACGGCGCCGGCTCTCGGACCGCAGGTGCTCGTGCTTGAACCACAGGTCCCGGAACGTCTCCGGCGGCACGAACGACGCCTCGTGCGCCCACGTCTCGACCAGGCGCCGCGGCGGCGCCCCTGCGGCACGGTCGAGCGCCGTGACGTCCCACGGGCCGACCCGCGAGTACACGGGCACGAGGTGGGCCCGGGCGAGGACGTTCACCGAGTCGATCTGCAGCAGCCCGAGGCGGTCGACCACCGTCTGCAGCCCGCGCGTCCCGGCCGGCACGGCACGCTCGGCGCGCGGCCGGTCGAGCCCGGACGCGCGCAGCGCGGCGCGGCGCACCTCGGCGACCGTGAGCACCTCGCGGACGGGGGCCGTGGCCCGGCCGGCGGCGGTGCGGGCGGTGAGGTCGCTCATGGGCCCATCCTGCCGCCCGCCTCCGACACCGCCCGGGCCGGCCCGTGACGCTCGGACGGGGGCGGAGCGCCCTGTGCGCCACCGCCCCCGCCCCGGCGTCCACCGCCGTGCGGCGCGACCCTCAGCCCGCGACCGGCTCCGCGGACCCGGCGTCCCGGACGGCCGTGTCGAGCTTGATCACGCCGTAGCTCCAGCCGCGCCGGCGGTACGCGACCGCCGGCTGGGCCGTCTCGGCGTCGACGAACAGGAAGAAGTCGTGGCCGACCATCTCCATCTCGTAGAGCGCGTCGTCCACCGTCATCGGGACGGCGCGGTGCACCTTCTCCCGGATGACGACCGGGGAGTCGCCGAGCATCGTCTCGGTGACGCCGTCCTGGTCCGGCACGGGCTCCGGCACGTCCGCCGGCGTCGGGACGTCGTCCCCGACGGTGTCGCCCGCCTCGGCGGGCGGGAGCACCTCGACGGGCGCCACCGGAGCGTGGTTGCGGTGCGCCTTGCGCCGGTCCCGTGCCCGGCGCAGCCGCTCCTGCAGCCGTCCGAGCGCGAGGTCGAGGGCGGCGTACGCGTCGTCGGCGCAGGCCTCGGCACGGATCACCGGACCCTTGTCCACGACGGTGATCTCGACCCGCTCGCTGCTGTCGGACTGCCGGGGGTTCGGCTCGTGCGACACGATGACGTCGACGCGTTGGGCGCGCGGGGCCAGCTGCTCGACCTTGGCGAGCTTGTTCTCGAGGTGGGCGCGATACCGCGGGGACACCTCGGTGTGCCGGCCGGCGACCACGATCTCCATAGGGGCCTCCTGAGGAGGTCAGGGGCGGGTGGGACCCGCCCGGGCGGGACGTGCGTCTGCGACCCCGTGCGGGGCCGGGGGCGGCATCACCTCCTCGCCGCGCGCGTCCCACCAGCGAGGACGAACGCGCGGGGCGTCGTTCCCAGGCACTCACGCTAACCCCCGCGGCCCTCGTGCCGCACTTCACCCGGGCCCTTCGGTACACCCGGACGGGTGTACCCCTCGCCGGTCCGTCCGCACCCCGGGACGTCGGTCCCCCCTCCCCGCCCCGCGTGCACGGGCCGCTCACGCAGGCCGACCCGAGGGCGGCGGTGTCGCCGCGAGGACGCAGCACGCGACGACGTCGGCGCGATGTCGCCGCAGGACGTCGACGCACGCCGCGATCGTCGCGCCGGTGGTCAGGACGTCGTCCACGAGCAGCACGCGCCGGTCGTGGACACGGACTCCGGGACGCACGCGGACCCGTCCGTCGAGCGCGGCGACGCGGGCCTGCGCGCCCAGCCCGGCAAGGTCCGCACCCCGGCCCCGGACGAGCGCCGGCGCGGCCGCGGCGCGGTACCCGGCGCCGGCGAGACCGTCCGCGACGCCGTGCGCGAGCACCTCCACCGGCGCGCGGCCACGCCGTCGCCGGGCCGCCGCCGTGGAGGGCACGGGCACGACCAGCAGCGGCGGTCCCGGGCTGCGGGCGAGCGCCGCCTCGCGGGCCACGTGCGGGGCGGCGCGGGCGAGCGCCGCCCGCAGGGCGCGGTCGAGGTCGGCCCGGCCGCCGTCCTTCCACGCGCCGACCGCGGCACGCACGCGCCCGGTGTACGGGGCCAGGGCCCACGCGGGCAGCAGGACGCGGTCCACCAGGTCGAGCCGCGGGGCGGCGCGCTCGCACCGCACCGGCGGCCCCGTCAGCAGCGCGGCGCACGCGGCGCACCACGGCACGTCCTTACGCCCGCAGCCGGCGCACGCCACGGGGACGACGAGACCGAGCAGGTCCGCGAGCGCGCCGCGCACCACCGCCACCACCCCCGCGGCGCGGGCACGGGGGCGACGGACGGCGGGCGACGGTCGGCGGACGGCACGTGCCCGAGCCTCGCGGGCACAGGCGGTGCCGAGGCGGTCGGACGCCGCCGCACGGGAGCCGGCACCGTCCCGCCCGGGCTGAGGGTGGGTCGGTGCGAGGACGGCAGGCTCAGCCGGGGAACGCCGCGCCCGTCACGCCCGCCACGCCCGGCACCGCCACCCACGTGCGCCCGTCGTAGCGGAGCAGCTCGCCCTCGGAGGTGACCACGTGCAGCGTGCGGTCGCCACGCTCGGCGGCGAGGGCGACCGCGCCGGCCACGGCCGGCAGGGGCGAGCTGCTCGCCGAGAGCGGCACGAGGACCGGCACCGTCCCGGCCTCGTCCTCGGCCAGGACGGCGAGGGTGACCTCGTCGACCCACACCACGGACGTGGTCGGCACGGCCTGTGCGCCCACCCGCACGGGCTGCTGCCCCAGCCGCAGCGGTGCACCCGCCTCGTCGCGCACGACCCCGGCGACGTCGAGCGTGACGCCGTCGGCCCCGGCCGACACCACCGCGACCCGGGTGCCGTCGGGCGAGACCCGCAGCGCCTGGACCGTGCGTCCCGCGAGCCAGTCCCCCGTGACGTCGACGACGGGCCCGCCCGGGCGCGCCGCCACGAGCGGTGCCGCCGTCGGGGACCGCGCGGTCCACACCCACCCGTGCCGGTCGACCGACGGCGCCGCGAGCGCCGTCCCGGAGGCGAGCACCTCCCGCACCTGCCCCGGGGCCGCCACGGTGACGAGGGTGCCGGGGTCGGCGAGCGCGACGTGCACGCCGCCGGCGCCGTGCGCGAGCGCCTGCGGTGCCGCGCCGTCGACGGGTGCGAGGTCCTCGACCGGCGTCACCTGGCCGTCCGTCAGCGTGACCACCCGGCCGCCCGTGAGGACCTCGAGCTCGCCGCGCGGGGGTGCCGTGGGCAGCGTCTGGGCGCCGCTGCGCAGGACGACACCACCCGCACGGACCTGCACCGACGCCACCCCGAGCGGCCGCAGCGACGCCTCGAGCTGGGCGAGCAGCAGGCCACGGTCCGCCTCCTGCACCGCCTGTGCGGGCTGGAGGGACACCTCGGCCACCCCGCCCTCGAGCAGCACGGCCTCCGGCTCCAGCTCGACGCCCGCGGGCACCGCGGTCCGGACCGAGTCGCGCAGCCAGGGCGAGGGTCCGGCCAGCAGCGCCTTGACCACCGCCGTCTGCAGGCTGCGCTGCGAGAACCACCGGACCTCGGGCACGAGCATGTCCGCGTCCGGGGTGAGGAACCACAGCTTGACCGGCCGGTACTGCTGGTCCAGGTTCGCGGGCGTCAGCAGCAGCCCGTCCGGCGCGTGCGCGATGCGCCAGTGCCCGTCGGCGTCCTCGACCAGCTCGAAGCGCAGGGACTCGCGCGCGTCCGCGGACGTCTCCGTGAACCGCCCGCCCGGGTCGAGCTTGCCCTCGACGGAGACCTCGACGTTGACCTGCGCGTCGCCCGTCACCTCGAACTGCCGGGTGGTGGCGACGACCGCGCCCGCGGTGGGGTCCCACTCCTCGCGCGCCTGCCCCACCAGGAACTCCCGGGCGACCGCGAAGTCGCCCGTCACCTCCGCCGCCCCCGCGAGCAGGAACCCCTCGACGATCTCCGCCGGCCCCGCGTCCGCCTGCGGTCCCTGGGCGAGCACCACGATGCCCTCGGGCTCGCGGACCTCGCCGTCACCGGCGGTGACCGGTCCCGACGTCGGCAGCGCGACGCAGCCCGCGAGCGCGGCGACGGCCACGGCGGTCAGGGCGGCGCGCAGCCGCCGGCGCGCGCTCACGCGGCACCCCCCGGTCGCGCGGGCAGCCGCTCCACCTGTCCCTGCAGGTCGGCCCGCGCGGGGTCGCGCAGGTCCCCGACGACGGCGATCTCGCCGGTCATCGGCGGCAGCTCGGGCAGGGCGGCCGGGTCCGTGCGCGGCCGCGGTGCGGTGTCCGCGGGCTCCGGGGACTCCTCGGGCACGAGGGGCAGCGGGGACCCGTCCAGCCGGATGCCGGCGCGGCGGGGAAGCGTGAGCCGGAAGCACGCGCCACGGCCCGGGCGTCCCCACGCCTCGAGCTGCCCGCCGTGCAGGTGCGCGTCCTCGAGCGAGATCGCCAGCCCGAGCCCGGTGCCCCCGGTCGTGCGGGCGCGCGCCGGGTCGGCGCGCCAGAAGCGGTCGAACACGTGCGCGGCCTCCTGGGGTGTCATGCCGACGCCGTGGTCGCGGACGGTGACGGCCACCGCGCGCGCGTCGGCGGCCACGGCCACCTCCACGGCGCTGCCGTCCGCGTGCTCCACGGCGTTGACGAGCAGGTTGCGCAGGACGCGCTCGACGCGGCGCGGGTCCAGGTCCGCGTCGGCGGGCGCCTCCGGCAGGCGGACGCTCAGCCACGACCCGCGCCGCTGCGCGAGCGTCGCCGTGTGCTCGACCGCCTGGAGCACGACGTCGCGCACGTCCCGGCGCTCGGCGTCGAGCACGGCCGCGCCGGCGTCGAACCGGCTGATCTCGAGCAGGTCCGCGAGCAGGTCCTCGAACCGGTCGAGCTGCGCGGCCAGCAGCTCGGCGGACCGCTTGACGGCGGGGTCGAAGTCGTCGCGCGCGGCGTGGATGACCTCGCCCGCCATGCGGATCGTCGTCAGCGGCGTGCGCAGCTCGTGGGACACGTCGGAGACGAACCGGCGCTGCAGCGTCGAGAGCTCCTCCATGCGCCGGATCTGGTCCTGCAGCCCCTCGGCCATCTCGTTGAACGAGCGGGCGAGGCGTGCCATCTCGTCCGCACCGCGCACGGTCATGCGCTCCGCCAGGTCACCGTCGGCGAGGCGCTCGGCCACCTGGGCCGCGGCGCGCACGGGGTGCACGGTGCGTCGCGTCACGAGCCACGTCATCGACCCGAGCAGGACGACGAGGGCCGCGGCGGCGAACGCCAGGGTGCGCAGCAGGAAGTCCAGCCGCTCCTGCTCGGCCTCGAGGCTGTAGAGGAAGAACATCTGGTACCGGCCGACGACGGGGACGGTGACGTCCTGGCCGACGAGGATGCCGGGGACGACGCGCCCGTCCTCGCCCGGGATCCCCACGGACTGCCACTGCTGCCCGCCGGCCGCCGTCGCCTCCTTGATCTCGCGGCCGACGAGGTCGACGAGCGAGGGGTCGGACGCGGTCGCACCGACCTCGACGGCCGAGCGCTGCCCCGGTGCCCGCAGCAGGAACACGTCCCGCTCCGAGGAGCCTCCCCCGCTCTGCGCGAGCGTCACGCCGCGCAGCAGCTGCTGCACGTCCGGGCGTGTGATGGCGGTCGACGACGTGAACACCTGCTGGGCCTGCTGGGTGCTGCGGGCGCTCTCCGCGAGCACCTGCTCGCGGCGCGCGTCGAACAGCCCCGCGCTGATCCGCTCGCCCACGTAGACCCCGAGGAGCGCGAGCGCGACGAGCCCGATCGCGAGCGTCGACGTCAGGACGCGCACCTGCAGCGACGAGCGCCACCAGCGCGTGACGCGGTGCACCCGGCGGCCGAGCCGCCCGCCCCCCTGCACGGTCCTCATGCCGCCCACGCCACGGCCTTCACGTCCCCGGCACGCCCGCCTTGTACCCGACCCCGCGCACCGTCACGACGATCTCGGGCCGCTCCGGGTCCGTCTCGATCTTCGAGCGCAGGCGCTGCACGTGGACGTTGACCAGCCGGGTGTCGGCGGCGTGCCGGTACCCCCACACCTTCTCCAGCAGCACCTCGCGCGTGAAGACCTGCCACGGCTTGCGCGCGAGCGCCACGAGGAGGTCGAACTCGAGCGGCGTGAGGGAGATCGGCCGGCCCGCGCGCTCGACGCGGTGCCCCGGGACGTCGATCGTGAGGTCGCCGATGGTCAGGTGCTCGGGTGCGGGCTCGTCGCTGCGGCGCAGCCGGGCGCGCACGCGTGCGACGAGCTCCTTGGGCTTGAACGGCTTGGAGATGTAGTCGTCGGCGCCGGACTCCAGGCCGAGCACGACGTCCACGGTGTCGCTCTTGGCCGTGAGCATGACGATCGGGACGCCGGACTCCGCGCGGATCTGGCGGCAGACCTCGTTGCCGTCGCGGCCGGGCAGCATGAGGTCGAGGAGCACGAGGTCCGGCTGGGTCTGGCGGAAGACCCCCAGGGCCTCGTCGCCGTCCTCGCAGAACACCGGCTCGAAACCCTCCGAGCGCAGCACGATGCCGATCATCTCGGCCAGCGCGGTGTCGTCGTCGACCACGAGCACGCGTCCCCTCATGGGCGTGATTCTCTCATCGCCGGACGGCCGTCCGGGTGCACCCGGCGCGCGCGACCGGGTGACGTCCCCGGTGCGGGGGCACCTCGGAGCCGCCGTGCACAGCCGCGGCGCTGACCTGCCCGGTCGTGCGGGTGCCGCGTGGCACGATGGGCGCGCACCCGCACCCGCACCGAGGAGCCCGGACAGCATGACCTCCCCGCAGGACGACGGCCCGCCGCCCGCCGGCTGGGTGAGCCCGTCCGCCCGGCCCCCGGAGAGCCCGGGCGCGGCGCCCGTCGGCGCATCGCCCGCTGCGGCCCCCACCGGCGCTGCCCCCTCCGGCGCTGCCCCCTCCGGCGCGGCCCCCACCGGCGCGGGTCCCACAGGCGCGGGTCCCGCCGGCCCGGTCCCGCCGGCCCCGGCCCACGGTGCGCCCGCCGCGCCACCGGGGTGGGGCGCACCCGCCGCACCCCCGGGATGGGGCACGCCGCCCGCGGCGGCCGGGACCGCGCCGCCCTCCCCGTACGGGGCGGCGGCGTGGCGGCCCGCACCCCTGCAGCCCGGCATCGTGCCCCTGCGTCCGCTCGGGCTGGGCGAGATCCTCGACGGCTCGGTGCGTGCCGTGCGCGCGAACCCGATGGTCATGTTCGGGCTCGCGGCCATGGTCGTGACGGTCGCCGTCGCGCTCCAGACGCTCCTGCAGCTGTACGTCGCCGGGCTGCTCGCCGGCGCGCTCGGCGACGCCCTCGTGGGCGTGGACGGCACCACCGACGCCGCCGCGGTGAGCGAGGTGTTCTCCCTCAGCCTGGCGGGCACGGCGAGCGGCCCGCTGCTGCTGCCCGTGTCCAGCGTGCTCACCGGGCTGCTCATCGTCTCGGTCAGCCGCAGCGTGCTCGGACGTCGCGTCAGCATGCGCGAGGTGGTGCGGTCCCCGCGCGTGTGGTGGGTGCTCGGCTTCACCCTGCTCGTGCTGCTCGCGCAGGTCGTGCTCGCCGCCGCGTGGGTCGGGCTGTCGGTGCTGCTGTTCGCGCAGCAGCAGGAGGGCGCGGCGTTCGCCGTGGTGCTCGTCGGCGCCCTGCTGCTGGCGGCGGCGTTCGCGTGGCTCACGGTGCGCACGCTGCTGGTGCCGCCCGCGCTCATGCTCGAGGGCAAGCCGTTCTGGGCGACCGTGGCGCGCGCGTGGCGCCTCACGCGCGGCAGCTTCTGGCGTCTCCTCGGCATCTACCTGCTCGCGTCCGTGCTCGTCGCGGTCGTCGGATCCCTGTTCGTCTTCCCGGCCTCGCTCCTCTCGGGCGTCGTCCTGGGGATGACCGGGTCGACCTCGCTGACGATCGTGCTCACGGCCGTGGGCACGATCGTCGGGATGACGATCTCGACCTCGTTCCTCGCCGCGGTCGTGGCGCTGCTGTACGTCGACGTCCGGATGCGTCGTGAGGGGCTCGACCTCGAGCTCGCGCGCGCGGCGAGCGAGCCGTGACGCCCCTCGGCGTCCCGGTCACGCCCGACGCGCCGACGGCCCGGCGCTGGGTCCTGGAGGAGCTCGCCGACCCCGCGTACAGCCGCGGTGAGTCGCTCCTCGACCGCTTCGTCTCCTGGGTGCTGGAGCAGCTCGCGGGGATGCAGGGCGTCGGGCTCCCGCCGCGCGCCGCGCTCCTCGTGGTCGTGGCCGTCGCGGTCGCCGTCGTCCTCCTCGCGCTCTGGGTCGCCGGGCCGGTCCGGGGCCGCCTGGCACGACGGCGCGTCGCACGCGAGGTCCTCGCGGGGGACGACCGCCGGTCGGCCGCGGCGCTGCGTGCGGCGGCCGACGCGGCCGCCCGCGCGGGCGACCACTCGACCGCGGTCGCCGAGCGCTTCCGTGCCGTGGTGCGCGGGCTCGAGGAGCGGGGTCTGCTCGACGAGCGCCCGGGCCGCACCGCGCACGAGGCCGCGCAGATCGCCGGACGGACGCTGCCGGACGTCGCCGACGCCCTGGCCCGCGGCGGCGACCGCTTCGACGACGTCGTCTACGGCGAGCGCCGCGCGAGCGCCGAGGACGACGCCGCGATGCGCGCGCTCGACGACGCCGTGCGTGCGGCACGTCCCGCCCGGACCGACGCCGTCGCGGCCGCCGCACCGGGCGGCGGCTCGTGAGCGCCCCCGTCGCCGGCCCGGCGCTGCGTCCCGGGGAGGTGCTCGGCGACGGCACGACCGGGCGGACGCGCACGGCCGGCCGCTGGCGGCGGCTGCGACCGTGGCTCGCGGTCGCGGCGGTCGTCGCGCTCGGGGTCCTCGTGCTCCTGCTGCCCGCGCCCCACTCCAGCACGACCGCCGGTGCACCGGACAACACCGGCGCGGCCGGCTCCCACGCGCTCGCCCGCGTGCTCGAGCGCCGCGGGGTCGAGATCAGCTACGTGCGCACGACCGCCGACGCGGAGTCCGCCGCCGCACGCGGCGGCACGGTCCTCCTGGTGGGCGACGCGCTCCTGCTGCCGGAGCAGGTCGACCGCGTCGCGGCGCTCGACAACGACCTCGTCCTGGTCGACGCCGAGTGGGCGCTGTCCTCGGTCGCACCGGGCCTGGCGACGGGCGGCGACGTCTCCGCACGCGGCGTCCGGACCGCGTCGTGCGACGACCCGGACGCGCTCGCCGCGGGCACGGCCACCCTCAGCGGCTCCGTCGAGGACCTGTCCGGCACGGCCACGGTCTGCTTCCCGCCCGCCGGTGGACCCGCCACCGAGGGCGCGTACGTCGTGCTCGAGCAGGACGGGCGGCGCGTGACCGCGCTGACCGACCTCACGCCGCTGACGAACGACGCCGTCGCGCAGGAGGGGAACGCCGCCCTCGCGCTGCGCGCGCTCGGTCGCCACGAGCACCTCGTGTGGTACGTGCCGAGCTACGACGACCTCGGGACGGCCGCGCCGCCCGAGGACGCCGGCGCGTCGCTCACGGACCTCGTCCCGTGGGTGCGTCCGGTGGCCCTGTGGCTCCTGCTCGTGCTGGCCGTGGTCGTCCTGTGGCGCGGTCGCCGGCTCGGGCCGGTGGTCGCCGAGCAGCTGCCCGTGGTCGTCCGCGCAGCCGAGACCACGCGCGGCCGTGGCCGGCTCTACCGGCGCGGCCGCGCGCACGGGCACGCGGCGGCGGCGCTGCGCGCCGGCACGGCGACCCGCGCCGCGCAGCGCCTCGGGCTCCCCCGCTCGGCGCCCGCACCGGCCCTCGTGGACGCCCTCGCACGCGCCACCGGCAGGGCGAGCCGCGACGTCGAGCAGCTGCTGTACGGACCGCCCCCACCGACGACGCGGGCCTGCTGCGGCTCGCCCACGACCTGCACCACCTGGAGAGCGAGGTTCACCGACCGTGACCGACCAGACGCCGTTCCCGCCGGCGCCCGCGCCGCAGCCCGTCGCGACGCACGAGCCGGGGCCCGTCCCACCGACGCCGACCGCCGACCTGCGGGCCGCCCTCGCCGCCGTCCGCACCGAGGTCGGCAAGGCCGTCGTCGGGCAGGACGCCGCCGTCACGGGCCTGATCATCGCGCTCCTGTGCCGGGGGCACGTCCTCCTCGAGGGGGTGCCGGGCGTCGCGAAGACGCTGCTCGTGCGGAGCCTGTCCGGCGCGCTGTCGCTCGGCACCAAGCGCGTGCAGTTCACGCCCGACCTCATGCCGGGCGACGTCACGGGGTCGCTCGTGTACGACGCGCGCACCGCGGAGTTCTCGTTCCGCGAGGGCCCCGTCTTCACGAACCTGCTGCTCGCGGACGAGATCAACCGCACGCCCCCGAAGACGCAGGCCTCCCTGCTCGAGGCGATGGAGGAGCGGCAGGTCTCGGTCGACGGCGTGCCGCGGCCGCTGCCCGACCCGTTCGTCGTCGTCGCGACGCAGAACCCGGTCGAGTACGAGGGCACCTACCCGCTGCCCGAGGCGCAGCTCGACCGCTTCCTGCTCAAGCTGACGCTCCCGCTGCCCGAGCGGGCGGACGAGGTCGAGGTGCTCGCACGGCACGCCGCCGGCTTCGACCCGCGGGACCTGGCGGCGGCGGGCGTGCGCGCCGTCGCCGGCGCGGGCGAGCTCGGCCGTGCCCGCGCCGAGGTCGCGCAGGTGCAGGTCGCGCCGGAGGTGCTCGGCTACGTCGTCGACGTGTGCCGCGGCACGCGCACGTCGCCCTCGCTCGCGCTCGGCGTCTCGCCCCGCGGGGCGACGGCCCTGCTCGCGACCTCGCGCGCCTGGGCCTGGCTGTCCGGGCGCGGGTACGTCACGCCCGACGACGTGCAGGCCCTCGCGCACCCCACCCTGCGGCACCGCGTGCAGCTGCGTCCCGAGGCCGAGATCGAGGGCGTCACGACCGAGTCCGTGCTCGACACGGTGCTCGCCTCGGTCCCCGTCCCCCGCTGAGCCGTGGCGATCACGTCCCGCGCCGTCCTGGTCGCCCTCCTCGGGCTCGTGCCCGTCGCGGTGCTCCCGGCGCCCGTCACCGTGCTCGCGTGGGCCCTCGTCGTCGTGGTGCTGTGCGCCGTCGACGTCGCACTCGCGGCGTCCCCGCGCGACGTCGCGCTCTCCCGCGACGTGCCGCGCTCGGTGCGGCTCGGCCAGCCCACGGCGTCGGCCGTCACGCTGCGCAACGTGGGCGGGCGCACGCTGCGCGGTCTCGTGCGCGACGCGTGGCCGCCGTCGGCGCTGCCCGACGGTGACGCGCCGACCGGCGCGCGCACGCCCCGGCACCAGGTCGACGTCCCGGTCGGCGAGGCCCGCACGGTGCGCACGCCGCTGCGGCCGACCCGCCGCGGCGACCTCGTCGCCGACCGGGTCACCCTGCGCACGGTCGGTCCGCTGGGGCTCGCCGGGCGTCAGGTCTCGCTCGCGGTGCCCGCGCGCCTGCGCGTGCTGCCCGAGTTCGCGTCCCGCCGCCACCTGCCCTCCCGCCTCGCGCGGCTGCGCGAGCTCGACGGGCGCGCGGCCGTGCAGGTGCGCGGCGCGGGCACCGAGTTCGACTCGCTGCGCGAGTACGTCGACGGCGACGACGTCCGCTCGATCGACTGGCGTGCGACCGCGCGACGCCAGGAGGTCGTGGTCCGCACCTGGCGGCCCGAGCGCGACCGGCACGTGCTCCTCGTCGTCGACACCGCTCGGACCAGCGCCGCGCGCATCCTCGACGCGACCCGACTGGAGGCGAGCGTCGAGGCCGCGCTGCTGCTCGGCGCGCTCGCCGCGCACGCGGGCGACCGCGTCGAGCTGCTCGCGTACGACCGCCGCGTGCGCGCCCGCGCGGTGGACACCCACCAGAGCCGGGTCCTGCCCGCCCTCGCGGAGGCCCTCACCGGGATCCAGCCGGAGCTGGTGGAGACCGACTGGCCGGGGCTCGTGGCGCAGGTGCGGTCGCGGCTCAGCCGGCGCGCGCTCGTCGTGCTGCTGACGTCGCTCGACCCGGCCGCCGTCGAGCAGGGCCTGCTCGAGGTCGTCGGGCGGCTGACCCGGCGGCACCTCGTCGTGCTCGCGTCCGTGGCCGACCCGGAGCTCGAGGACCTGCGCTCCGCGCGCGGCACGGCGGAGGAGGTCTTCGACGCCGCCGCGGCGGAGCGGGCGGGCCTGGAGCGCGCCGCCGTCGCCGCGCGCCTGCGCCAGCGCGGTGTCGAGGTGGTCGAGGCGTTGCCGGACGACCTGGCACCACGCCTCGCGGACACGTACCTGGCGCTCAAGGCGGCGGGCCGCCTCTGACCCGCCCGGGCCCGGCTCCGGCGCCCCGGCACACGTGCCGGGCGCGGCGGGCAGCGGGCGGCGGTACGGGTCAGCCCGCGGTCGCGACGGCGTACCCGCCCCGGTCGGCGGCGAGGTCGCCGGTCTCCCCGGCCAGGACGGCGCGCCGGCCGGGCACGAGCGTCCATGCCCAGAACGCGGCGAGCACGACGACGCCGACGGCGACCTTGACCGGCCACGGCAGGTCCGACCCGGTGACGAAGCCCTCGACCAGACCGGAGACCGCGAGCACGCCCACGAGGCCGAGCGCCACGGTGAACAGGGCGCGCCCCTCCTGCGCGAGCGCGCGCCCGCGGGGTCGCGGCCCGGGGTCCACCAGCGTCCAGAACAGCCGCAGCCCCGCCGCGCCGGCGACGAAGATCGCCGTGAGCTCGAGCAGGCCGTGCGGGGAGATGAGCTGCAGGAACACGTCCAGGCGGCCGTGGGCGGCCATGAGCCCGCCCGCGGCGCCCACGTTCACGGCGTTGTTCACCAGCACGTACACGGGCAGCACCCCGGTGATCCCGGTGCCCACGCAGATCGCCGCGATGAAGGCGTTGTTGGTCCACACCATGGTGGCGAAGCCGGCGCCCGGGTCGTAGTACTCGGCGAACTGCTCCTCGACGTACTGGCGCTGCGACTCGGGCGTCCCCATGAGCGCCCGCGCGTCGGGGTCCAGCGCGACGAGGGTGCCGGTGGCGACGCCCACGACGAGGAAGGCCGCCATGACGGCGACCGTCCACCACCGGATCCGGTACAGCGCGGCCGGGACGGCGACGACGACGAAGCGCGCGACGTCCGTCCACGCCGGCGCGTGCGTGCCCGCGAGCCGCCCCCGCGCGCGTCCCAGCAGCTGCGACAGGCGGGACAGCGTCTCGGGGTCCGGGGCCGCCGAGCGCACGGCGGACAGGTCGGTCGCGGTCGACTGGTAGAGCCGCACGAGCTCGTCCGTCTGCGCCCCGTCCAGACGCCGCTCCCGCACCAGCGCGTCGAGCCGGCTCCACAGCGGCGTGCGTGCCCGGGTGTACGCGTCGAGGTCCACGGGCACAGCCTGCCATCCGCACGGCGCGTCACGGCTAGTCTGCCCAGGTGAGCACGGTGACGGGGTGGCAGCACGGCGGACCGGCGGACGGCGTCGTCATCGGCGAGGGCGTGCGGCTCGACACGCGGCCCGCGTCGGTCGCGTCCCGGCTGCTCGCGGCCCTGCTCGACGTGCTGGCGCTGCTCGTGGCCGCGATCGTCGTCGACTTCGTGCTCGGTCAGGTGCAGCTCCCCCTCGACGAGCACACGGGACGCATCCTGTCGGTCGTGTCCCTCGTGGCCGTCGTGCTGGTCCTGCCGACGACGGTGGAGACCCTCAGCCGCGGACGCTCGCTCGGCAAGCTCATCGCGGGCGTGCGCATCGTGCGGGACGACGGCGGACCGATCACGTTCCGGCACGCGTTCGTGCGCGCGCTGACGGGCGTGCTCGAGCTGTGGGGCACGCTCGGCTCGGTCGCGCTGCTCGTCGCGCTGGTCCACCCGACCGGCAAGCGCATCGGCGACGTCCTCGCGGGCACGCACGCCGCGCGTGTGCGCACGCCCGCGCCCGTGCGCCGGCCGGTGGAGATGCCGCTGCCGCTGGCGGGCTGGGCTGCGCACGCCGACGTCGTGCGCCTGCCCGACGGGCTCGCGCTCGCCGTCCGCCAGTTCCTCGCCCGCGCCGACCGCCTGCACCCGGCGTCGCGCGTCGAGCTCGGCACGCGCCTGTCGGCCGAGCTGGCGACGTACGTCAGCCCGCCGCCCCCGCCCGGCACGCACCCCGAGGCCTTCCTCGCGGCCGTGCTCGCCGAGCGCCGGCGCCGGGAGACGGACGTCGAGCTCGAGCGCGTGCGCCGGGTGGAGGAGGAGGCGCGGCTCCTGCGCCGGCTCCCCCACGGCGTGCCGGACCCCGCGGCCTGAGCCGTCCACCCGGCGGGCGTCGGCCGGCGACCGCGCGGCGTCGACGAGCGGGCCGACCCCGGCCGGGGCGGCCCGGGCACGGCGGCCGACGCGTACCGGTCAGGCGGGGCGCGCCTCGTCCGCGAGCAGCACCGGGATCCCGTCCCGCACCGGGTAGACCAGCGGCCGCTCGGCGTCCTGGCTCACGAGGACCGGCCGACCGTCCGCGTCCGTGCCGTCGACGAGCTCGGCGCCCGTGACGGGGCAGCGCAGCAGGGCCCGGGCCCAGGGCTCCAGCGTGGTCGCGGCCTCCTCGTCCTGACGGTCCCCGCTCACCGGACCTCCTCCTCGCGGACGAGCGCGAGCACGTCGTCGCGCACCTTCTCCATGATGTCCTCGTCCGCCGCCTCGACGTTGAGCCGCAGGAGCGGCTCCGTGTTGGACGCGCGCAGGTTGAACCACCACTGCGGGTGCCCGCCCCAGTGCGAGACGGTCAGGCCGTCCAGCTCGTCGACGTCCACCGGGCCGCCGCCCTGCTGCGTCACGTACGCCTCCACGACGCGTGCGCGAGCCGCCGCGACGTCGTCCACGCGCGAGTTGATCTCGCCGCTCGCGACGTACGGCTGGTACTGGTCCGCGAGCGCCGACAGCGGGTGCGGCTGGCCGCCGAGCGCCGCGAGCACGTGCATCGCCGCGAGCATGCCGGTGTCGGCGAAGAAGAAGTCCCGGAAGTAGTAGTGGGCGCTGTGCTCACCGCCGAAGACCGCGTCGTGCTCGGCCATCTGCGCCTTGATGAACGAGTGCCCCACACGCGTGCGCACGGTGCGCGCACCGGCGGCCTCGAGCAGGTCGGGCACGACGCGGGAGGTAATGAGGTTGTGGATCACCGTCGGGGTGCGCCCGGCCGCGCGCTCGCGCTCGACCTCCCGCAGCCCGACGAGCGCCGTGATCGCCGACGGGCTGACGGCGTCGCCGTTCTCGTCGACCACGAAGCACCGGTCGGCGTCGCCGTCGAACGCCAGGCCCAGGTCCGCGCCGTGCGCGACGACCGCGGCCTGCAGGTCGCGCAGGTTCTCCGGCTCGAGCGGGTTCGCCTCGTGGTTGGGGAACGTGCCGTCGAGCTCGAAGTAGAGCGGGACGACCTCGAGCGGCAGCGCGGGCAGGCCGGCCGCCGTGCCGAGGACCGCGGGCACCGTGTGACCGCCCATGCCGTTGCCGGCGTCGACGACGACCTTGAGCGGTCGGACGCCCGACAGGTCGACGAGACCGCGCAGGAACCGCGCGTACGCGCCGAGCATGTCCTGCTCGTCCACGGCGCCCCCGTCCGCCGCGGCGGGGACGCCCTCGGCGAGGTACCGGCCGGCGAGCTCGCGCACGTCCACGAGGCCGGAGTCCTGGCCCACCGGCCGGGCACCCGCGCGGCACAGCTTGATGCCGTTGTACTGCGCCGGGTTGTGGCTGGCGGTGAACATCGCCCCGGGCACGCCCAGCGAGCCCGACGCGTGGTAGAGGCCGTCGGTCGAGCACAGGCCGATGAGCAGCACGTCGACGCCCCGCGTCGTCAGACCCTCGGCGAACGCGCGGACGAGCTCCGGCCCGGACGGGCGCATGTCGTTGCCGACCACGGCCCGCGGCCGTGTCCCCGCCGGCGCCTCGGGCAGGACCACGACGTCGGCGAACGCCGCGCCGATCGCGCGGGCGACGTCCCCGTCCAGCTGGTCCGGGTAGGTGCCCCGGACGTCGTAGGCCTTGATGAGCGCGGAGAGGTCGACGGGTGTCGGCACGGAGGGTCCTTCGGTGGGTGGCGGGATCGGTCCCCCACCCTAGCGACCGGGCGGGTCAGACGGCGTCGCGCGGGGTTCCGTCCGGCCCCAGGGGCGTGCCGTCGCCGCCGACGACGTACCAGGCCCGGCTCTCGCACGCGCCGCACGAGGCGAACACGGCGGGCCGGCCGTCGGGCAGCGCCAGCCGCACGCGCGTGAGCCCCGCCGACCCGCAGCGGTGGCACGCGGGCACCACCGAGGAGTCGTCGACGAGCGGACGCGTGACCGAGCCGAGGGGCTCGTCGGCCGGCGTGCCGCGCGAGCGGCCGCGGCCCGTCACGGCGCGTCGCCCGGCACCACGCGCAGGTGCCCGCGGCGGCGGCCGTCGGCGGCGGGCGGCGCCGGTGCGGGCACGGGCGCCAGGGGCTGGGCGGGCTCGGGTGCCCGGCGCCGCCCGGCCTCGCGCACGGCGTCGGCCAGCGCGAGCAGGTCGTCGTGGCTCGGCGCCGCGGCCTCCAGGTCGGGGAGCAGCCGGACGACCTCCCAGCCGCGGGGGCGGTCAGCCGCTCCGCGTGCTCGACGCACAGGTCGTACGAGTGCGGCTCCGCGAGCTGCGCGAGCGGGCCCAGCACGGCCGTGGAGTCGGCGTACACGTAGGTGAGCGTCGCGACCGCAGCGTGCGGGCACGCCGTGCGCGAGCACTGCCGGACGGATCTCACGGTGCAGACGGTACCGCGCGGCGCGCGCCGAGCAGGTGCGCCCGCGCCGCTGCGGCGTCGTGTCGTGCACGGCGCCGCCGCTGCGGTCCCCCGTCGTACAGTGGCCGGATGAGCCCCGCCGGCCCTCACCGACCCGCGACCGGGCCCGTGCCGGGACCGTCCGGCGGCGCCGACCGCGCGCTGCCCGCCCGCCGGGGCGCGGCCGTGCCCGCGCCCGTCCCGCGCGTCGGCGCAGGGCGCCGGCGCGACCGCCGGGGCCGCGGCCTGCGGGGACCCGTGCTGCCGATGACCAGCCCCGGCTACCGCACACGCGCGGAGCGGTTCGACGACCTCGTGCTCGACGCCGTCGAGGACCTCGAGCGCCGGTGGGCGCGGCAGCTCGACGGCGTCGAGTTCGCCGTCGAGGACGTCCCTCCGTCCGACCCGGCGCCCTGGGAGCACGGCGGCGTGCCGCTCGGGCGGTACTTCCCCGCCGACGCCGGGCTCCCCCACCGCATCGTCGTCTACCGCCGGCCCGTCGAGGCGCGGGCGCACGACGCCACCGACCTGCCGGACCTCGTGCGCGACGTCGTCGTCGAGCAGGTCGCGCACCTGCTCGGACGCGCACCGGAGGACGTGGACCCGGGGTACGACGACGGCCACTAGGCTGGGTCGTCGATGAGCACCCCCTCTCCCTCCCCCGGGCCGGCCACGCCCCGCGTCCGCGTCGTGTGCGTCGTGTTCCACCCCGGGGACGAGCTGCGCACGTTCGCCCGCACGCTCGCGACCGCCTCACGGCAGCCCGTCGAGCTCGTCGTCGTCGACAACGGCACCGACCACGCGGTCGCGCAGGCCGTCGTCGACGAGTTCGGCGGACGGCTCGTCGTCCCCGGCGCCAACGTCGGCTACGGCGCCGGCGCGAACGCGGGCGCGCGCGGTGCGACGACGCCGTGGCTGGTCGTGGCGAACTCCGACCTGGAGTGGACGCCGGGGTCGCTCGACCAGCTCCTCGACGCGGGCGACGAGCAGCCGCGCGCGGGCTCGCTCGGCCCGATGCTGCTCAACACCGACGGCACGATGTACCCGTCCGCGCGCGCCCTGCCGTCGCTGCGCCAGGGCGCCGGGCACGCCGTGTTCGCGCGCGTCTGGCCCGGCAACCCGTGGACGCGCGCCTACCACGCCCGGCAGGAGTCGGTGGGCGGCTACCTGCGCGAGGCGGGTTGGCTGTCGGGCGCGTGCCTGGTGCTGCGGCGCGAGGCGTTCGAGCAGGTGGGCGGCTTCGACGAGTCGTACTTCATGTTCTTCGAGGACGTCGACCTCGGCGAGCGGCTGGGGCGCGCCGGCTGGGAGAACCTGTACGTGCCGGACGTGCGGGTCACCCACGTGGGCGGCACGTCGTGGCGCGAGCGGCCGGCGCCGATGATCCGTGCGCACCACGCGAGCGCGCGCCAGTACCTGCACCGGCGGTACCACCACTGGTGGCAGGCGCCCCTGCGCCTCGCGATCGGCGCCGGTCTCGCGACGCGTGAGCGGGTGCAGCTGCGGTCGGCGGCGCGCCCGGCACCCGTGGGCGGCTCCGGGCACTGACGACCGGGCACTGACGAGCGCGCGCTGACGACCGGGCACTGACGACCGCGCACGCGCGGCTGCCGTCCCGGCCGGCACGTCAGCCGCGGGTCGCGCGCCCGTCCTCGCGCACCCGCAGGGCGCCGTCGCCGTCCACGACCGGCACCGGTGCGAGCACCGACACCAGCGCGCCGTCCTCCTGCAGGACCTCCAGCTCGACCGCCCAGTCCACCCGGGCGCCGGGCAGCACCTCGAGCTCCAGGCCCGCGGCGCCCTCCGCGAGGTCGGCGACGGGCCACGAACCCGTCGTGCCCGCGTCGACCGTCACGTCGTGCTCCGACAGGACACCGCCGTCCTCGTCGAGGACGCGCAGCCGTGCACGCCCCTCCCCCGTGGCCGTCGCGTCGTCACCCTCGGCGACGGCGCCCACGACCAGCCGCGCCGCCGCCTCCCGCGGCAGCGCCACGACGCCGTGGCGGGCCGCCGCCGACGCCGCGGACCAGGCGCGCTCGACCCGCGGCCGGTCGTCGAGCTCGCCGGCGGTGCCCGTGCGGGTGACCACGGCCGCGGCGACCACCGGCGCGGACGCGTCCACGACGACGGTCCAGGCACCCGCGGCCAGGCCGGACAGCGGCACGTCGACCACGGTCCCGGCCGCGAGCTCGACCTCCTCGACGCCCGCCGGCTCGACGGGTCCGTCGGCCCCCAGCAGCGTCACACGCGCGGTCGTGGCCTCGTCGCCGGGCGCGAGGAGCCGCAGTGCGGGACCGACCTCGGCGCCCACCTGGGACTCCTCGACGACGACGCCCGGCACGACCTGACGGGTCGCCGGCGCGGCACCCGGCACTACCAGGTCCGTGCCCGCCGGCGTGAAGCCCTCGACGACCGAGGCCTGCAGGTGCGCGACCACCTGCCCGCCCGTCGTCGTGACGTGCACGACGAGGGCGCGCTGCTCGGCCGCCGCCCCGCCGAGGTCCACCGTCTGGGTCGCCCCCGGGGCGACGACGTGGCGGGCCGCCGCGGACTCGACGGGCCCGTTCGGCCCCCAGACCTCGGCGGTCACCTCGGCGGTCGTCAGGCCGGGGTTGCTCAGCACGAGGACGGCGGAGGAGCCGACCGTCGTCGCACCGCCCACGAGCCAGTCGTCGACGCCGGGCGCGACGCACGACGCGGCCGACAGCCCGCGCAGGTCACCGGCGGTCACCAGGGAGGTCGTGGCGGCGGCGACCACGGGCGCCTCGTCCGCCGGGGCGGCACGCACGACCAGCGGGGCCTCGACGTCCTCGACGCGCAGCGAAGCGCCACCGGCGCCGGCGCGCTCGACCTCGCCGCCCGTCCCGCCGAGGACGGTCAGGGCACCCGCCCCGGGACCGGTCGGCACGACGGCGTCGAGCGCGGTGACCGGCGCGACCGGCGAGGGGTCGAAGGCGGCGTCGCCGCGCCGGCGCTCGTCGGGCGGCTGCAGCGTGCCGACGCACCCGAGCGTCGTGGGCGCCGGCGGTGCCTGCACCTCGACGGCGCCCACCGGCACCTCGTCCGCCGCGCCCAGCTGCGCACCCGCCGCGACGGCACCCGCCGCGAGGGTCAGCACCGCCAGGCCGCCGACGACGCGCGCCGCGCGTCCCCGCCGGGCCGGCCGGGTGGCCTCCGGCTGCGGTCCGCTCCCGGTCGCGGCGACCGCCGCCGTACCGTCCGTCGTCACGTCCGCACCCCCCGTCGCCGCCGCAGGGGCAGCGCCAGCAGCACCGTCACCAGGGTCGTCGCGCCCAGCGCGGCGAGCCACGCCCCGCGCGCCGGCGCGACGTAGCGCACCTCGAGGCGCCCGCCGTCGGCGCCGACGCGGAACGCCTGGCGCCACCCGGCGTCCGCCCGGTCGAGCGGCCGCCCGTCGAGCCACGCCTGCCAGCCCGGGTCCGCCCGCTCGGCGAGGACGAGGACCCGGTCCTCGTCCCCGGGCGGGACGACGGTCGCGACGGTCCGGCCCCGGGCGGCGACGGCGCTCGCGCTCGTCCCCGGCGCCGACACGTCCGCCCCGGCGGGCACGAGCCGGGCCCATGCGGCGACGACGTCGCCGGAGGCCGGGCGGACGCGCCACAGGGTGCCCGTGCCGTCGTGGGTCACGCGCTCGAGCCCCGCGGTCGCGTCCAGCGCCCCGACCAGACGCGCCCGTGCGGCGCGCTCGCGCGGGTCGTCGCCGAGCGGCGCGGGGACGAGCACGTCGGCCACACCCAGCGCGGCGAGCGCGGGGGCCACGTCGTCGGCCGTGCCACCCGCGAGCCGGGCTGCCACCGCCGCGACCTCCTCGGCCGCGGCGTCCGTGGCGGCCGCCGCCGGGTGCACGAGCCCACCCTCCGCGCGGCGGGTCGCCACCGCGGCGGCGACGTCGACGAGCTGCTCGCCGTCGGCGCGCAGCAGGCTCCAGGCGACGGTGCCGGCCGCGGCGTCGCCGGGCAGCAGCGACAGCGCCAGGACGCGCGACGCGGCCGGGGACGTCGCACCCTGCTGCCCGACGACCGGCACGACGGGCGCCGCCGACGCCCGCAGGGCCACCGCGTCCTGCGTGCGCGCGGCCCACGCCCACGACACCGGCGCGGCGAGCGCGGCGACGACGGCCACGGCGGTGAGCAGGCCCACCACGGGCTGCCGCCAGCCGAACGCGTGTCGCGCGAGCCGCTCCGGCAGACGGTCGGCGCCCAGCACCGCGGCCCCCAGCAGCCCGAGCGCGGCGAGCGAGACCGCCGGTCCGGTCCACGCCGGCGCGACGGCCTCGGGCCCGACGGACGCGGGCAGCGCCGCGACCGCGGTCGCGGTACCGAGACCGCACGCGGCGACGGCCCAGCACGTGCGCACGCCGCGCGCGACCGGACGGCCGCGCCACAGCGCGAGCAGGGCGAGCGCGACGAGCACGGCGCCGCCCAGGAACGGCCAGAACGGCACGAGGGCGTCCGGGAGCGCGGCGGGGACGAGCGCGGTCGCGTCGGCGGGCAGCCCCAGCAGGCGGGCGACGGCGTCACCGGGCGCCACGGCCACGGCCGGGCCCGGTTCGGCGAGCAGCAGGCGGACGCCGGCGGGCCCGCGCCGGACCGCCTCCACGAGCAGCGGGGCGAGGAGCACGAGTCCCGGCACGGCCACCAGCAGGACGCGTCCGCGCCGGCGCGGCACGACGACGGCCACGAGCACGAGCACGAGCAGCGCCGGCACGAGCAGGACGGGCGCACCGGCGACCACGAGCGCGAGCGCGAGCGCCGCACCGGCGGCCGCGGTCACCGACCCGGTCGGGTCGGGCGCACCGACGAGGACGCCCGGACGGTCCGTGCCGTCCGAGGACTCCGTCGCGGTCGACGCGGCTGCCGGTGCCGCGGCCGGGGCGTCGGCGGGAGCCACCTCGGCTGCCGACACGGGCGCGGTGAGGCGGGGCGCGCCCCCGGCCGCCACGGCCGGGACGGCCCCGGACGGTGCGGAACGCGGCTGCGGCAGCGCCGGGACGCCCCGCACGGGGGTCACGACGTCGCTCTCGTCGGCCAGGACCGGCTCCGGGGTGACCGGCACCGCGGCGGGCGGCCCCGTCACCGGCGGCTGCGCGGCGGGACCGTCCTCGACGTCGCGCACCTCCGGCTCGTCGAGGTCGCGGCGGACCGTGGCCAGGCCCGAGAGCACCTGGTCGACCCGCTGCACGCCGACCGCGCGTGCGAGACCGAGCGCGACCCACGGCAGCGCGGCGTGCGCCAGGACGGCGCCGACCCGCCCGTCCCCGACGGCGAGCAGCAGCGCCGGCGCGGCCGCCCACGTGACGGCGGCCCAGGCGCGCACGCCCGTCGAGCGGGTCGCGGCCCCGGCGGCGGCCCAGGCGCCGAGCCCGGACAGGAGGACGCCGCCGAGCACGACGACCGCGACGGCGGCGCCGAGGTCGCCGTCGAGCACGGCGGCGAGCGGCAGGAGCGCGAGCAGCAGCGGGTCGGCCGGACCCGGCGCGCCCAGACCGCCGGCCACCCAGCCCGACGTGGCCGCCCACCAGGCGTCGGCGACGCCGGTGGTCGCACGCGCGAGCGCCGGCCCCACGAGCTGCGCACCGGACAGGACGGGCCCGACGAGGCCCCCGAGCGCGACCGCGGTGACGAGCAGCAGCGCGCCCGTGACCACCGCGAGCGTCACCCGCCGGCGGGACGCCAGCGCGGCCAGCTCGCGCAGCTCGAGCTCGCTGGGCGCCCGGACGACCCGGCGGGCCTCGCGCCGCGCGAGGCGGCGGTCGCGCGCCTGGCGCCAGACGTCGCGCCAGGTCGCCTGCAGCGGCCGCAGCGTGCGCCGCGGCAGCACGCGCGACGCGCGGGCACGGCGGCGCGCGCGCACCACCGCCGCCGGGCGCAGCACCGCGGCGAGCGCGACGCGCACCTCCGCGACCGCGAGCCCGGGCTGCTTGACCGCGAGCTGGCCGAGCGCGCGCAGCGCACCGGCGGCGAGCGCCATGAGCACCACGAGGGGCAGCAGGGGCAGCGGGCAGCCGACGAGGCGCGAGTGCAGCAGCGCACGGCGGCGTGCCGCGAACGAGCGGTTCGGGTCGGCGCCGTCGGGCTCGCCGTCGCCGTCGAGGTCGACCTCACGGGCGTCGCCGCCCGGCGCCGCGGCCCCGTCGCCCGGCCCGGACCCGCGGACGGGACGCAGGCCGTGGTACGCCGCCTGGGCGTGGCGGACCACGGCGGTGGGCACGACCACGACGCGGTGCCCGGCGAGGCGTGCCCGGCGCGAGAGGTCGAGCCCGTCCCCGAACGGGCCGAGGGCGGGGTCGGTACCACCGAGGGCGTCCCACACGTCGCGGCGCACGAGCGCACCGGCGAGGCCGACGCCGAGCACGTCGGTCCGCCCGTCGTGCTGACCCTGGTCGAGCTCGTTCTGCTCGACGTCCGTCACGCGCCGGCCCGACCGGGTCGTGCGCAGGCCGACCTCGAGCAGCCGCTCGGGCTCGGTCCACGTGCGCTGCTTGCAGCCGGCGACGGCGACCGAGGGGGCGTGCCCGACGGTCTTCACCAGCTGCGCGAGCGCGGCGGGCGCGGGGGCGCTGTCGTCGTGCAGCAGCCAGAGCCACGGCGTCGGCCGCTCGTCGAGCGCGTCCGCGAGCGTCGCGAGCCCGGCGGACACGGCCTCGCCGAACGAGCGGGCGCGCGGCGCCGCGACCGTCGACAGGCGCGGCACGGGCGCGGGGGTCGTGGCGAAGGCGTCCTCGAGCAGGGCGCCGAGCGCGGGCCCGTCCCCGTCGGCGTGCTCGGCGACGTCGACGACCAGCACGCGGAACGGCCGGCGTGTCTGCGCCGCGAGCGCTCGCAGCGTCGTGCGCAGGTAGCCGGTGCGCCCGTGGGTCACCACGACGGCCGTCACGGGTGTCGTCACCGGTACGGCCGCGGTCGTGGGGACGTCCACGGGGGACAGCGTGTCAGTCATGCTCGCGTCATCATGCCGTCGCCCCCGCGCCCCGGCCGGCAGCGACACCCGGCGTGGCGGGACCCGGACGGGGTCGACGTGGCGTCAGACGACGCGCCGCTTGAGCTTGCGGCGCTCGCGCTCGGACAGGCCGCCCCAGATCCCGAAGCGCTCGTCGTTGGCGAGCGCGTACTCGAGGCACTCGGCGCGCACGTCGCAGGACGCGCACACCTTCTTGGCCTCACGGGTCGAGCCGCCCTTCTCGGGGAAGAACGCCTCGGGGTCGGTCTGGGCGCAGAGCGCGCGCTCCTGCCACCCCATGGGCCCGTCGTCCTCGGGCGTGCCGAACAGGGACAGCACGTTGCCGGTCGGTGCGGTGACGGGGGTGGCGACGTCGTCGGGCAGTCCCTCGTCGTCGAGCAGGTGCCACATGCGTGCCTCCGCGGGAGTGATGCTGATGTCCTCGTGCTGGCTGGTCCGGTCGACGCCGGCCGTGCGGCGCGGAGGCCGCGACGATCGCGCTCGATGAAGCAGTTCTCAGGAATTACACGCGTGTCGTTCCCGGTCGTCAACCGGAGCCGTGCTAGATGCCCGAGTTGTCCGGGTGAAAGTTCGGTGTGCGCGGCGTGGCGTCCCGCACACGACCCACGAGGCGACCCGCGGCACGCCCGCGACCTAGCCTGAGGTCCATGACGACCACGCGCCCCACCGACGTCGCCGCCGTCCTCCACGGGCTCGTCCGCGACCCCGGTCGCCCGCGCGTGACGTGGTACGGGCCGGACCACGAGCGCGTCGAGCTGTCGGGCGCGGTACTCGTCAACTGGGTCGTGAAGACCACCAACCTGCTCGTCGAGGAGCTCGACGTGCAGCCGGGGACGCGCGTGCTGCTCGACCTGCCCGCGCACTGGCGCGCGCTGACGTGGGCGACCGCGGCATGGCGTGCGGGCGCGTGCGTCGTGCGGGCGGAGAGGTCGGGCGCGCCGCAGGACGGGCACGCCGTCGACGTCGTCGTCACCGACCGCCCCGACGCGCACAGCGGCACTGTCGTCGCGGTCACGCTCGCCGCCCTCGCCCGGTCGTGGCCCGGCACGCTCCCCCGCGGCGCGGTCGACGCCGCCGCCGCCGTCATGACCTACCCCGACGCGCTCGGCTGGCTGCCCCCGGCCGACCCGCAGGCACCGGCGGTGGCCGGCGGAGCGGACGTCGTGCCGCACGCCGGGCTGACGGCGGCCGCGCTCGCCGACGCGCCGTCCGCGGGCGCCCGCGTGCTGCGCGACGCGCGCGGCGACGACGCGGTCGGGCTCGCCCTCGCCGCGCTCGGCACGTGGGCCGTCGGCGGCTCGCTCGTCCTGGTGGACGGGGCCGCGCTCGACGACGCCGCACTCGCGCGCGTGCGCGAGACGGAGCGGGTCACCGCCGCCGACTGACCCCGGCGCCCCCCTCCCCCGCCCTTCCCGCTCGGCGCACGGCCGCGCCGGGCGCCCGGATGGGCCAGAATGGCGACCCATGCGCGGAATCATCCTGGCCGGCGGCTCGGGCACCCGGCTGCACCCCATCACCCTCGGCGTGAGCAAGCAGCTGGTCCCCGTCTACGACAAGCCGATGATCTACTACCCGCTCTCGACGCTGATCCTCGCGGGCATCCGGGACGTCCTGGTGATCACGACGCCGCACGACGCGGACCAGTTCCGCCGCCTGCTCGGCGACGGCTCGCAGTTCGGCATCTCCATCACCTACACGGTGCAGGAGCAGCCGAACGGGCTCGCGCAGGCGTTCGTCCTCGGCGCCGACTTCGTGGGGAACGACTCCGCGGCGCTCGTGCTCGGCGACAACATCTTCTACGGGCCCGGGCTCGGCAGCCGCCTGCAGCGGTTCGAGGACATCGACGGCGGCGCCGTGTTCGCCTACCGGGTCGCGGACCCGACCGCGTACGGCGTCGTGGAGTTCGACGCCGCCGGGCGCGCGCTCTCGCTCGAGGAGAAGCCGGCACAGCCCAAGAGCAGCTACGCGGTGCCCGGCCTGTACTTCTACGACAACGACGTCGTCGCCATCGCGCGCGACCTGGAGCCCTCGCCGCGCGGCGAGTACGAGATCACCGACGTGAACCGGGCCTACCTCGAGCAGGGCCGCCTGCAGGTCGAGGTGCTCCCCCGCGGCACGGCGTGGCTCGACACCGGCACGTTCGACTCGCTGCTCGAGGCCTCGGACTTCGTCCGGACGATCGAGCACCGCCAGGGCCTCAAGGTCGGCGCGCCGGAGGAGGTCGCGTGGCGCCGGGGCTTCCTGTCGGACGACGAGCTGCGCGAGCGCGCCGAGCGCCTCGTGAAGTCCGGGTACGGCGCGTACCTGCTGGGGCTGCTCGAGCAGGAGCGCTGACGGCCCCGCCCGCGTGCCTCTCGCCCGGCCGGCCGTACCGGCCGGGCGAGAGGACGGGCGTGGTGGCGTCGGGTGGTCGCGTCAGAGCGCGACGGTCTGCCCCGCGGCCGCCGAGCTGAGCACGGCCTCGGCGACGCGCACGGTCGTCGCACCCTCCGCGAGCGTCACGACGTCGTTGCGCACGCCGAGGACGGCGTCGCGGAACGCCTCGTGCTCGAGCAGCAGCGGCTCGCGCTTGCCCAGCGCGAACCGCACGGTGTCGCCCTCGCTGACGCCGCGGAAGCCCGCCAGGGACTCCCACGTCGTCTCCACGGTCCCGTTGGCGTGGTACGTGAGGTCGGCCGTCAGCGTGTCGGCGATGAACGAGCCTCGCTCGCCGGAGACGACGGTCGTGCGCTCCTTGAACGGGGAGAGCCAGTTGACCAGGTGGCTCGTGACGACGCCGCCGCCCAACGTGCCGACGACGGCCACGAGGTCCTCGTGCGTCCGTCCGCTCTTGTGCGCGACGTGCGCTGTGACGCTGGTATAGGGCGACTGCGTGATCCACGCGGTCAGGTCGATGTCGTGCGTCGCGAGGTCCTTGACCACGCCCACGTCGGCGATCCGCGACGGGAACGGGCCCTGGCGGCGCGTCGCCACCTGGTACACGTCGCCGAGGTCGCCGTTCTCGAGCCGCGCCCGCAGGCTCTGCAGCGCCGGGTTGTACCGCTCGATGTGCCCGACGGCACCGACGAGGCCGCGCTGGGCGAACGCCTCGACGATCCGGTCCGCGGCCTCCGTCGACGGCGCCAGGGGCTTCTCGATGAGCACGTGCACGCCCGCCTCGGCCAGCGCGAGCGCCACCTCCTCGTGGTACGCGGTCGGCGCCGCCACGACGGCGTAGTCCACGCCGGCGTCGACCAGCGACTGCACCGAGTCGCCCACGGGCAGGCCCGCGGCGACACCGTGCGGGTCGCCGCCCGGGTCCGCCACGGCGGCGAGCGTGACGCCCTCGAGCGAGCGCAGCACGCGCGCGTGGTGGCGACCCATCATGCCGAGGCCGAGCAGCCCGGCGCGCAGCCCGGCCATCAGGCGCCCGCCTTTGCGGTCGCGTTGACGGCCTCGACGACGCGGTCGAGGTCGGCCTCGGTCAGCGCCGGGTGCACCGGCAGCGACAGAACCTGGTCGCACGCCTGACGCGTGGCCGGGAGGTCCAGCGTGAGGCCGAACGACGGCAGCTCGTGGTTGGGGATCGGGTAGTAGACGCCCGAGCCCACGCCGTGCTCGGACAGCAGGGCCGCCGCGAACCCGTCGCGGTCGTCCTCGACGCGGATCGTGTACTGGTGCCACACGTGCTCGGCGCCGTCCGCGACGACCGGCACGCCGACGCCCTCGAGGCGCTCGGACAGGTACCGGGCGTTCTCCTGGCGCGTGCGCGTCCACGCGTCGAGCTTGCCGAGCTGCACACGGCCGATCGCCGCGTGGATGTCGGTCATACGGGCGTTGAAGCCGACGACCTCGTTCTCGTAGCGGCGCTCCATGCCCTGGTTGCGCAGCAGCTGCACCGAGCGGACGACCTCGGGCGTCGCGCACGAGACCATGCCGCCCTCGCCCGACGTCATGTTCTTCGTCGGGTAGAGGCTGAACATCGCGAACGTACCGAACGTGCCGACGCGGTGCCCCTGCCACCGGGCGCCGTGCGCCTGGGCGGCGTCCTCGAAGAGCTGCAGGCCGTGCTCCTGCGCGAGCGCGCCGAGCGCCGTCATGTCCGCGGGGTGACCGTACAGGTGCACCGGCATGATCGCGGCCGTGCGCTCGGTGATGACCGACGCCACGGATGCCGGGTCGAGGCAGTACGTCGCGGGGTCGATGTCGGCGAACACCGGCGTGGCGCCCGTCAGCGCGACCGAGTTGGCCGTCGCCGCGAACGTGAACGACGGGACGATGACCTCGTCGCCCGGGCCGATGCCCGCCGCGAGCAGGCCCAGGTGCAGACCCGTGGTGCCCGAGCTCACCGCCACGCAGGACCGGCCCTCGACGAGGTGGTCCGCGAACTCGCGCTCGAACGCCGCGACCTCCGGGCCCTGGGCGATGACCCCGGTCCGCATGACCCGGTCGACGGCAGCCCGCTCCTCGTCCCCGATCAGGGGCTTGGCGGCGGGGATCACATTCGTGCTCATGCCTGCTCTTCCTCCTCGGACCGCTCGACGAGCGCGAGCCCAGCCTCGGTCTCCTCGTAGCTCTCTCCCGTCGACGGGCACCGCCACCGCCCGCCCTCGGCGGGCTCGAGCGGCACGCCCGCCCGGCCCACCCAGCCGACCCGGCGGGCCGGCACGCCGACCACCAGCGCGTGGTCGGGGACGTCACGCGTCACGACGGCACCGGCGGCGACCGTGGCCCACCGACCGACGACCACCGGCGCGACGCACACGGCGCGCGCCCCGATCGAGGCGCCCGTGCGCACGGTCACCCCCGTGGCCTCCCAGTCGGCCGCGCTCTTCAGCGACCCGTCCGGGTTGACCGCCCGGGGGAACGTGTCGTTGGTGAACACGACGGACGGACCCACGAAGACGCCGTCCTCGAGGACCGCCGGCTCGTACACGAGCGCGTAGTTCTGAATCTTGCAGCGGTCGCCGACGCGCACGCCGCTGCCGATGTAGGCGCCGCGCCCGACCACGCACTGCTCACCGAGCGCGGCGCCGTCACGGACCTGGGCGAGGTGCCAGACCGACGATCCGGCGCCGATGGTGGCGGTGGGGTCGACGTCGGCCGAGTCGGCGATGCGGACGTTCACGTTCCTCCTCGGGTCGGCGGCGCGGTCCGGTGCCGGCCGCTCGCGGGGCCGCGCTCAGGATGCCCGAGCCCTGCCGGCACGGAGCGGGACCAAGTACCTCGCGCCGTCCACGAGCTCCGGCCGGGTCGGCCCGGCCGGGACCGGTGCGCCCGTCCGCGCCGTGGACGCGCGTCGTCGGCCGCGCCCCGGGGAATCATAGGGGCACCCCCGGGGTGGCGCCCGGACCGCCCGCCGGGTCGGTGGGGGCCTGCACCGTGCGGCCGGCCTGCCGCACGAGGCGCAGGTGCACGACGAACATGCACCCGAGGGCCACGGCCCCCACGCCCGCGTTCACCACGACGAAGGCGTCGACGTCCGGCAGGACCAGGCGCCCCAGCACCCACTGCGCTGCCGCGACCAGCACAAGGACCACCAGCGACCACCGGGACGCCGCCGCCGTGAGCCGGATCAGCAGGCTCTGCGCCATCGCCCACGGCACCCACGCCAGCGCCAGCGCCGGCAGGACCGCCGTCGCCTGCTCGTAGCCCCCGCCGAAGACCCGCACGACGAGCCCGCCGGCGACCGTCACCACGACCCACACCGCGAGGCCCGTGACCAGGGCGAGCGCGAGGCTGAGGTTCACCCCCAGGCGCACCGACGCCGTGTCGTCACGCGCCGAGACGAAGCGGGGCAGCAGGTACAGCGAGAGCGTCGTCGGGACGATGAGGGTCGTCTTCACCAGGACCGCGGCGGCCGCGTAGGCGCCTGCGTCGGCCTCGAGGGCGCCCGACCGCACGAGGACGACGTCGACGCTCGTGAGCCACGCGAAGGCGATCGTCAGCGCGATGACGACGAGCGCGTCGGCCGAGAACGGCCGCGCCCCGGAGACGAGCCGCCGGACGCGCGCCTGCGCCGAGGCGCCGAGGGCACCCACGACGCCGACGCCCAGGAAGACCAGGAGGACGCCGAGCGCGCCGCCGCCCAACCGGACCACGAGCGCGCTGAGCAGGAACTGCGCGACCTGCGCCGCGGTCGACCAGAGCACCACCGCCCGCGAGTCCCCCGCCCCCTGCAGCAGGCCCTGCGAGCGGGAGAAGACGAAGTACGGCAGGGCCGCGGCGGCGACCACCAGCACGGGGACGACCGTCGTGTCGAGCGACGCCGTGAGGTACGGCGCGGCGACGACGCCCGCGACCGTGCACACCAGCCCGAGCACCAGCGCCTCGACCGCCGACCCGTCCAGCAGCCGCCTCGCCGGCGTCCCCGCGGTGCTCCCCGCGGCCCGGGACGCGGCCGTGTCCACCGCGACGGAGTTGCGCAGTGCGCCACTGCCGATGGAGGCGACGTTGAGGAACGCGAGCAGCGAGGCGAACAGGCCGTACTCGACGGGTCCCAGCCCGCGGATGACGACCAGCTGGAACCCCGCCGTCGCGACGACCCCCACGACGGTGACGACCCCGAGCCCGGCCAGCGCGCGCCCGTGCGCGCCGACCAGGGCGGCACCGCGCGCGCGCCACCCGCCCGGTGCGGGCGCCGGGCCGGTCACCGCGTGGACCCGGCGCGCGCGGCCCGGGCCGGGGACGGCGTCACGCCACCTCGCCGACGGCCGCGTCGGCGGCCGTGCGCAGGCGTCCGAACGCCGTGCGGTGCAGCACCACGCCGCGCAGGAGGCCGCGCCAGAACACGACGCCGAACGGCAGCACGTACGTCAGGTACGAGGCGATCGCGCGACGGCTGGCGCGGTGCCGTGCCGCGAGGACGGCCGGCGCCGCCAGCCCGGCGGCCCCGACCCCCAGGAGCGCGGCCACGACGCCCCACCGGCCCGAGAGGGCCGCCCCGGCGAGACCCACGGCGGCGACCGGCGGTGCGAGGACGAGCCCGACGAGCGCTGCGTTGCGCGCGTGCGACGTCCCCGCGTAGCTGTCGACGAACATCGTGCCGCGACCGGCGGCGTGCGCCAGGAACTTGCGGACCGTCGTCCGCGGCCGGTACGTCGCCGAGAAGCCGGGCTCGAGGCGGATCGGCCGCCGGGACGCGATGTGCCGCAGGAGCTTCGTGTCGTCGGAGGTGTACCGGGTGCCCTGGTCGGGCCAGCACGCGCGGTACGCCTCGACCATGAGGTCGCGCGGCACCAGGAAGCAGCCGGTGCCCTTCGGGACCCGGTCGAAGTTCTCCGGCGTGATCTCCGTCGGGCGCGGGTCGCCGAGGTAGTCGCCCCAGAACACGTGCGTCGGCACATCCCAGAAGACGCCGACGAGGGGGGTCGCCGGGTCGGTGACGACGTGCCCGTTCCACGCCTGCCCGCTCGCGAGGGCGTCCTGCTCCTCGAGGTGGCGCAGGGCCGTCGGGTCGAGCAGGAGGCGCGAGTTCAGGATCAGCACGTGCTGCGAGCGAGCCTGCTCGAGGCCGGTCCACACGGCGACGAACACGCCCTGGTTGGCCTGCTCCACCACGCGCAGGTCGTAGGGGTAACGCGGGGCCAGGCCGCGCAGGAGCTGCGGGGACCCGTCCGTCGACCCGTCGTCGACGACCACGACCTCGGCGGACCAGGACGTCGCCTCGAGCGCCGTGCGCAGCGCGTCGAGGGTCGTCTCCAGCCACGGCCCCGAGTTGTAGGCGGGGATGACGACGGACAGGTCCGGGATGGCGGAGGTGGGTTCCATCGGAAATCTCTCCTGGCTGGGGCGCACGGCGGTGCGCGCTGCGCGGGCGGCGGTGGGAGGGGTGCGGTGCGACCGGTGGGAGGCGGCGGCCGCCCTTCGCGGCCCGGGAGTCTACCGGCGGCTCAGGCGAGCACCGCGGGAGCGGCCGCCCGCCAGCGCTCCCGCCAGTCGCCGATCGGGGTGACGCCCGCGGCGCCGAGCGCGTCGTGCCCGAGCACCGAGTAGGCAGGGCGCGGCGCCGGCCGGACGTACGCCTCGCTCGTCGTCGGCTGCACGAGGGAGGGGTCCATGCCGGCCGCCTCGACGACCGCGCGGGCGAACTCGAACCACGAGGTGCTGCCGGCCGACGTGCCGTGGTAGGTGCCCGACGGCGCACCGGCGCGCACCAGCCGGTGCACGAGGTCCGCGACGTCGACGGTCCACGTCGGCTGGCCCACCTGGTCGGCCACGACGTCCAGCGACCCGCGCTCGGCGGCGGCACGGGCGATGGTGCGCGGGAAGCACGAGCCGTGCGCGCCGTACAGCCAGGCGACCCGGACGACGAGGTGGTCGGCGCAGTGCGCGCGCACCGCCCACTCCCCCGCGGCCTTCGTCCGCCCGTACGCGGAGCGCGGCGCGGGCGGATGGGCCTCGTCGTACGGCGCGGTCGCCGTCCCGTCGAAGACGTAGTCGGTCGAGGGGTGCACCAGGCGGGCTCCGGCCCGGGCGGCCGCCCGGGCCAGCAGGGCGGGCCCGACGGCGTTCACCGCGAACGCGGTGGACTCGTCGGTCTCCGCCGCGTCCACCGCGGTGTACGCGGTGCAGTTGACCACGACGTCCACGTCCCGCACGACGGCGTCGACGGCCGCCGGGACCGTCACGTCGACGTCGTCCCGCGTGACGCCCCGGACGTCCTCGCCGAGCTCGTGCAGACGCGCGACCACGTCCTGCCCGAGCATCCCCGCGGCACCCACGACAAGCCAGCGCACGTCCACTCCCCGCTCTCGACGACCAGGGCCAGGGTAGGCGCTCGGTAGGGTGGCGGACGCACGCACACGTCGAGAGGGAGACGATGACCTACCGTGAGCTCGCCGTTCCCGGCGCCTGGGAGATCACCCCGCAGCAGCACGGTGACCCGCGCGGCGTCTTCCTGGAGTACTTCCAGGGCGCGCCCTTCGCCGCCGCCACCGGCCACCCGCTCACCCTCGCGCAGGCGAACTGCTCGGTCTCCGCCGCCGGTGTGCTGCGCGGGATCCACTTCGCGGACGTCCCGCCCGGGCAGGCGAAGTACGTGACCTGCGCGCGCGGCGCCGTGCTCGACGTCGTGGTCGACCTGCGCGTCGGATCCCCCACGTTCGGCACGTGGGACTCGGTGCTGCTCGACGACGTGGACCGGCGCGCCATCTACCTGTCCGAGGGCCTCGGGCACGCCTTCCTGTCCCTCGAGGACGACTCGACCGTGCTCTACCTGTGCTCCACGCCGTACGCGCCCGGCCGGGAGCACGGCGTGCACCCGCTCGACGAGGAGATCGGCATCGCGTGGCCGACGACCGCGCGGGACGGCTCGCCGCTGCACGTCCAGCTGTCGGCAAAGGACGAGGCGGCACCGACGCTCGCCGAGGCGCTCGCGTCAGGCCTGCTGCCGCAGGCCGCCGCGGTGGCCGACCACGTGGAAGGGCTGCGGCGGGCGGCCCGCTGACGCTCGCCTGCGCGGCCTGCCGACGCCCGCGTCCGCGCGTCAGGCGCCTCGCCGCGTGCCGCCCAGGGCGTCCTCGTACGCCCGCACGTGCGCCTGCGCCGAGGCCGCCCACGTGAACGCGTCAGCCCGCGCCCGGGCGGCCGCGGCGAGCCGGGCACGCTCGTCCGGCCGGTCCAGCAGCGCGCGCAGGGCACGCGCGATGGCGGCGTCGTCCACGTCCGTGTACGCCACCGCGTCACCGCCAACCTCCGGCAGCGAGAGCTCGCGGGTGGTGAGCACGGTCGCACCGCACGCCATGGCCTCGAGCACCGGCAGACCGAAGCCCTCCCCGAGGCTCGGGTAGGCGACCACGGCAGCGCCCGACAGGAACCCCGCGAGGTCGTCGAGGGGCAGGTAGCCGGGACGCAGTGCGGTGAGCCCTGCCGGCACCGCCGCGAGGGTGGGCCCGATCTCCGTGTCCCAGCCGGCGCCACCCGCGAGCACGAGCGCGGGCGGGTCCGGGGTGCCCCGGACGGCCTCGACCCACCCCCGCACGAGGGCGGGCGTGTTCTTGCGCGGCTCGAGCGTGCCGAGGAAGGCGACGTACGCGCGGCCCTCGAGGCCGAGAGCCCGCGCCACGCGTGCCCGCTCGGCGGCGTCGACGGGGTGGAAGCGCGAGGTGTCCACGCCGTGGTGCGCCACGTGGAAGCGCTCGGGCGTTCCCCCGGCGTACCGCAGCACCTCGTCGCGCGTCGCCCGGGACGGCACGACGAGTGTCGCGGCGCGTGCCACGGCGACCCGCGTCGCCGCGCGGAAGAAGCGGGCCTTGACCGGCGAGTGGAGCTCCGGGTGGCTGAAGAACGTCGCGTCGTGCAGCGTGACCACCACGGGGACGCTCGCCGCGAGCGGCAGCGTGTAGTGCGGGCTGTGCAGCACGTCGGCACGGGTCCGCCGCGCGAGCGCGGGCAGGCCCGACTGCTCCCAGGCGAGCCGCGCGGGGCGACGGGCCACCGCTGCGGGGGCCGCGACGACCTCGGCGCCCGGGGCGCCCGCACTCAGCCGCTCCGCCACCGCCGCCTGGCAGACGACGACGAGGTCGACACCCTCGTCGACGAGGGCGGGCACCAGCGCGTCGACGTAGCGGCCGACCCCCCCGAGGTCGGCGGGGACGGCGGTCGCGTCGAGCAGCAGGCGCACCCCGGCATCCTAGGTGGACCCGGACGGCCCCCCGTGCGGCCTCCGCCGGGCTCAGTGCGCGCGCTGCACCGTGCTCGGCTCCGGGGGCACGCCGGCCGCGTCGGTCCGCTCGACCTCGGGCACGTCGTGGCCCGGGTCCGCGGGCGTGGGCCGCACCTCGGGGAAGGCCGCGTCGCGCGGCCCCACGAGGGAGAGCGTCAGCAGCCCGACGGCCACGACGAACGCCGCCGACGCGACGACCCAGAGCGCGGTGGGACCGAGGGGCAGCCCGGGCCACCACCACTCGGCGCCGGCGTCGAGGTCGGGGTCCACCACGTCGGCACCGGTCACGTACCGGCGCACGTTGGTGTGCAGGGCGACAGCGTGCGCGACTCCCAGCGCCAGCACGACCAGGGCCCACTGACCGCCCGACCAGCGCACGGCCGGTCCCTGGGTGCGCGACAGCGCGACGACGGCGAGCACGACGATGATCGGCAGCACGTAGCGGGGCTGGATCGCCGCCCCGACGGGGTAGCCGGACAGGTACTGCATGTACGTCGGCACCACCCACACCGCGACGCCGCCCACCAGCAGGGCGGCCAGCCGGCGCAGGTCGGCGCCCGCCAGCGCGGCGAAGACGGTGCCCACCAGGACGCTCCACGCCGCCACCCACACCACGGCGGGCATGTAGGTGTCGAGCCAGCCGAGGCCCCAGCTACCGAGCGCGCCGGTCCACAGCGACGGCACGTCGCCCATGAGGCGGACGAACGCCGGCAAGGACATCGAGGTGGGACCGCCGCCGGCGCTCACCGATTCCGACTGACCGGCGGAGAAGAACAGCAGGATCGCGACGACCCCGAGGAGGGCCGGGTAGACCAGCCTGCGCACGTGTGCCCACCCCGGGCGGAGCGTCGCGATGCCCGCGAGACCGATGGCCAGGGCGCCGTAGAGGGCCGCGTCGGCGCGGGCGCCGGCGCCCACGCCCAGCGCGACCGCCGCGAGCACGCCCAGCACCCACCGGCGGCGCCGGTCGGCGGTCGTGATGTAGCCGAGCACCGCGACGGGCAGCGTCATCGCCGAGAGCAGTGCCCAGCTCGACGGGTTGACCGACGGGAGCAGGAACATGCCGAGCGGCACGGCCGTCACGACCGCGCCGCCCACGAGCCCGCCACGCAGGCCCGGCGGCGACGCGAGCCACACCGCGGCCACGAGCAGCACGACGAGCAGGGCGTTGACGGCGCGCATGACCAGCACGGAGTCCGCGACCTCGTCGCCGACGAAGATGCTCATGACGAAGTAGAAGACGGGCGGGTACGCCCCGACGAAGTTGCCGCGCTCGCTGTCCACGAGCTCGGTGTCCTCCGTCATGACCGGGCCCTGGCAGGCCGCGCTCTCGGCCGGCTCGAACGCGTAGCAGGGCGACGACAGCAGCCGCTGCTGCACCTCGCGGGACGTCTCCCCGTCCCCGGCCTCGCACAGGCCGTCGCGCTCGCCCTGGCCGCACCAGATGCTCGCCAGGTGGTAGTCCTCGTCCGGCGTCGCCCCGACCGGGGACGCCAGGGCCCACCCCAGCAGCGCGACGAGGAGGGCGGCGAGGCCGACGACGCCCGCCGCACGCGACACGGGTCCGCCGGAGGGCAGCACGACGGGCGACTTCACGCGGCGACCCTACCAAGCACCGTCCCCACCCCCCGTAGGCCGACGCGGCCGCGTCCGGGCACGCGGGGGCGAGGCCGCGGGCGGGGCCGGGCCCGGTCGTGCGGCTATCCTTGCCCGTCGTGGAACAGGACGCGCCCGGCAGTCTGCTCGTCATCGTCCCCGCGTGGAACGAGGAGGAGTCGCTCCCCCGGGTCCTGGAGGAGCTGGCCACGGCCGTGCCCGACGCCGACGTCCTGGTCGTCAACGACGGGTCGACCGACCGGACCGCGGAGGTCGTGCGCCGGTCCGGCAGGGCGATGCTGCTCGACCTGCCGCTGAACCTCGGCGTGGGCGGCGCGATGCGCGCGGGCTACCGGTTCGCGCTGCGCCAGGGGTACCGCCGGGCCGTGCAGGTGGATGCGGACGGTCAGCACGACCCCGCGGACATCGCGCGCGTCGTCGGGCTGCTCGACGAGGGGGCGAACGTCGCGGTCGGCGCCCGGTTCGCCGGCGAGGGCGACTACCGTGCCCGCGGACCGCGCCGGTGGGCCATGTCAATGCTCTCGTTCGTCATCTCCCGCATCGCGCGCGTGCGTCTGACGGACACCACGTCCGGCTTCCGCGCCAGCGACCGCCGGGCCATCGAGCTCTTCGCCGCCGACTACCCCGCGGAGTACCTCGGGGACACGGTCGAATCGCTCGTCATCGCGAGCCGCGCGGGCCTGACCATCCGGCAGGTCGGCGTGCGCATGCGCGTGCGCTCCGCCGGGACACCGTCGCAGAGCCCCCTGCGCGCGGCCGTCTTCCTCGGACGGGCGGCGCTCGCGCTGCTCGTCGCCGTCACGCGGCCGATGGCGGCCCGCCTCCCGAAGGACGAGTCATGAGCGGGTACCCCTTCGCGATCACGGCGTCGGTCGCGGTCGTCCTCTTCCTCGTCGTGCTGCTGCGCTCGCGGCGCGTGCGGGAGAAGTACGCCTTCATCTGGATCCTCGTCGGCACGGTCGTCGCCGTCCTGGCCGCGTTCCCCGACCTCGTGCTCGGCCTGACCCGCCTCGTAGGGATCCAGACGCCGATCAACCTGCTCGTGTCCGCGTCGCTGATCGTGCTGCTGTTCGTCTGCATCCAGCTCAGCGTGGAGGTCTCGGGCCTCGAGGAGGAGACGCGGACCCTCGCGGAGGAGGTCGCGCTGCTGCGCCTCGACATGGAGCGCGAGCGGGCCACGGTCTCGGACCTCGGTGCCACCGCTCAGGACGCCCCCCGCGCCCCTGCCGCGGCGGACACCGGCGCCCGTCCGGTCGTGCCGGAGCCGACGGCCGAGGTCGTCGACTCCGGCGAGGGCGAGCGCCGGCCGCGCGCGTAGGTCCGGACGTCGCGACCTGCTCCGGCGTCAGCGCCCGTAGCCGCGGGCCAGCAGGTCGTCGACCACCACCTGCGACGGCGACACCGCGGGCGGCGGGACGTCCACCCGGTACGTGCGGTAGCCCGTGAGGAAGTCACGGACAACCTCGGGCTTCCAGTAGGACAGCAGCGCATTGGCGCCGAGTCCCTCGGAGCGCTCGGTCGCCATGCGGTGCACGAGCGTCGGCACGCCGTACAGCGCGGCCTCCTCCTGCACGCCGCCCGAGTCGGTCACGACCAGGGCGGCGTCGCGCAGGGTCTGGATGAAGTCGCCGTGCGAGAGCTTGGGCTGCACGAGGAGCCGGTCCCCCGCACCCAGCTCGTCGATCGCCGCGACGATGGCGTCGCGGGCGTACGCGTCCACGAGCACCTTGAGCGGGACGTCCGCGTGCTCGGCGAGCAGGCGCAGCGTGTCGCGCACGCGCGCCGGGTCGGAGATGAACTCGAACCGGTGGAGCAGCACGACGCCGTACGGGGCCCCGTCGTGCGCGACCGCACCCGTGCTGTCGAGAGCCGCGTCCATGACCGTGTTGCCGTGGGTGTGCACGACCCCGCTGCGCCCCCGCAGGTTGGCGCAGGCCTCCTCCGACGGCGCGTAGTGCACGCTCGCGAGGCGGCCGACGATGCGCCGGTCCAGCTCCTCCGGGAACGGGTGCCGCCAGTCGCCCGAACGCAGCCCGGCCTCGACGTGCGCGCTGCGCAGGCCCACGCAGCGCGCGAGGAGGGCCCCGACGACGCTCGTGACCGTGTCGCCGTGCACGACCACGACGTCGCGCCGCCGGTCCAGCCGCCGGCGCTGGCGCAGGGCGTTGCGCACCGTCCACCCGGCCACCGACAGCAGCCACACCACCATGTCCACCGGCGTCTTCAGGGGCGCCCCGCGCCGACCGCGGGCCACCACGACGTCCGCACGTCCCAGGCCCAGCGTGCCCATCGTGGCGTCGAGGGCCTCGGTGTGCTGGTAGGTGAGCCACTGCTCGACCGGCACACCGCGCTCACGCAGCCGCGAGACGACCGGGGCGAGCTTGATGGCCTCGGCCGTGGTGCCGTAGACGAAGATGATCACGGGACGCTGTTCTCCGCTCGGGGTCGTGGTGGTGGCGCCGGGCACGCACGAGGGGCCGCGGCGGCCGCGGCCCAGCATAGGCGCCGGTGCGCGGCCGCCCCGCCCGGCGTCAGCGCCCGACGACCCGGCGCACGCGGCCCGACGCGCGGCGCACGACCTCGGCCACGCCGCCGTCCTCCAGGTACTGCCGGAGCAGGGCGATGTCACCCCGCACACCGCCCCACGGCGGCGGCGGGACGCTCGACTCGGGCTCGGGCTCGCCGAGCTCCGCCGCGAGGTCGGCCGCCCGGCGCGGCGACCGGCAGAACTCGACGAGCGGCGCGAGCGTCCGCGACCAGGCGAACTCGGGCGCGATCGCCGCGACCGCGGAACGGGCGGCGTCCCGGGCCGGCTCGTCGAAGAGCATCCGGTCGAGCGCGGCGACCAGCGCGTCGACGTCCTCCGACGGCACGGCGACGCCGAGCCCGCGCTCGCGGACCAGCTCGCCGAACGCGTCACCGTCGGTGGCCACGACGGGCAGGCCCGCCCAGAGGTAGTCGAGGATCCGGGTCCGGAAGCTGTAGGCGGTCTCCACGTGCTGGTAGTGCGTGGACACGCCGACGTCGGCGTCCAGCAGGTAGTCCGCGCGCTCGGCATAGGGCACCCAGCCGTCGTTGAAGAACACGACCCGGTCGGTCAGGCCGAGCTCGTCCGCCAGACGTCGCGTCTCGTACGCGACCTGCATCTCCGGCACGCCGGGGTTCGGGTGCTTCGTCCCGAGGAAGAACAGGCGCACCTCGGGGCGGGACTGCGCGAGGCGCGCGACTGCACGCACGAGCGTGAGGGGGTCGAACCAGTTGTAGATGCCGCCGCCCCAGAGGATGACCTTGTCGTCCGGACCGATGCCGGGCACCGTGCCCTTGATGGCGTGGCGTCGCTGCACGGGCGGCTCGTCGGGGATGCCGAACGGCACGATCGAGATGAGGTTGTCGAGCGACGCGTCCTCGTCGTACACCGCGGGGTTCACCCGCCCGACGCCGGCGAGCTGGCCGAGCCAGAAGTCGCGCTGCTTCTCGGACGCGCAGAGCAGGAAGTCCGCGCGCCGCAGCTGGTCGTTGAGCACCTGCGTGACCGCGCGCACCTGCGCGCGGCGCCCCTCGGGCCCGAGGTCGCGCGCCTGCTCCAGCTGCTCGAGGTGCATCGGGTCGTAGACGTCGGCGACCAGGATCTGCTTGCTGCGGTGCAGCCAGCGCGCCCCGTCGAGCAGGAAGCCCTGGAAGACGATGACGTCGGCCCAGTCCGTGACCTGCCGCAGCTCCTTGGGCCGGACGTGCTCGACCGAGAAGCGCGGGTCGCTCACCTCCGCGCCGCGCGACGACACGAGCCGCACCTCGTGGTCCGCCGACAGCGCGGCGGCGATCTCCCAGGCCCGGATGGCCGGGCCGGCGATGCGCTCGGTGAGCGGCTCCCCCGTCACGACCAGCACCCGCAGGCGCGACACGAAGTGCCCGGCGATGCCGAACGCCTCGACGAGCGCGTCGTGACCGCGCACGTACGCCGGGTGCGGGTACGCCGGCTCGAGCGCGCGGCGGAACAGCGGGAACAGCTCGCGGTCGGTGCGGCGCCGGCGGGTCTGCAGCTCCGCGCGGGTGGCGGCGAGGCCGGGCATCTGCTCGACGAGGTAGTCGATCGCGAAGGGACCCGTCAGCGCCATCTTCGGCAGGGTCAGGGTGTCCTCGTCCTCGCCGCCGGGGCTGCGCTGCAGGTCCAGCACCGTCGCGTCCGTGCCCGTGCGCGCCACCGAGCGGCGCACCGACAGCGCCATCGCGGCGGGCAGGGCACGCGCCAGCGAGGCGTCGTCGAGGTTCTTGTACAGCGACATCAGCGCGTTGCGCTCGAGCAGGTAGCTCTCGCGGTAGCTGCCGAACTTGTCCATCGTCGCGTGGTGCTTGTGGTACGCCAGGGAGCCGGGGACGAACCGCACCCGGTGGCCGAGCAGGTTGAGGCGCCAGCCCAGGTCCACGTCCTCGTAGAACATGAAGAACCGCTCGTCGAACCCGCCGACCTCGCGGTACAGCGCCGCACGCACGAACATGGCGGCCCCCGTGCCGAACAGCACGTCCCGCGGCCGGTCGTGCGACCCGTCGTCGACGTCCTCGACCTCGCGCTTGTACCCCATGCCGAACCAGGTGAGCGACCCGTCGACGTAGTCGATCCGCTCGCCCTCCCAGTCCAGGACCTTGCTGGCGACGGCGCCGACGTCGGGCTCGGTCTCGAGCACGGCGACCGCGGCGGACACCCACGCGGGATGGGGACGCGCGTCGTTGTTGAGGAACGCGACGTACTCGCCGCTCGCGTGCGCGACGCCGAGGTTGCAGCCGCCCGCGAAACCGGTGTTCGAGCCCGCCTCGACGAGGAGCACGTCCGGGCAGGCCGCCCGGATCCGCTCGGCCGAGTCGTCCCCCGACGCGTTCTCCACCACGATCACCTCGAGGCGGTCCGCGGGCCAGTCGAGCTCGCCGAGGCCGCGCACGCAGGCGATGGTGTCGTCCGCGCCGCGGTAGTTCACGACCACCACCGAGACGACGCCGGGGCGCACCGCGGGCTCCTGCTTGGGCGATCGGCTCACCGGTCCTCCGTCCTGGCCGCCCCGAGGAGGTCCCTCGACCTGCCGGCACCGGGACGCCGACGCGCGAGTCTAGTCGGACCACGTGCACCCCCGGCCGGGACAGGCGGTCCGCGCCGCCGTGGGATCATCGCGGCGTGCGGATCACCCTGGACGCCACGCCCCTGCTCGGGCCCCGCACCGGCATCGGCCGGTACGCCGCCCACCTGCTCGCCGAGCTCCCCTCCGCGGCACGGCGCGCGGGCCTCGACGCGGACCTGCGGGTGTCGACCTGGACGATGCGCGGCCACCGCCTCACGGACCTGCCCCCGGGCGTGCGTCAGGTCGGCCCGCCGGCGCCGGCCCGCGCCCTGCGCAGCGCGTGGGGCACCGCCGCGTTCCCGCCCGTGGAGGCCCTCGTCGGGCGCACGGACGTCTTCCACGGGACCAACTTCGTCTCGCCGCCCGCCCGACGCGCGGCGGAGGTGGTCACGGTGCACGACCTGACGTACGTCCACCACGCCGACACGGTGGCGCCCGCCGACCTCGCCTACCGCCGGCTCGTGCCGCGGGCCCTCGACCGGGGTGCCCACGTGCTGACGCCCTCGGAGCACGTCGCCGCGCAGGTGCGGGCGCACTACGGCCTCGACGCCGGCCGCACCACCGCCACTCCCCTGGGGTGGACCCCGCCTGGTCGCGGGCCGCACCACCCACCGCGGACTGGTGCCGCGCGCACGGGATCCCGGGCGACTACGTGCTGTTCGTCGGCGCGCTCGGTCCCCGCAAGAACCTGCCGCGCCTGCTCGCCGCCTTCCGGGCCGCGCAGGTGGCGGGCCTCTCGCTCGTGCTCGCGGGGCCCGCCGGGCGCGGCGCCCCGCCCGACGACGTCCCGCACGTCGTACCGACCGGGTGGCTGGAGGACCGGGAGCTGCACGACCTCGTCGCCGGCGCCCGCGCGCTCGCCCTGCCGTCGCTCGACGAGGGGTTCGGCTTGCCGGTCCTCGAGGCGCTCGCCGCGGGCAGGCCCGTCCTCGCCGCGGACGTCCCGGCGCTGCGCGAGGTCGCGGGCGGTCACGCGGTGCTGGCGGACCCGCGCGACGTGGACGCCCTGGCGCAGGGACTGCTGAACGTGCTGGCGGCCCCGGACGACGAGGCCGCCCGGAGCGCGCGCCGCACGTGGGCCGGCCGCTTCACCTGGGCGGCGACGGCGGACCGCACGGTCGAGGCGTACGTCCGGGCGGCCGCGTGAACGGCGTCGCGACCGCCGACGTCACGGTGGTCGTCGTCACCTGGCGCGCGCGCGCTCTCGTCCTGCGGTGCCTCGAGGGCCTGGCGCGGCAGGAGCTGGACGGCCTGCGCATGCACGTCGTCGTCGTCGACAACGACTCCCGCGACGGGACGGCGGAGGCCGTGCACGCCGCGCACCCCGAGGTGCAGGTCGTCGTCTCCGACGTCAACCGCGGCTTCGCCGGCGGCAACAACCTCGCGCTGCGAGCGGTCGACTCCCCCGTCGTCGTGCTGCTCAACAACGACGCCGTGCCGGAGCCCACGTTCGTCGCGCGGCTCGTCGGGCACCTGCGGGCGGCGGCGCCCGAGGTCGCCGCCGTCACCGGCCGCGTCCTGCTCGCCGACCGCTTCCGCCCGGCCGCCGACGGGGAGAGCGCAGTCGTGGGTCCCGACGGGCGCTGGGTGGCCGACCCGGCCGGCGACGTGCTGCTGGTGAACTCGACCGGCAACGTGCTGCGCACCGACGGCTACGGGGTGGACCGGGGGTGGCTCGCGCGTGCCGACGGCCACCACCCGCCACGTGAGGTGTTCGGGTTCTGCGGGGCGGGCGTGGCGCTGCGGACGGACGCGCTGCGCGACGTCGGACTGTTCGACGAGGACTTCTTCCTCTACTACGAGGACTCCGACCTGTCCTGGCGGCTGCGCCTGGCCGGCTACCGGGTCGAGTACGCGCAGGACGCCGTGCTGCACCACGAGCACGCGGCGTCCACGCGGGAGGGCAGCGACCTGTTCCGGTTCCACGACTGGCGCAACCGCCTGCTGCTGCTCACCAAGGACGCGACCGCGCGCCGCGCCGTGGCGGCCGTGCTGCGGTTCGTCGTCACGACCGCGTCGGTCGCGCTGCGCCGGCACGGGTCCCGAGGGGAGGTCCGCGTCCGCCTGCGCGTCCTCGCGTCGTACGTGCGCCTGCTACCGGCGATGCTCGCGCGCCGGCGGACGATCGGCCGGCGGGCGCGCGTGACGCGGGCGGAGGTCGAGCGCCTGCTCGTACCGCCCGCGCCGAGCGGCGGGCTCAGGGCCTGACGGACCGGTAGACGGCGGCGTGCGCCTGCGCGCTCGCCTCCCAGGTGCACGCGGCCGCGTGGGCGCGGATGCGCTCGCGCACGGGCGCAGGGGTCGCGCACGCGCGCACGAGCCCGGCCGCGAGGGCGTCGACGTCCGTCGGCTCGACGAGCTCGGCGAGACCGCCGGCGACCTCGGCCATGGCGCTGGCACGGGACGTGACGACGGGGACCCCGTGAGCCATCGCCTCGAGCACGGGCATCCCGAACCCCTCGCGCAGGGACGGGAAGGCGAACGCCTCGGCCTCGGCGTACGCGACCTGCAGGTCTGCGTCCCCGAGCCGTCCCAGCAGCCGCACCGCTCCCGGCGGCAGCGACGCCAGGGCACGTTCGACCTCCGCACCCGCCGTGCCCCAGCCCGCGGGACCCACCAGTACGAGCGTGCGGTCGGCGAGCTCGCCGGCGGCCCGGGCCCGCGCGAAGGCGTGCACCAGGGCGGGCACGTTCTTGCGCGGCTCGAGCGTGCCGCACCACAGCACGTAGGGCCCGGTGACGCCCGTCCCCGCCCGCCATGCGGCACGCGCCTCGCCGTCGACGACGGCGGCGCGCACCCCGTGCGGGACGACCACCAGCCGCGACTCCTCGATGCCCTCCGCGACGCACTCGTCCGCCGTCACGCGGGACGGCACGACCACGCGCGCGGCCTCGTCGCGCACCACGCGCAGAGCACGCCGGAAGAAGGCGTTGCCGCGCCGCGTGAAGTGCGCCGGCTCGCGGAGGAAGGCGAGGTCGTGCACGGTCACCACGAGGGGCCGGCGGGTACCGGGCACCGCCCACGTCGTGGCGTGCACGACCTCCACGTCGACGGTGGCCTCGGCCCGCGGCCGCCGCGTCCGGTTCCACGCCTCGTACAGCAGCGCGCGCGGCAGCGTGGCGTGCCGCACGGGCAGGCCCGGCGGGACGGCCGGGACGTCTGCCGCGTCGTGCCGTGCCGCGAGGCCGACCGGCGCGACGTCGGGCACGCCGCGCAGCGCACGCGCCAGCTCGGCGATGTACGTCCCGGAACCGCCCGGGACCGGCTGCCAGCACTGCTCGACGGTGAGGGCGACCGCGAGCGGCGCGGTGGCCGCCAGGGACGGCGCGCCCCGCTGCTCCACCGGGTCCGTCACCCGACCACCACGCGGCAGCCGAGCGACGTGTGCGGCGCACCCCAGCCGTTGATGGCGTAGACGCAGACCTCCTGCGGCTCGCGCCGGGCCACCGGGACCGCCACGTAGAAGCCCACGCGCGGGTCGCGCCCGTAGGCGCGACCCACGTCGGTCCGCTCCCACGTCGCAGCCCGTGCGATACCGCGGCCGTTCACGTAGACGTGGACGTCGGTCGGACCCGGGAGGTCGGGGTCGAACGCCCAGCCCCACACGTCGACCGCGCCGCCGGAGCGCTCCACCCACTCGACGCGCTCGAGCGCACCCACCGGCGGCGCGTCCCGCAGGACCACCTCGCGGCACCCGAGCAGCGCGTGCGGTGCACCACCGGTGTTGATCGCGTACGCGCACACCGAGTTCGCGCCGACCTGCAGCGCGCCGGTCGCGGTGAAGCCGGTGCGCGGGTCACGCGCGTACGCCGTCCCCACGTCGGTGCGCTGCAGGTCCGCCGCGACGGCGACCCCGGTCGCGCCGACGTAGACGTGCACGCTGGTCGGGCCTGCCGAGTCCGGGTCGAACGCCCAGCCCTGCACGACCACGGACCGACCCGAGACGTTCACCGACTCGAGCACCCCGACGGGCGCGGCGTCGCGCACCTCGACCGTGCGGCACCCGAGCGCCACGGGCGGCGCGCCGCCCGAGTCGATCGCCCACGCGCACACCTCGTGCCGGCCGGCCCCGACCGTGCTGGTCGCGGTGAACCCGACGCGCGGGTCGCGTCCGTAGGCGGTGCCGACGTCCCGGCGCTCCACGTCCGCCGTGAGCGCGGTGCCCCGGCCGTCGACGTAGAGGTGCACGGTGCCGGGGCCGTCGTCGTCGGGGTCGAACGCCCACCCGCTCGCCCGCAGGGTGGTGCCCTGCAGCGTCACGGCCTCCAGGGCGCCGACCGGCGAAGCCCCGACCTGCACGTCCGTGCAGCGCAGCACCGTCGGCGGGCCGCCCGCGGAGTCGATGCCGTAGACGCACACGGTGTGCCTGCCCTCAGGCACGGTCGTCGTGTACTCGAACCCGTGCCGGTCGCCGCGCCGGTAGGCGGCGCCCACGTCCGGACGCGAGCGGTCCGCGGGTACGACGGCACCCCGTGCGCCCACGTAGACGTGGACGCTGGTGGACTCGCGCGTGTCGGGATCGAACGTCCAGCCGGACACCTGCAGCGTCCTGCCCTGCAGGCGCAGCACGTCGACCGCGCCCAGCGGGGCGCGGTTGACGACGTCCGCCGTGCGGCAGCCGAGCGCGACCACGCCGACGCCGCCGGGCCGGACGACCTCCACGCAGACGACGTGGCGCCCCGGCGTCTGGGGCAGCGTGAGCGCGAACCCGTGCCTGCTGCCGGAACCCGGGTAGGCGGCACCGATGTCCGGACGGTCCTGGTCGGCCGTGATCGTCGTGGGCCGTCCGTCGACCCGCACGACGACCGAGAGCGGGGAGGTGTCTCCCCGGGCGAGCGCCCACCCCGAGACCGTCAGCGACGAGGGGGTCGTGTCGAGCTGCTCCCAGTTGCCCACCGGCGTCGCGGCGACGGCGGCGTTCGCGGCCGCCGCGACGCGGGCGCGGATCGTGGGCAGCAGGTCGTACAGGTTCTGCCCGGGGCACGACGTGTACTGCGCGTCGCGGTGGCCGAAGATCGTGTGGAACGACACCGGCGTGCCCGCGGGGAACTTGGTGTCACCGCCCCCGGACACCAGCGTCACCTGCTGGTCGCCGGGGATGTTGTGGATCGCCGCCTTCCAGGAGATGACCGACACGAGGCCGTCGAGCAGCGCGCCCGGCACGCCCGTCGACCCGTAGTCCCCGATCGCCGCGACCCCGACGGTGCGGCTGTTGAAGCCGCCGGTGTGCACCCCCACCACGGTCGAGGTCAGACCGCCCGCGCGTCCCTCGAAGACGCGCCCGAACCGGTCGACGAGGACGTTGTAGCCGATGTCGCACCAGCCCCGGCTCTGCACGTGGTAGGCGTAGAAGCCGCGGATGATGCCGGGCACGGCGTCGGCGGAGTAGCCGTTGGCGGAGGCGGTGTGGTGCACGACGACCGCCCGCATCGCGGGCGAGTAGTCGGGCTGGCAGGGCCGCAGCGACTCGTCGGCGCCCCACCCCGCGCGCTCCACGATCGCCGGCTGGCCCGGCACCGCGACGGTGGCGGCGGCGACGGCGTCCGCGGAGTCCTGCGGGAGCACGCCCGGGTCGACGAGCACCGCACGCAGGCCGGTCACGGCGCCGGTCGGCGAGTCCGCGTAGACCTGCAGCCCGTCGGCGCCCGTGGTGACCACCGGGTCGGTGCCCGCGCGCGTGCTGCGCGCGGCGTCGAGCGAGTCCGCGTCGGGCACGACGTCACCGCCGCCGACCGGCTGCCAGTCGGACCACTCCCCCGCCTCGCGGACCCGGAAGGCGACCGTCACGTCGGTCGGCCCCGGGTCCCACGTGAAGCCGAGAACGCTGAACTCGCGCGTGTCCATCTCGTCGGTCAGGACGTCGGGCGTGGGCACCGGAGCGGCGCTGCGGGCGGCCGTGGCCGGCGCCGCGGGCTGCTCACCGGCCCCGCGGCGCCCTCGATCTCGTTCTCCGCCGCGTTCTCCGTCTCGATCTCGGCCGCGTCGTCCGCCGTCGACGCGGCCGCGGCCAGGGCGTCGGCGGCCGCCGGCTCGTCCGCGGCCCGCACCCCCGTCCCCTCGTCCGGCGCCTCGTCCGGCGTACCGGCCGCGCCGCCCTCGGCCGGGGCTCGCCCCGTGTCGCCGGGCGCGGGGTCGGTGGCCGGGTGCCCGCCCTGCGGCACCGACGACGGCACCACCGGGACCACCGCCTCCTCGGCGACGAGTGCGGCCGCCTCGTCCGGCAGGTCCGGCAGCGCGGCCGGGTCGACGCCCGCGAGCGGCACCTCCTCGAGGACCGGCCGGGTGGCGGGCCCGGGCGCAGTACGCGACGGCGCAGTGCCGGCGGGGGCGAGAGCGCCGCCCGGGACGGCTGCAGGGTCAGGTCCGGCCGCGGTGGTCGCGCCGGGGACGGACCCCAGCGCGACGGACGCCGCGACGAGCAGGACGACAGCTCGCACGTTCACTCCCGTTGGTCCCCCCGGACGTGGCGCAACGGCGCGCACGCGATGACATGTGATCATGACACGCGTCAGTGCTGGACGATCGGAGGCCAGGTGCAGGTCAACAGCCCGCGTGTCGCGACGTCGTCGCGACACGCCCGTCCTCCGCGCGGGTGGCGCGCCGCAGTCCCGGCCGTCGCCGTCGTCCTGGTGCTCGTGGGCTGCGTCGACGGCACCGCCCAGCGGCCCTCGCCGTCCGCGACCGCGTCGCGCACGTCCGCCCCCACCGTGACGGCCACGCCGTCCGCGACCGCCGACGTCCCCGCGCCCGGCGCTGCCCCGACGGCTCCGGACCAGCCGGTCCCGGCCGACCCCGGCGCCGTGCCCCCGGCGGCGCCCGGTACGGCTGAGGTCGTGGTCACCTCCGCGCAGTGGCAGCCCGGCACCGCCGCGGTCGAGGTCAGCGCGTACGTGTCGGTCGTCGAGCAGGGCGGCGAGTGCACCCTCACGCTCGAGGGCCCCGGGGGCGCGTCCGCGCGCACCTCCCAGCCCGCGCTCGCCGACGCGTCGACGACCAGCTGCGGGCTCATGTCGGTCGCGCGTGACCGTCTCGCACCGGGCACCTGGACGGGCTCGGTCCGTTACGTGTCCCCGACCACCTCAGGCGAGGCCCGCCTGACGCCGATGGAGATCCCGTGACCGTCAGCACCACGCCGTCCCGCCGTCCCCCGACGGTCCTGCGCCGCGGCACCAGCACCGTCCTCGCCGTCCTCGCGCTGCTGGCGCTCGTCACGGTGCCGTCCACCGAGGCGAGGGCCGCGGACCTGTCGCGCTTCGACCCGGGACTGATCATCACCGACCGCGCGTTCACCGACGCCGGGGCCATGACCGCCGCGCAGGTGCAGGCGTTCCTCGACGCACGGGCACCGTCGTGCGTGCCCGGACCGGACGGCACCCCCTGCCTGCGGCACGCGCGGTTCGACACGACCTCGCGCCCCGCCGACGACCGCTGCCGCGGCGCCTACCAGGGGGCGGCGGGCGAGACCGCCGCCCAGATCATCACGAAGGTGGCCGTGGCCTGCTCCATCAGCCCGCGGGTGCTCCTGGTGACGCTCCAGAAGGAGCAGGGGCTCGTCACCGCGAGCGGCTCGTCCCTCACGGCGACGCGCTACCGGTCCGCCATGGGCTTCGGCTGCCCCGACACCGCGGCGTGCGACGCGCGGTACTACGGCTTCTTCAACCAGGTGTACCAGGCCGCCTGGCAGTTCAACAGCTACGCCCTCAACCCCACCCGGTACGCCCACCGGCCGGGCGTGACGGTCAACGTGCGCTTCCACCCGAACGCGGCCTGCGGCTCGGCACCCGTGTTCATCGCGAACCAGGCGACGGCGAGCCTCTACAACTACACGCCGTACCAGCCCAACGCCGCGGCCCTCGCCGCCGGCTACGGCACGGGCGACGCGTGCTCGTCGTACGGCAACCGCAACTTCTGGTCCTACTACACGGACTGGTTCGGCCGGCCCGACGCCGGCGACCCGACCGGCCGGGTCGAGTCCGTCACGACGACCGGCTCGTCCGTCACCGTCTCCGGGTGGGCACTGGACCCCGCGACCTCGACGAGCAACGAGGTCCACGTGTACGTCGACGGTGTCGGGACGCGGGTCGTGGCCGACCAGGTGCGGCCCGACATCGCCGCCGCCTTCGGCATGGGCGACCGGCACGGCTTCCGCGCGACCGTCCCGGCGGCGCCCGGCGTGCGCTCGGTGTGCGTCTACTCGATGGGCGTCTCCCGCGCGCCGTTCTCGCTGCTCGGCTGCACGCAGGTGACGGTCGTCGACCAGGCCCCGCGCGGAGCCCTCGAGTCCGTCCACGTGACCGGCACGCGCATCGACGTCTCGGGCTGGACCTGGGACCCCGACACGAGCGACCCCACCGACGTGCACGTCTACGTCGACGGGGTGGGCACCGCGGCCCGGGCCGACCTCCCGCGCGCGGACGTCGCGGCCGCGTACGGCACGACGCCCACCCGCGGGTTCGCGCACTCGCGCACCGTCACCCCGGGCCGGCACACGGTCTGCGTGTACGCGATCGGCGTGGGCGGCGGCGCCAACACGCTCCTGGGGTGCCGCGACGTCGACGCGGTGGCACCCGACCGCGGGCTCAGCCCGGTCGGCGCGCTGGAGTCCGTCCAGGTGACCGGCACGCGTATCGACGTCTCGGGCTGGACCTGGGACCCCGACACGAGCGACCCGACGGACGTGCACGTGTACGTCGCCGGCGCCGGCACCGCCACGCGCGCCGAGCTGCCCCGCGCCGACGTCGCGGCCGCGTACGGGACGACGGCCACGCGCGGGTTCGCGCACTCGCGCACGGTCGGCCCCGGTCGGCACACCGTCTGCGTCTACGCCATCAACACGGGTGCGGGACCGCACACCCTCCTCGGCTGCCGAGACGTCGAGGTCCGCGTGCCCGATCGCGGCCTCAGCCCTGTGGGTGCCCTCGAGTCGGTCGAGGTGACCGGCACCCGCATCGACGTCTCGGGCTGGACCTGGGACCCCGACACGAGCGACCCCACCGACGTGCACGTCTACGTCGACGGCGTCGGGACGGTGGCACGGGCCGACCTCACGCGTGGTGACGTCGCCGCCGCCTACGGGACGACGGCGACGCGGGGCTTCGGGCAGGCCCGCACCGCGGCCCCGGGGCGGCACACCGTGTGCGTCTACGCGATCAACACCGGACCTGGCGCGCACACGCTGCTGGGGTGCCGCGACGTCGAGGTCCCGCCGACCGACCCCGGACGCACCCCCGTGGGCTCCCTCGAGCAGGTCCAGGCGACGGGCGACCGCATCGACGTCTCGGGCTGGACCTGGGACCCCGACACGAGCGACCCCACCGACGTGCACGTCTACGTCGACGGGGTGGGCACCGCGCTGCGGGCCGACCTCGTGCGTGCCGACGTCGCGGCCGCGTACGGAACCACCGCCACGCGCGGCTTCGGGCACTCGCGGACGGTGGCACCGGGTCGGCACAGCGTGTGCGTGTACGCCATCAACACCGGTGCGGGACCGCACACGCTGCTCGGCTGCCGGGACGTCGTCACGTCCTGACGCGCGTCCCCCGGCCGGTCCGCGACGACCCTCGCGGACCGGCCGGACCAGGACCCGACGGCGGGTAGCCTTCTCTGGCCGGTCCCCCGGTCCACCCGCCCCGACCCCCGAGAGGTCCCATGACCACGCCTGCCGATGTCCGCGCTCAGGAGCTGTCCGCGCTCCCGTTCCGCGACTCCGGGACGCGTCAGGGCTTCTTCCGCGGCACGGTCGCGTCGCTGCGCGACATCGTCCGGCACCGCGAGCTGCTGTCGCACCTGGTGCGCCGCGAGCTGAAGTCCCGGTACAAGGACAGCACCCTCGGGTTCGTCTGGAGCCTGGTGCGTCCCCTGACGATGCTGCTCGTCTACTACGTCGCGCTCGGCCAGTTCCTCGGTGCGGCACGCGGCACGCCGCAGTTCGCGATCTTCATCTACTGCGGCATCACCGCCTGGACGCTCTTCTCGGAGGTGCTGAGCTCCTCGACGGTGTCCGTCGTGCAGAACGCCGGGCTCATCAAGAAGGTCTACGTCCCGCGCGAGGTGTTTCCCCTCGCGGCCGTCGGCTCGGCGGGGTTCAACTTCCTCGTGCAGCTCGTGATCCTGCTCGGCGCCACCGTCGTCGCGCAGCAGGTACCCGGCGGCACCCGCTGGATGTACCTGCCCCTGTCCGTGGCGGTGCTGCTGACGTTCAGCACGGCCCTCGGGCTGCTGCTGTCCGCCGCCAACGTCTACCTGCGGGACGTGCAGTACCTGGTCGAGGTGGCCCTCACGCTCCTGTTCTGGGCGTCGCCCATCGTGTACCCCTGGCGCCTCGTGCAGGACAACGTCGGCCCGCTGGTCGAGCAGTTGTACCTCACCAACCCGATCACCCTGGCGGTGCTCGGCTTCCAGCAGACGTTCTGGGTGGCCGGCGACGGCCAGCCCGTGCCCCCCGACCTCACTGCGCGCCTTGGTGTGGTGCTCGCCGTGGGTCTCGTCCTGCTCTGGGTCGGGCAGCGCGCCTTCGCCCGCCTCCAGGGCAACTTCGCTCAGGAGCTGTGATGAGCAGGCCCGTCGTCGTCCGCGTCGACAACGTCTCGAAGCGCTTCGTCATCCGCAAGGACAAGTCGCTCAAGGAGCGCGTGGTCAACCGCCAGCGGTCGAACACCTACAAGGAAGACTTCTGGGCCCTGCGGGACGTGGACCTCGAGATCCACTCGGGCGCCACCGTCGGGCTGATCGGCCCGAACGGCTCCGGCAAGAGCACGCTGTTGAAGATGGTCAGCGGGATCCTGCTGCCCGACCGCGGGTCCGTCCAGGTGCGCGGCCGGCTCGCGGCTCTGCTCGAGCTGGGCGCGGGCTTCCACCCCGACCTCACCGGCCGCGAGAACGTCTACATCAACGCGTCGATCCTCGGCCTGTCGCGCTCGGAGATCGACCGCTACTTCGACGCGATCGTCGACTTCTCGGGCATCGAGCAGTTCATCGACACGCAAGTGAAGTTCTACTCGTCGGGCATGTACGTGCGGCTCGCGTTCGCCGTGGCCGTCCACGTGGACCCGGACATCCTGCTCGTCGACGAGGTGCTCGCGGTCGGCGACGAGCCGTTCCAGCGCAAGTGCCTCGAGCGCATCCGCACGTTCCAGAGCGAGGGCCGCACGATCGTGCTCGTGACGCACGGCCTGGACCAGGTGGCGGAGTTCTGCGACCGCGCGGTGGTGCTCGAGCAGGGGCAGGTCGTCGCCGACGGCAGCGCGCGGGAGGGGCTGAAGAAGCTCCGCGCGGACTTCGAGGCGCACCGGCAGGAGGAGTCCGCACGCAGCGCGGGCGGGGCCGGCACCCCGAAGGCCGTCTTCACGGGCATCTCGCTGCGCACGCCGGAGGGCGACGAGCAGCACCCGACGATCGAGCCCGGCGGCACCCTTCTCGTCGCCATGGAGACCCGTGCCGAGACCCGGGTCGAGGCGGCGGAGATCGGCGTCGCCATCACGACGCCCCTGGGGCTGACGCTCTACTCCACCACCAGCTCGATGCTCGACTCGGGCCCGGTCGCGCTCGACGGCACCCAGCACTTCGTGTTCGGGTTCCCCGGTCTGCCCCTCGCGCCCGGCGAGTACGCGGTCCGCACGACGCTCACGACGCCGAACGGGGACGAGCTGCACACCGTCCCCGTGGCGGGCGAGTTCTCGGTCGAGGGAGCCGAGCGCTCGCGCGGGCCGGTGGCGGTCGACGCCTCGTTCAACAAGATGTGAGGGACGGGCCGCGGCCTCCCCGGGGGCCGCGGCCCGTGCCGCTCACGACGCGCGCCGTCGCGGGACGGCTCAGAAGTGGCTGCCCTCCGGGAAGTACACGTCCTCGACCGGGACGCCCCAGCGGTGCCGCACGAACGACACCTCCCACGCGTGCACGGACGGCGTCCGCGTCTGCGACTCGAAGTGATAGGCCGTGACCTCGGGCAGCCAGAGGATCCGGTAGCCGAGGTGACGCACCTTGTAGCAGAAGTCGACGTCGTTGAAGTTGACCGGCAGCTGCTCGGCCATCCCCCCGGCCTCGACGTAGACGTCGCGTCGGACCGCGACGAGCGCCGCCGTCACCCCTGACGCCTCCCGGCCGACGTGCAGCCCCGCGAAGGGGCCGTGCTCCTGGGGTCCCGCGCCGAGCAGCACGTGGTGCCAGTCGCCGTGCTCGTACACGTGCCCGCCGTGCTGCAGGCGGCCGTCCTCGAACAGCAGGCGGCAGCTCACGGCCCCCACACCGTCCTCCAGCGCGGCCGCGGCCAGCTGGTCCAGCGACCCCGGCTCCGTGAGCCGTACGTCGTCGTTCATCAGCACGATGACGTCCCCCTGGGCCGCGGCGACCCCGACGTTGCACTTGCGGCTGAAGTTGAACGGCTCGTCGTAGGGCACGAGGACGAGCGCGTCGCCGCAGCGGTCGCGCAGGGCGTCGAGCACGGACGGCTCGGTCACCGTGTCGTAGACCACGACGACCTCCACGGGCACCGTCGTCGTCGCCATGACCGACGCGACCGCCTCGACCACGTGCACGGCCCGCTCGCCCCAGATCATGCCGGCGCCGCCGCGGGTGGGGATCACGACGCTCACGCGGACGTCCGGGGTGGCCCGGCGCACCCAGTAGGTGCCGGGCACCGGCCCGAGCTCGGCCGTCCCCGCGATGCCCACGCGCTCGAGGTGCTCCGCGACGGCGCGCCGCCCGGCCTCCCACGCGTACGGCTTGGCCCCCGGGTCGGCGGCGGTCGAGCCCTGCACGGTCATCCAGTGGTAGAGCACCTGCGGCACGTGCACCACGGCGCGTGCCCGTTCGGTCACGCGCAGCGCGAGGTCGTGGTCCTGCGAGCCGTCGAACCCCGTGCGGATCCCGCCGACCTCGCGCACGAGCGACGCGCGCATGACGGACAGGTGCCCGGTGTACATCTGGTGCCGCAGGCGCTCGGGCGACCACGTCGGCTTGCGGAACGCGTCGAACCGCCGGCCCGTCTCGTCGACCTTGTCCTCGTCCGTGTAGATGTAGTCGACCTCGGGGTCGGCCATGGGCGCCGCGAGGACGCGCAGCGCCTCCGGCGCGAGCCGGTCGTCGTGGTCGAGGAAGGCGACGAACTCGCCGGTCGCCGCCTCGAGCGCGTCCTGCGAGGCCGCGACGATGCCGCCGTTCGTGGCGCGCTCGACGACTTTGACCCGCGGGTCCTGCGCGCTGCGGCGACGCAGCAGCTCCCGCACACGGGGGTCCGTGGAGCAGTCGTCCACCAGCACGTGCTCCCAGTCCGCGATCCCCTGCGCACCGACCGAGTCGAGGCACGCGGTGAGCGCCTCGAGCGGGGGGTCGTAGACGGGTGTGACGAACGAGATCCGGGGCGCCGCACTCACTGCCCGCCACCCCGCACGACGCGGGCGACGGGGCGCATCACGAGCTGGCCGAGGCGGTACGACCGCGACGCCAGCAGCGCCTCGGCGTGCTCGAGCGCCTCACGCCCGCGCACCTCCGCGCGGTGCGCCCTCGCCTCCGCCGTGCCGGCCTGCGCCTGCGCGCCGACCACCTGGTCGCGCAGCGTCATCACGGTGTGCCGCAGCTCGCGCACCTCGGCGACGAGGGCCGCCCGCTCGGCGTCCCACGCCGCCTGGCGCTGTGCCGCGAGCGACCGCTCGGGGTCCTCGGCAGGAGGCACGACCGGTGGCGCGACCGCGAGCTGCAGCGGCGGCACGACGTCGCCGCTGCCCCGGCGGGCGCGCACGACGTACTGGTACACCGCGGTGTCCTCCTGGCGGCGTACCCAGTCGACCACCCCGTCCGGCAGCACGCCCTCGTCGACCTCGACCTCCGACCCGAGGGGGTCCATGACCGTCCCCCAGAGCTCCACGACCTCCAGCCCGGCCTCGGACACCAGGCGCAGCAGCGACTCGCGCGTGAAGAAGCGCAGGTGGGTGCCGTCGAGCAGACCGGTCTCGGTGTAGCGCCACCGGCCCTGCAGGAGCGCCAGACGCAGCGCCCCGTGGGCGACGTTCGGGACGGAGATCACGACGTCGCCGTCCTGACGCAGCAGAGGCAGGCACCGGCGCAGCACGGCGGCCGGGTCCGCGAGGTGCTCGAGGACGTCCCCGAGCACGAGGACGTCGAAGGTGGCACCGTCGAGCTCGGCGGCGAGGTCCAGCGTCGCCACGTCGCCGACGACGAGACGCTCGAGGTGCGGGCGGGCCTCCTCGGCCGCCGCCGCGTCGAGCTCGACGCCGCTCACCCGGCAGCCGCGCTCGCGCAGCGCACGCGCGAGGTCGCCGCTCGCGCAGCCGACGTCCAGCACGTCCTTGTCCGCGCCGGTGAGCTCCAGGGCGAGGACCTGGCTGGAGTTGCGGGCGGCGGGGTCGACGGTCGTGCTGTAACGAGACACGGGGAACCTTCTCCTCGGCTGATCGGTCGGCGCGGGCGTGGGCACGGCACGTGGACCACGACGTCCGCAGCAGCGCAGGCCGCGGACGCGACCGATCTCGGAGGCTACCCGACCACCGTCCGGTACCGGCGTCACGTGCACCCCTGCCCGTCGGTCCCGGCGCTAGGCTACTGGGACACCACCGCCAGGGAGAGGCCCGCATGCGCTTGCTCGTCACCGGCGGAGCCGGCTTCATCGGCTCCAACTTCGTCCACCAGACCGTCCGCGAGCGCCCGGACGTCCACGTCACCGTGCTCGACGCGCTGACCTACGCGGGCGACGAGCGCAGCCTCGACCCGGTCGACGGCAAGGTGGTCTTCGCCAAGGGCGACATCGCCGACCCGGACGTGGTGGACAGCCTGGTGAAGGACGTCGACCTCGTCGTGCACTTCGCGGCGGAGTCGCACAACGACAACTCCCTGCACGACCCGTGGCCGTTCGTGCGCACGAACGTCATCGGGACGTACCAGCTGCTCGAGGCCGTGCGCCGGCACGACGTGCGGTTCCACCACATCTCGACGGACGAGGTCTACGGCGACCTCGAGCTCGACGACCCGGCCAAGTTCACGCCGGACACGCCGTACAACCCGTCGAGCCCGTACTCCTCGACGAAGGCCTCGTCCGACCTGCTCGTGCGGGCGTGGGCGCGCAGCTTCGGCGTGCGCGCCACGATCTCCAACTGCTCGAACAACTACGGGCCGTACCAGCACGTCGAGAAGTTCATCCCGCGCCAGATCACGAACGTCATCGACGGCGTGCGCCCCAAGCTGTACGGCACGGGCGAGAACGTCCGCGACTGGATCCACGTCGAGGACCACAACTCCGCGGTGTGGTCGATCATCGAGAAGGGCCGCCTCGGCGAGACCTACCTCATCGGTGCCGACGGCGAGAAGGACAACAAGAGCGTCATCGAGCTGATCCTCGAGCTCATGGGCCAGCCCGCGGACGCGTACGACCACGTCAACGACCGCCCGGGCCACGACCTGCGCTACGCGATCGACGCGACGAAGCTGCGCACCGAGCTCGGCTGGGAGCCGCGCTACACCACGTTCCGCGACGGCCTCGAGGCGACCATCGAGTGGTACCGCGGGCACGAGGCGTGGTGGCGCCCCCAGAAGGACGCCACCGAGGCGAGGTACGCCGTCCTCGGCCGCTGACGCGCCGAGCTGCCGTCCGGGCATCTGCACAGATCATTCACGGTGCTCCTGCGGGGGCTGCCCCGCTGCACGCCGACGCGCTCCTACCATCTGACACGTGACATCCCGCCACGCCGCCCCTCGACGCCGTCGTGCGCCCCGGCACGCCCGCAACCTCCGCGCGCACGGCGTGCTGCGCGGCGTCGCGCTCGTGGCGACGAGCGTGCTCGTGTTCGGGGCGGCGGGCGGCGTGGCCGTGGCGGCGCGCCTGAACGGCAACGTCGACCGGGTCGACCTGTCGGACCTCGTCGCCGCGGCCCCGACGCCGACCGACGCGCCCGACCCGACGGACGCCCGCGCCGGGCAGCCGGTCAACATCCTCGTCCTGGGGTCGGACCAGCGGGACGGCGAGAACGGCGCCATCGGCGGCGACGAGGAGGGCATGCGCTCCGACACGACGATCCTCGTGCACATCTCGGCCGACCGTACGCGCGTGGAGCTGGTGTCGATCCCCCGGGACTCGCTCGTCGACATCCCGTCCTGCACCATGACGGACGGCACGACGACCAAGCCCCGGCACGGCCAGTTCAACGCGGCCTTCGCGCTCGGGTGGGACACCGGGAAGAACATCGAGTCCGCGATGGCGTGCACGTGGAGCACGGTGGTCGAGAACACGGGCGTCCCGCTCACGAACATCGTCGTGGTCGACTTCGCGGGCTTCCAGAACATGATCAACGCGGTCGGCGGCGTCGAGATGTGCATCGAGAACGACATCAAGGACCGCTACACGGGCCTGGACATCACCGCCGGCCTGCACCGGCTCGACGGCACCACGGCCCTGCAGTACGCCCGCGCGCGGCACGGCACGGGACTCGACGGGTCCGACATCATGCGTGCCGGTCGCCAGCAGCAGCTGATCGCCAACCTCGCCAACGAGGTGCTCTCGAAGAACCTGCTCACGGACGCGGGGCAGCTCCTGCAGTTCCTCAGCGCGGCCACGCAGTCGGTGACCACCGACATCGCCGTCACGGACCTCACGGGTCTCGCGTTCAGCCTGCGCGGCATCACCCGCGAGAACATCACGTTCACGACGGTGCCGTGGGCGCCCGCACGCAGCGACAAGAACCGCGTCGAGTGGACGTCGGCGGCCGACGAGCTCTGGGCGAACATCGCCGCGGACCGCCCCATGCTGGGCACCCCCGAGCCGGTCGCCACCACCCCGCCGCAGGCCGCCGGTGACCCCGCCGCACCCGCCGCGCCCGACGCCGGTGCGCCCCCGGCGGGCGAGGCACCCGTCGCCGAGCCCACGCCGACGCCGACCAAGACCCCCGGTCGCGAGGCGTTCACCGCCGCCGACGTGACCGCGACCTGCTGAGGTCCCGTGGCACCGCGCACCCCCTCCGACGGGACCCCGCCGCCGAGCTTCCGCCCGGCCGGGGGCCGTGCCCGGCCGGACGCCGACGACGCCCGCGTCGTGGGTGCACCCGGTGCGCCGTCCCGGCCGGTCCCGCCCGCGCGCCGCGCCCCGGCCACCCCTCCCGCGGGGGCGGCCGGCGCCCGCGAGCCGCGCCCGGCGGCGCCGCCCGTGCGCGACGGCGGCACCGCGGGCGCTCCCCCGCGCCGGCCGGCGACGAGCGGCACCGGGCCGGCGTCGTTCGCCCCCGCCGCACGCCCGCGCCCCGCGGCAGCCGACGCGATCCCGGTCGGCGGACGCACCGGCGGGCCGCGCGCCGACGACCCCGCGGCAGCGGGCCGCGGCACGCCCGGCGCCGCCGCTGCACCCGCCGTCCCCCGGCGCACCGAGGGCGCCCCCGCACGCGGGACCGCCGGGCGGCCGGCGCCGGTCCGCCCCGCTCCCGCGCGTCCCGCCGCCGCCCCGCGCGCCCGGCCGCCCGTCCCGCCGCCGCTTCCGCGCGGCCCGGCACCCCGCCCGCGGGCACCGGCCCGGGCACAGCGCCGACGCGACGGCCGCGCCGGGGCCGCCGTGCCGCCGCGCTCGTCCTGGCGCTCGTGCTGGTGGCGCTCGTCGTGTGGCCCGTCGGTCTCCTCGTCTGGGCGAACGGCAAGCTGCGCCACACGCCGGCGCTCTCGGGCGCGCCCGACACGCCCGGCACGACCTACCTCCTCGCCGGCAGCGACGCGCGCGGCGACGAGGGCGGGATCGCGCAGGACGGCACCGAGGGGCAGCGCACGGACACGATCCTGCTGCTGCACGTCCCGGCGGACGGGCCGACCGCGCTGATCTCGCTCCCCCGCGACACCTACGTCGAGGTGCCGGGGCACGGCGGCGCGAAGCTCAACTCCGCCTTCGCCTGGGGCGGTCCTCCCCTGCTCGTGCAGACGGTCGAGGGCCTCACCGGCATGACGGTCGACCACTACGCCGAGATCGGCATGGGCGGCGTCGCGAACGTCGTCGACGCGGTCGGCGGGGTCAACCTCTGCTACGACCACGCGGTGGACGACAAGGACTCCGGGATGGTCTGGCAGCCGGGCTGCCACGACGTCGACGGCACGCAGGCGCTCGCGTTCGCGCGCATGCGCAAGGCCGACCCGATGGGTGACGTCGGGCGGGCGCTGCGTCAGCGGCAGCTCATCGGCGCCGTCGTCGGCAAGGTCGACCCGAAGGCGCTCGCGCTGCGGCCCGGTGCGCAGGTCGCGCTCGTCGACGCCGGCACGGGTGCGCTGACGTTCGACGAGAGCACGGGCGTGGTGGACGTCGCCCGGCTCGCCCTCGCGTTCCGCGCCGCGAACGGTCCGGGCGGCGTGACCGGCACGCCGCCGATCGCGACCATCGACTACCGGCCGGGCGGCATCGGGTCCGCGGTCCTGCTCGACGAGGCCGCCGCTCCCGACTTCTTCACGGCCGTGCGCGACGGGACGCTGCCTCCCGGTCAGGTGGGCGGCGTCCCCGGCAGCTGACCCGGGGCGATCCCCAGGCGGCGCGCCTCGTGCAGGGCGCGCGGGCCGTGGTTCACGCGGCCGAGCAGCCGGTCCCGCAGGTCGGTGAGCGTGCGCTCGGCGCGGCGGCGCAGGGCCGGGGCGTACGGCGCCTCGACGAGGCGGTGGACCGCCCACGCGAGCGCGACCGAGACCGCGACGGCGGCCGCGACCGCCACCCACGCCGGCACGTGGTCGGCCACGAGACCGATGGTCCACAGGCCCCAGTACTGGTGCACGAGGTACAGCGGGTAGGTCAGCGCGGCGGCGGCGACCACCGCCGGCCGGTCCAGGCGCGCCAGCGGCGTCAGCGCCACGGCCGCCACGAGGACGACGCACAGGACGACCCCGGCCGCCAGACCCGCCGTGGACGGCACGATCCCCGTGACGCGCTCCAGGACGGCCGCGCGCGACGGCGTCACGAGGACGACCGCCAGCGCGGTGTTCGCGGCCACCGCCGCCCACGGCAGCGGCGCGTGACCCTCGCGGTGCACGACGAACAGCGCCATGCCTGCGGCGAACAGGGGCGCGTAGTCCGCGACGAGCAGGGACGCCAGGTCGTCGAGGCCGAGGTGCGCCACGCCGAGCGCGACCGGCGGCCACAGGAAGGCCACGGCGAGCACGCGCCGCCGGGTGACGCCGACGAGGACGAGGACCCCGACCAGGACGTAGAACCGCAGCTCGGTCCAGAGCGTCCAGTACACGCCGTCGACGTGCGGCACGCCGAGCGCGGACTGCAGCATCGTCAGGTTCACGGCGACCTGGCCGGGTGTGACGTGCTTGCCCTCGGGCCACACGACGAGCAGCAGCAGCCCCGTGAGCAGGACCGCGACCCAGTACGACGGGTACAGCCGCCCGATGCGCGAGGCGACGACCGCCACCGTGGTGCGTCCCCAGGCCGACATGAGGATGACGAAGCCGGAGATCACGAAGAAGAGCTCGGGCCCGAGGGACCCGTACGAGGTCCAGGGTGCCACCGCACCGAGCACCCGGTCCTGGTCCGGTCCCCACACCGAGGACTCGCGCGCGGTGAAGTGGTAGACCACGACCGCCAGCGCGGCGACCAGGCGCAGCGCGTCGAGGGCGACGAGGCGGGAGGCGGCCCGCCCCGCGGGGCGCGGATCGGCGGGGCGCGTGTCGGCGGCGCGCGGGTCGGCGGGGCGTGCGTCGACGGGGCGCGGGGTCGGCGCGCCGGACGCGGGGGGCGCGGACGTCACCGCACGACCGTAGGCACGGCGCGGCGCGTCCGCAGCGCCAGCGCCGCGCCCGGACGCCAGCCCGCCGGGTGCGCGGTGCCGACGGCCCGCGGCCCCCCGGCGGGCGCGTCCGTCAGGCGGTGAAGCCGGTGGGCGGGCGGTGCGCGAGGGCGCGCAGTCGCTCCCCCTTCGCGTCGGCCTGCGCGCGCAGACCCTCCTGGAAGTCCACCATCGCGGCACGCAGGCGCACGGCCTCCTCGTCGACGCCCGACGCCAGGACGCGCACCGCGAGCAGCCCCGCGTTGCGCGCGCCGCCCACGGAGACCGTGGCCACGGGCACGCCGGCGGGCATCTGGACGATGGACAGCAGCGAGTCCATGCCGTCCAGGTGCGCCAGCGGGACGGGCACCCCCACCACCGGCAGGGGCGTGACGGCCGCGAGCATGCCCGGCAGGTGCGCGGCGCCGCCCGCACCCGCGACGAGCACGCGCAGGCCGCGCTCGGCGGCCTGGCGACCGTAGGCCACCATCTTGTCGGGCTGGCGGTGGGCCGAGACGACGTCCACCTCGACGGGGACGCCGAACTCCGCGAGGGCGTCCGCGGCCCCCTGCATCACGGGCCAGTCCGAGTCCGAGCCCATGACGATGCCGACCAGGGGTGCGCCGCTCATGCCGTTCCTCCGTCGCCGGGTGCGGACGCCTCGCCGCGCAGGAGCGCGACGGCGGCCCGCGCACGTGCGCGGACGTCCTCGAGGTCGTGGCCGCTGACGTTCACGTGGCCGAGCTTGCGCCCCGGCCGCACCTCCTTGCCGTAGAGGTGCACCTTCGCGGCCGGGTCGGCGGCCAGCACCGCCGCGAGCGCGTCCGTGGGGTCGTCGAGGGCGCTGCCGAGCAGGTTCACCATGACCGTCCAGGGGGCGCGCGCGTCGGTGGCGCCCAGCGGCAGGTCCAGCACGGCCCGCAGGTGCTGCTCGAACTGGCTGGTCACCGCACCGTCGATCGTCCAGTGGCCCGAGTTGTGGGGCCGCATCGCGAGCTCGTTCACGAGGACCCGCGGGGCACCGCCGTCCGGGTCGTCGACCTCGAACATCTCGACCGCGAGGACGCCCGTGACGTCCAGCCCCTCCGCCACGCGGCGCGCGACGTCGGCGGCCGCGGCGGCGGTCGCCGGGTGCAGGTCCGGCGCCGGCGCGACGACCTCCGCGCACACGCCGTCGCGCTGCACGGACTCCACCACGGGCCACGTCGCCACCGCGCCGGAGGGCGTGCGCGCGACGAGCGCGGCGAGCTCCCGGCGGAAGGGCACCAGCTCCTCGGCCAGCAGGCGGGGACCGGTCCCGTCGGCGGCCGCGGCCAGCCAGTCGGCCACCTCGGCGGGGTCGTGCACCACGCGCACCCCCTTGCCGTCGTAGCCGCCGCGCGCCGTCTTGACGACGGCACGGCCACCACCGGCGGCCAGGAACGCGGCGAGCTCGTCGGCCGTGGCCACGGGGGCCCACCGGGGGCACGCCACGCCGAGCGCGGTGAGCCGCTCCCGCATGACCACCTTGTCCTGCGCGTGCAGCAGCGCGTGCGGTCCGGGCCGGACCGGCACGCCGCGCGCGGCGACGGCGTCCAGGACGGCGCCGGGCACGTGCTCGTGCTCGAACGTGAGCACCTGGGCTCCCGCGACGAGCGCGGTCACGGCGTCGACGTCGCCGGCGGCCCCGACGGGCGCGTCGGCCACGGCCTGGGCCGCGGACGACCCGGGAGCCTCGACGAGGACGCGCAGGCGCAGCCCCAGGGCGGTCGCGGGTCCGGCCATCATGCGGGCGAGCTGTCCGCCGCCCACGACGGCCACGGTGGGAGGGGTCACGGGCGACGAGCCTAGCCGTCAGGGGACGGAGGCCTGGACCAGCTGGCCGAACCCCTGGACGACGAGCGGCCCGTCGGCCGCCTCGACGAAGACGGCCTGGCCGCTGCGGACCTCCAGGTGCTCGCCGCCGTCCGCGCTGAGCGAGCAGGTGCCCTCGAGGCACAGCACGATGCGCGGGCCGACGCCGGGCAGGCGCGCGGGGCGGCCGTCGGTGAGCCGCGTGACGGACAGCTCGAAGTCGTCGACGGGCGCGTAGAAGACCTCGGTCGCGTCGAACGAGCGCTCCGCGGCGATGCGGATGGGGGGCGCGGCGACGCAGTCGACCGTGCGCAGGAGCTCCGGGATGTCGACGTGCTTGGAGGTCAGACCGGCGCGCAGCACGTTGTCCGAGTTCGCCATCACCTCGATCGCCGACCCCTGCAGGTACGCGTGCACGGCGCCGGCGGGGACGAAGCACGCCTCGCCGGGGCGCAGCGTGACGGGGTTGAGGAGGACGGCGGTCACGGCGCCGGGGTCCCCCGGGTACGCCGCAGCCAGCGTCGCGACCGCCCGGTCCGTGCGCGGCGAGGGCGACCCGTCCCGCAGCCGGCGGGCGAACACCTGGGCGAGGGCGTCCACCTCCTCCGGCGCGGGGCGAGTCTCGGGGCCGACCAGCTCGGTGAACGCGGCACGCACGCCCTCGGACGTGGCGTCGGCGGTGACGAGCTCCAGCAGCCGCTCCGCGACGGGGTGGTCGACGCCGGCGAGGATCTCCGCGGTCCGTCGCGGCGCACGGAACCCGACGAGCGCCTCGAAGTGGCTCAGCGCGTACACGAGCTCGGGCTTGTGGTTGCGGTCCTTGTAGCTGCGCCGCGGGTCGTCGACGGCCAGGCCGCGCGCCTCCTCGGCGTCGAAGCCCGCGGAGGCCTGCTCGCGCGTCGGGTGCACCTGCAGCGACAGCGGCGCCGCCGCGGCGACGAGCTTGAGCAGGTACGGCAGCCGACCGCCGAACCGGGCGACCACGTCGTCGCCGAGGGTGCGACGGGGGTCGCGAACGAGGAACCGGTCGAGGGTCGTCGGGCCGCCGTCGACGTGCACCGGCGACGGGGCGGACGAGTGCGCCCCGAACCACGCCTCCGCGACCGGTGTGCCGTCGGGGACGGACCCGAGCGCCTCCGGGATCGCCGTGGTCGAGCCCCAGGCGTAGTGCTGCAGCACCGGGTCGATCGCCCGCACGCCACCCTCCTGCCGTCGTCGTGGAAGCCCCCACCCTAGGGGGCCCGGCGGTCCGCGCGGTCAGCGCCGCCGGTCGCGGCGCACCGACACCATGGCGCCGCGCGGGAGCACCACCTCGGGCCGCAACGACGCCGGCACGCCGGACAGGAACACCGCGAACACCGCCGGGCGGCGCTGCGCGAGCTCGAGCCGGCCCCCGTCCGCGCTCGCGAGGTCCCGTGCCAGGGCCAGCCCGAGGCCTGTGCCGGCGCCCGAGGTCACCTCACGCTCGAAGATCCGCGGCGCGAGGTCGTCGGGCACGCCCGCGCCCTCGTCGCCCACCTCGACGACGACGCTGCGCGCGGCCCCCCCGGAGCGCGAGCGGACGGTCGTGGTGCCCGCGCCGTGCTTGAGGGAGTTCTCGATGAGGGTCGCCAGGACCTGCGCGAGCGCGCCCGGGGTCGCGAGCACCTGCGTCGCCGGGTCGACCTCCACGACGAGCCGGCGGCCGGCCGCCGCGAACGTCGGCGCCCACTCCTCCTCCTGCTGGCGGACGACCTCGACGAGGCGGACCGCCTCGGTCGTGCCGCCCTGCGTGCGTCGCGACCGCGTGAGCAGGTCGTCGACGACGCGCACGAGCCGCTCGACCTGCTCGAGCGAGATCCGGGCCTCCTCGCGGACCTCCGGCTCGCCCGCGGTGAGCATGATCTCCTCGAGCCGCATGGACAGCGCGGTCAGCGGTGTGCGCAGCTGGTGCGAGGCGTCCGCGGCGAACTGCCGCTCGGCCGCGAGCCGCCCCGCCATGCGGTCCGCGCTGCGCGCGAGCTCCGCGGCGACGAGGTCGATCTCCTCCACGCCGGACGGCTCGAGCTGCGGGCGCACCTGGCCCGAGCCGAGCTGCTCCGCCGACGCCGCGAGGTACACCAGCGGCGCCGCGAGGCGGTTGGCCTGCCAGATGGCCATCGCGATCCCGGCGCCGAAGGCCACGACCGCGGCGACGACGACGAGCCCGATGACCCGTGCGGACAACCAGAAGACGTCCCACCAGGACACCTGGAGCACCACCGTGGCCAGGGTGTCCGAGGTGAGGCGCACGGCGATCGTGCGGTCCTCGACCGCGGGGCCCGCCCGGTACGTCTCGCCGTCGGCCGTCCGGACCTCCACGGACGCGGCGATCTCCCCGTCACCGCCCGTGTAGGGCTCGAGCATGCGGTCGCTCAGCCCGATCTCCTGCTCGAGGCGGAAGTCGACCGTGCGGGCCACGGACTCCGCACGCACCTCGAGCCCGCGCACCTCGTTCTCGCGCACGAGCTGGGCCCCGAGGAACGCCAGCGGGAAGCCGAGCAGGACGACGGCCACCGTGACGGCGGCGATCGTCGCCTGCAGGACGCGACGGCGCACGGTCAGACCTGGTCGACGCGCTCCGCGGCCGGCACGCCCGCGGCCGCCGTCGCGGCACCCGCCTCGAACCGGAAGCCCATGCCCCGGACGGTGGTGACGTAGCGCGGCGCGTTCGCGTCGTCGCCGAGCTTGCGGCGCAGCCAGGAGACGTGCATGTCGAGCGTCTTGGTCGAGCCCGTGGGGTCCGAGCCCCAGACCTCGCGCATGAGGGCGTCGCGGGACACGACGGTGCCCGCGGCACCGACGAGCACGCGCAGCAGGTCGAACTCCTTGGCCGTCAGGTGCAGCTCGCGCTCGCCCTGGAAGGCGCGGTGCGCGGCGACGTCCACGCGCACGTCCTGCGCGTGCAGCTCGTCCTCGTCCTGCGGGTCCCCGACCGTGCGGCGCAGCAGCGCCCGGACACGCGCGAGCAGCTCGGCGAGGCGGAACGGCTTGGTCACGTAGTCGTCGGCACCGGCGTCGAGGCCGACGACGAGGTCGACCTCGTCGGCGCGGGCCGTGAGCACGAGCACCGGCGTCGTGAGGCCCTGGCTGCGGATCGCGCGCGCCACGTCGAGGCCGTCCATGTCGGGCAGGCCGAGGTCGAGGACGACGAGGTCGGCGGTCGCGGCGCCGTCGATCGCCCCTTGACCAGTGCCTTGCACGCGCACGTCGTACCCTTCACGACCCAAAGCCCGCGCCAAAGGCTCGGCAATCGCGGGGTCGTCCTCCGCCAGCAGCACCTGGGTCATCCGGCCATGTTAGGTCACGGACTCCCCACGTCCGCCAGACCCAGGTCCCACCTGTCCCCGGACGTGTCGGCGTGTCCGGGACACGCCGGGCGCCCGCGTGCGTCCGCGGGGGGAGGCCCCGCACGCTCCGGTCCGTCCGCGGGTGCACGCGTGCGCCGCCGGTCCCCGCCTACGCTCACCACGTGACGTGGTGGGACCGCCTGCTGCGGTGGGAGGACTCCCACCGCTTCGCCGTCGACGCCGGCGGGGCCGCGCTGCTGTGGCTCGTCCTCGGCACGGTCGCGACCGACCTGTCCGCCGCCGGTCCCGTGACGGACCCCGGCACCCGCCTGGCTGCCTTCGCGACGATCGCCCCGCTGGCGTGGCGGCGCGTGCGTCCCGTGGCCAGCGTCGCGGCGGTCTACACGGCCACCCTCGGGCACATGGTGCTCGGGATGCCGATGCTCTTCCCGGCCGACCTCGTCGTGCTGCTCGCGCTGTACTCCGTCACCGTGCACGGGCCGCGCTGGGCCTACCGCGTCGCCTTCGCCGGTGCCGCGGCCGGCACGATGCTGCTCAGCGTCCTGCTCAGCGTGCAGGGCGCGTTCTACTGGCCCGCGACGATCATCCTGTCGCTGTTCGTCGGCTCGATGTTCGCCGCCACGTTCGCGTTCGGCCTCGTGCGGCGCAGCCGGCGCGAGCACCTCGAGGCGCTCGTCGACCGCGCCCGGCGGCTCGAGGTCGAGCGCGACCAGCAGGCGGTCATCGCCGCCGCGGCCGAGCGCGCGCGCATCGCGCGCGAGATGCACGACATCGTGGCGCACAGCCTCACCGTCATGATCGCCCAGGCCGACGGCGGCCGGTACGCCGCCGTCGCCGACCCCGACGCCGCCACACGCGCCCTGGGCACCATCGCCGAGACGGGCCGCGCGGCCCTCACCGACATGCGGCGGCTGCTCGGCGTGCTGCGCACGGACGCCAGCCGACCGCTCGGCGGCGCCCCCGCACCCGACGGTGCCCCGGCCGGTGCCGCCCTCGCGCCCACGGGGACGGCCGGCGCGGCGGGCGGTCCCGCGACGACCCCGCAGCCGGCGGTCGACGACCTGGAGACGCTCGTCGCGCACATGCGCACGAGCGGGATGAGGGTCTCGCTCGTGCGCCTGGGCACGCCCCGGCACCTGCCGCCCGGCGCCGGGCTCACGGTGTACCGGATCGCCCAGGAGTCCCTCACCAACGTGCTCAAGCACGCGGGCCCCGACCCGTCCGTCACCGTCATGCTGCAGTGGCTGCCCGCCGCGGTCCGGCTCGAGGTCAGCGACGACGGACGGGGCGCCGCCGCCGACAGCGACGGGCTCGGCCAGGGCCTGGTCGGCATGCGCGAGCGGGCCGCCATGTTCGGCGGGACGGTGACGGTCGGCCCACGACCGGGCGGTGGGTACCGTGTGCGCGCGGAGCTCCCCACGCCGTCGTCGGCCCGGCCCGGCGCCGCGGCCGGGTCCGCGCCGCCGGCCCCGGCCCCCGCGGCACCGACGTCCCCCACCGCCTCCCCCAGCTCCTCGGAAGGAACCCGCGCGTGACGCTCCCGGACCCCGCCCCCGGCCTCCCCGACGGCCGCGTGCGCGTCGCCCTCGTCGACGACCAGCAGCTGGTCCGCGCCGGGTTCCGGATGGTCATCGACTCCCAGCCGGACCTCGAGGTCGTCCTCGAGGCGGGCGACGGGGCGCAGGCGGTGCGTGCGCTCGACCCGGCCGCGCGCACGGCGACCGGCCCGGTCGACGTCGTGCTCATGGACGTGCGCATGCCGACGATGGACGGCCTGGAGGCGACCGAGGCGATCGTCGCGCGGGGCACGCCCGAGCACCCCGCGCCGCGCGTCATCGTCCTGACCACGTTCGACCTGGACGAGTACGTCCTCAGCGCGATCCGGGCCGGTGCGAGCGGGTTCCTGCTCAAGGACGCGCCGCCGGAGGAGATGCTCGCGGCCATCCGCACGGTGCACCGCGGGGACGCCGTGATCGCCCCCTCGAGCACGCGCCGCCTGCTCGAGCACCTCGTCACGGCCCTGCCCACCGACGAGCCGGCGGCCGCGGACGACCCGGCGCACCGGGCGGTCGCCCAGCTCACCGACCGCGAGCGCGAGGTCCTCGTGCTCATGGCCCGCGGGCGGTCCAACACCGAGATCGGGCAGGACCTGTTCGTCGCCGAGGCGACCGTCAAGACCCACGTCGGCCGCATCCTCGCCAAGCTCGGCGCACGCGACCGCGTGCAGGCGGTCGTGGTGGCCTACGAGACCGGTCTGGTCCGGCCCGGCGCCTGACCGCGGGCGGGACGCCCCGGGGAGCACGGCTCCTCGCCGCCGTCCGCCCGCCGACGGGCCGGCGCGTGCGGCCTGGGTATGACGTACCGCCGGGGGCGACCCACCGCCGGCCGGACGCGGGGCACGCCCCCGGCCGAGCAGGCTGGTGCCGTCCCCAGCAGAACAGGAGCACCACCCCGTGGGAACCACCGTGCACCGTCCCGCCGACCAGCCGCCCGCGGCCGCGTCGCCGCACCGCCCCGCCGCGTCCTGCGCCCGTGACCTGACCAAGGTCTACGGGTCAGGGGCGGCGGCCGTCCGCGCGCTGGACGGCGTCGACGTCGACTTCGCCGCCGGCGCGTTCACCGCGATCATGGGTCCGTCCGGGTCGGGCAAGTCCACGCTCATGCACCTGCTCGCCGGTCTCGACCAGGCGACGTCGGGCAGCGTGCACCTCGGCGCGACCGACATCACGCGGCTCGGCGACGACGAGCTGACGCGCCTGCGCCGCGACCGCGTCGGCTTCGTCTTCCAGTCCTTCAACCTGCTGCCGATGCTCACGGCGGAGCAGAACATCGTCCTGCCGCTCGACCTGGCGGGCGCGTCCGTGGACCGCGGCTGGTTCGACACGCTCGTCGAGACGCTGGGCCTGCGCTCGCGCCTGTCGCACCGGCCCAGCGAGATGTCCGGCGGCCAGCAGCAGCGCGTCGCGATCGCGCGCGCCCTCATCGCCCAGCCGGAGGTCGTCTTCGCCGACGAGCCCACCGGCAACCTCGACTCGCGCGCCGGCGCCGAGGTGCTCAGCTTCCTGCGCCGCTCGGTGCGCGAGCTCGGGCGGACCGTCGTCATGGTGACGCACGACCCGACGGCCGCCGCGTACGCGGACCGCGTCGTGCTGCTCGCCGACGGACGCATCGCCGGCGACGTCGGCGACCCGTCGCCCGAGTCGGTGCTCGCCGCGCTCGACGGTCTGCGCAGCCTCGAGGCGCCGGTCGGGAGGGACGCCTGATGCTGCGGCTCACCCTGGCCCAGATGCGCCGCAGCCTGGGCCGCCTCGTCGCGGCGGGCGTCGCGATCGCGCTCGGCGCGGCGTTCGTCGCCGCGACGCTCGTCGCCGGCGACGTCATCACGCGCACCGGCTACGACGCCGTGACGGCCTCGTACGGCGACGCGGACCTCGTCGTCGCGGGGGACGACGGGTTCTCCGACGAGGACCTCGCGCAGGTGCGCGGCACCGCCGGCGTCCGCGGTGCGGACCCGGTCCTCATCGGCTTCACGCGCCTCTCCCACGGGGCGCGCGAGACGAGCGAGCGCCTCGTCGCCACCCCCTCCGACCCCCGTCTCGGCACCCTCGAGGTGGTCGAGGGGGCGTCGCCCGCCGGTGACGACGAGATCGCCCTGAGCGCGGCGACCGCCGAGCGGCTGGGCGCGGGGATCGGTGACGAGCTGCGGGTCACGTGGTGGCCCGTCCCCGACGACGCGAGCGAGGACGAGCCCGCGGAGCAGTCGTCCGACGTGCGGCTCGTCGGCCTCGTCGAGGACCCCGCGGGCGCGTGGAGCCAGTACGGCGGCGCCGCGCTGGTGAGCCCGGGCTCGGCGCTGCGCTGGAGCGGGTACCGCTCCGTCGAGGACGCGGGCCCGCTGCGCCTGCTCGTGGCGACCGACCCGGACCGTGCCGACGCCGTGCGCGCGGCCCTGCAGGCGCAGCTCCCGAGCGCCTCGGTGCTCACCCGCGACGAGGCCGCCGCGGAGTCGGTCGAGGAGATCGGCAACGGCGGCAACGTGCTCGTCATGGTGGCGCTGGGCTTCGCCGCGGTCGCCCTGCTCGTCGCGGCCCTCGTCATCGCGAACACGTTCCAGGTCATCGTCGCCCAGCGCACCCGCACGCTCGCGCTGCTGCGCTGCGTCGGCGCCCGTCGCGGCCAGCTGCGCGCGTCGGTCCTGCTCGAGGCCGCCGTCCTCGGCGTCGGCGCCTCCCTGGCGGGGCTGCTGCTCGGGGTGGGGCTGGCGCAGGCCGCGCTGTCGGTGCTGTCCCGCATCGACCTGGGCGTGCCCCTGCCGACCACGGTCACGCTGACGCCCGCGGTCGTGCTGCTGCCGCTGCTGCTCGGCACCGCCGTGACGGTGCTGGCCGCGCTCGTCCCGGCGCGCATCGCCACGCGTGTCCCGCCGATCGCCGCGCTGCGGCCGGTGGACGCGCCGACGCTGCGGGCGGGCGCCGGGCGCGTGCGGCTCGTGCTCTCGCTGCTGCTCACGGTCGGCGGGGTGGCGCTGCTGCTCGGCGCGGTGGCGATGGCCGCCGCGGGCGTGGGCGTGGGCCAGATGCTGCCCCTGCTCGTCGGCGTGCTGGGCGGGGCGGCGTCGTTCGTCGGCATCCTGCTCGGCGCCGTGCTCTGGCTCCCCCGCGTCGTCTCCGGCGTGGGCGCCGTCCTGCGCCGCGGCGGCCCCAGCACGCGGCTCGCCGCGGCCAACACGATCCGCAACCCGCGGCGCACCGCGGCGACGAGCACGGCCCTGCTGATCGGGGTGACGCTGGTCGCGATGATGAGCACGGGGGCCGCGTCCGCGCGGGTCTCCCTCGCCCAGGAGCTCGACGAGCGCTACCCGGTGGACGTGCTGCTCGCCCCGACGGACGACGAGGGCTCGGTGCCGGCGGAGGTCGAGCGACGGGTCGCGGACACGCCCGGCATCGACGCCGTGGTCCGCGTCCCGACGGCGTACGTCTCCGCCGACGACTCGCTCCTGGCGGCGTTCGTCGTGGACGACGACGCCGCACGGACCGTGCTCGCGGAGGAGGGGGTCGCCGCGGCCCTGCTCGACGGGGTGTCCGTCGTCCCCGACTGGGTCGAGGCCGACGGGAGGGCGTCGATGACCCTCACCGACGCGTCCGGCGAGTCCGAGCTGGGGCCGCCGGTCGACCTCGAGGTGCGTGCAGGCCGCAACGGCGAGGTGTACCTCACGTCGGAGGCGGCGCGGGCGCTCGGCGTGCAGGCCGACCGGACCGTCCTGCTCGCCTCGATGGCGCCCGGGGCGGGCGCGGGGGACGTCCTCGCCGGCGTGCAGGAGGCCGTGGGTGACGCCGACGTGTACGTCGTCAGCGGCGGGACCGAGCGCGAGGGGTACGAGAGGGCCATCGACACGCTGCTGGCCGTCGTGGTCGGGCTGCTGGCGGTCGCCGTCGTGATCGCGCTGGTCGGCGTGGCCAACACGCTGTCGCTGTCGGTGATCGAGCGCCGGCGCGAGTCGGCCACGCTCCGGGCGATCGGGCTGTCCCGACGCGGCCTGCGGTGGATGCTCGCGGTCGAGGGCATGCTCATCGCCGGCGTCGGTGCGGCGCTCGGCGTCGGGCTCGGGCTCTTCTACGGCTGGGCGGGCGCGGCGACGGTGTTCGGCACGACCGGTGACCTGCACCTGGCGGTGCCGTGGTCGGACCTGGGCATCGTCCTCGCGGTCGCGCTGCTGGCGGGTCTGGTCGCGTCCGTGCTGCCCGGCCGGTCCGCGGCCCGGACGCCCGCGGTCGCCGCGCTCGCCGTCGACTGACGGCAGCGCCGGCCGCGCCGGCGGTCCCGCGCCCCGGGGGCGCCCTCGTCGAGGACGAGGGCGCCCCCGGGGCGTCCCGGCCGGCACTCCTCGGCGGTGGGCGTCCGGTCGTCTCCACCCGACCCCAGCCCCGCACCTCCTCCCCGTCGTCCCCAGGACGCGGCACGGACGGTCCCGGGCCCGGTCCGCACGGGCGACCGTGGCGCGTGCGCATCCTCGCCCAGGCGCCCCCCGCCCCGCCGCCGACGTCCACGTGGAGCCCGGCACGTCCGCGGGCGCCGTCCGCCGGCACCTGGCCCTGCTCACCGGCGACCCGCGCTGGGCCGCGAGCGCGGTGCGGCTGGCGGTCGACGGCACTGTGCTCGACGACACCCACCCCGCCGGGGTGCCCCCGCTCCTGGTCGGCGCGTGCGCCTCGCTCGCCCCGACGCGCGACGACCCGGTGGCGGCCGCGGCGCGGGCCGACCGGCACGTCGCGGTCGTGGCCGGCCCCGACGCCGGCCACGTGCACGCCCTGCCCCCGGGCAGCCGCGTCGTGCTGACCGCCGCCACGGCCCCGCCGCAGGGCACGTGGTGCCTGGCGGACGACGCGCTCGCCGGTGTCCGGCTCGAGGTGCGACGCTCCCGGCGCACCACGCGCGTACGCGTGCGCGTGCACGGCGGCGGCGCGCTGCTCGTCCGTGCGCCCGGCGCGGCCACGGCGCTCGGGCGCGGGCTGCCCGGCCGTGCTCGCGGGACGCAGGTGGGCCCGGCGGACGGGCGGGGCGCCGTCGGACGGGCGGGGTGCACGCACGTCGGGCGCCTGTGGCGGACGTGGCGGCCGCGACGCGCGCTGCGCGTCGGGGGGACCGTGCTCGCGCTGCGGGACCCCGAGGGGGCGCTCGTCCACGGCCGGCACCACCGCCCGCGCCGGCGCCTGGCGCCCTGGGCCTGGTCGGCACTCGCCTCCGGCCTCACCGGTGCCGTCCTCGCGGTCGCGCTGCGCCAGCCGCTGCTGCTCGTCGGCGCCGCGGTCGCCGCGGTGACCCTGCTGGCGTCGCGGGGCTCCGCGGACCCGGAGCCCGCCGGACCCGCACCCGCGCCCCGCCCGGCGCTGCCCGACGTCGCGGCCGTCCGCGTCGCCTGCGTGCTCCGCTGCTGGGGGCGGGGCCCCACGGGACCGGACGCGAGCGCACCGCCGTGGCCGGCGGACGGCACCCTCGCCCTCGTCGGCGACCGCAGCGTGACGCTGGCCGCCGCCCGCGCACTCGTGCTGCGCACGCTCGCCGCCGCACCCGCAGCCGGGCTGCACGTACGGACGGACCACCCCCGGGACTGGTCCTGGGCCCGCTGGCTCGACCCGCGCCGCGACCTCCCGCAGCCCGCCGCGGTCACGGACGCACCCGCCCGCAGCGGGACCGACGCGCCCGACGCGGAGCCGCCGACCGTCCTCGTGGTCGCCGACGGCCCCGACGACGCGTGCACGGGCTGGCGCGCGAGCGCCGCACCCCACCACCGCCTCCTGCTCCTGGTGCCACCGGGCGCGCCGGTGCCCGCGTGGGCCACCACCGTCGTGCGGGTCGCCGCACACGACGCGGTCCGGGAGGAGCCCGACGGGCGACGGCGGCGCGAGCCCGCGGAGCTGGCCGGTGCGGCGGTCGCGGAGGACGCGGCCCGGCGCCTCGCGGCCCTGCGGCACCGACCGTCCACGGGGCCGGACGCAGGGCCGGATGCAGGGCCGGTCGCGGGGCCGGTGGCAGGCGCGCCTCCCGCCCCGGGCGCACCTGCGTCCCCGCCGTCCTCCGCCGGGCGGCGGCTGCCCACCTCGGTGCCGCTCGGCACGCTGCCGGGCGTGCCCGCCCCGGACCCCGCCGCGGTGGCCGCGCGCTGGGCCCGGTCGAGCGCCGACGCCAGGCTGCACGTCCCGCTCGGGCGCGGCGCGCACGGTGCGGTGGTCGGGCTCGACCTCGACGCCGACGGGCCGCACGTGCTCGTCGCCGGCACCACGGGCGCGGGGAAGTCTGAGCTGCTCACCACGCTCGTCCTCGCACTCGCGCTGCAGCACCCGCCGCACCGGCTCGCCGTGCTGCTCGCCGACTTCAAGGGTGGCACCGGGCTCGGGCCGCTGGCCCGGCTGCCGCACGTCGTGGACCACGTCGACGACCTGGACGCCGACGCGGCCCACCGGACCCTCGTCGGGCTGCGCGCGGAGCTGCGCCGCCGCGAGCGGGTCCTCGCCGCGGCGGGCGTCGCGGACCTGCGCGTGCTCGACCCCGACGACCCCGCCGTGCCGCCGCGCCTCCTGGTCGTGGTGGACGAGCTGCGTGCGCTCGCGGAGGACGTGCCGGACGCGGTCGACGTGCTGACCCGGCTCGCCGCTCAGGGACGGGCGCTCGGGATGCACCTCGTCCTCGCCACCCAGCGTCCGGCGGGCGTCGTGACCGCCGACCTGCGGGCGAACGTCACGCAGCGGGTCGCGCTGCGGGTCGCGGACGAGGCCGACGCCCGCGACGTGGTCGACGCGGTCGACCCCGCCCACCTCGACCCCGGCGTGCCCGGCCGGGCGGTCGTGCGGGTGGGGGCCCGGCCGGCCCAGTGCCTGCAGGTCGCACGGGCGCGCCGGGCCCGCGACGTCGCACCCGTGCGCCTGCTGCCACCGGTGCCCGGCGACGCCCCACGGTGGCGCCCGTCGGGACCGGGCGAGGTCGAGGACGACGTGCGTGCGTGGGTCGAGGCCGCGCGCGCGGCCGCGGCGGGTCGCCGTGGCCCCGACGTCCCGTGGTGCGCCGCGCTGCCGGACCGTGTGGCGGTGCGCGACGTGCCGGCCGGACCGGGCCTCGCGCTGGCGCTCGCGGACGTGCCCGAGGAGCAGCGCCGGGCGGCCGTGCGGTGGGACCCGGGCACCGGTCCGCTGCTCGTCCTCGGCGGCCCGCGCTCGGGCAGGACCACGACCCTGCTCACCGTCGCGGCGGAGGCCGGGCACGCCGGCAGGGACGTGCACGCGCTCGGCGTCCCGACGGCCGACCTGCGGGCCGTCGTGGCCGCCGGGCGGCTCGGGACCGTCGTGCCCGCGCCGGACGCGCACCGCACCGGGCTGCTGCTGCGTCGCCTGCTCACGCCCGCCGACCCGCCGCGGCCGGCCCTGCTCGTGGTGGACCGGCTCGACGTCGTGCTCGAGCAGCTGGCACACCACGCCCGCGGTGCGGTCGTCGACCTGCTCACGGCAGCCTGGCGCGAGCCCGTGCCCGGTCTCGCCGTCGCCGTCTCCGCCGCGGTGGTCCCGCAGGTGACCCGCCTGCTCGGTGCCTTCCCGACACGCCTCGTCCTGCCGTCGGCCGACCCGTCCGCCGACGCGTCCGCGGGCGTCCCTGCCGGCCTCGGCGCCGACCGGCGCCTGCCCGGCCGGGCCGTGGTGTGCGACGTCGCGGGGGCGCGCGTGTGCCAGGTGGCGCTGCCGCCGCGCCCGACCGACGAGACCGGCCCGACCGACGAGGCCGGGTGCGGTCCGGCCGTCGGCGCCGGGCGCGCCGTCGCGGGCGGCCCCGTCCGCGTCGTGACGCTGCCCGCCTCGGTGGCGCCCCCGGAGGACCCCGCACCCGCGGGTCCGCTCGCGCTCGGCGTCGGCGGCGACGCGGGGGACGTCGTGCACGTGGACGAGCGGCGCACGCTCGTCGTGGCGGGACCGCCCGGCAGCGGTCGCACGCAGGCGCTGCGCACCGTCGCCCGCGGCTGGGCCGGCCGCGGCCACCGCGTCCTGCGCGTCGCCGGCGACGCACCCGCCCCCGGTCCCGAGGCGGACGGCGTGTGGACGACCGTCGACGCCGCCGGGCTCGCGGACAGCGGCGCGACCGGCCCCGCCGACGGGCGGCCCCGTGCCGTCGTCGTGGTGGACGACGTCGACGAGCTCGAGCGGACGCGCCCGGCCGTCGCGGACGCGCTCGAGGCACTCCTGTCCGACGACGCCGTCCACGTCGCGGCCCTCGCGACGACGACCGCGCACGCCGCCGGCGCGTTCCGAGGGCCCGTGGCGCGGGCGCTGCGGGGGCGGCAGGTGCTCGTGCTCGACCCGCACGACGTCGACGCGGCCGCCCTGCTCGGACCGTCGGGCCTGCTGCACGCCGACCCCGCCCGGCGCGTACCGGGGCGCGGCGTCCTGCGACGTGGGCGCGAGCTGACGCGGGTGCAGGTGCACGCGCACCCGGCGGACGGAGGGGCGTGACGCGGGGTCGGTACCTCGGGGCGCCGGTGCCCGTGGGCCGCGTCGCGCACGGCCCGCCCACGACGGGCTCCCGTGCGGCGCGTCCCGAAGGGCCGGCCCTCAGCGCCGGGTGTCGGTCCCCTCGTCGCCCCCGGTGCGCCCGGTCACGGCCACCACGGCGGGCGCGAGGACCGCGACCGCGACGAGGAGCCCGAGCGCGACACCCGCCCCGGCCGCCGCACGCGCACCCGCGCCCCAGAGCGTGGTCGAGACCACGACGAGGAGCACCTGTGCCGTGAGGACCGGCCCCCGACCCCACCGCCGCCCGCCCCAGAGGGCACGGGCGGCCGCACCGAGGAGCAGCGCCGCGCCGAGCGCGAGCGCGACGAGGAACGCCGCCACGGCCGGCGCGTCCGCACCGCGCACGAGGACGACGACACCGGCGACGGCCGCGGCGACGAGCGCCAGCGCCTCGAGCAGGACGAGCCCGCACGCGACCACGAGCAGGGCGGGACGGGGGGTCGACATGCACACGACCCTAGGGCGACCCCGGCGGGCCCGCGGACCCCGGCGCGGCGGGGCGACACGCCGAGCCGCGTGGTGCATACCAGATCGCAGGGGCGCTTCTTACCATGCGGCCGCCCCGCGCGATCGCGAGGCGGGGAGCCCGGCCCTCGTGACGGTCGTCACGCGCGCCGACCGCACAGGTCGCCTGCTGCCCGGTCGTGTGCGGCGTGCGCCACGTCACTCCCCCGCGCGGGGGACGACGTTGCAGGTCATCGGCCCGCAGCGGCCCTCGCCGCCGTGACCTGGACGTTCGCCCGACGGGCGGGGCGAACCGGACCGCGGGGCCACCCGCGCGGACGCAGGACCGTTGCACAGATGTGACCAAGACCTCACCGGCCACCGTGAGGAAACCTCCTCGTAACCCTTGTCTCGGGTGGGGACGGGTGTGACGCTGGATGTCAGCACGTCCCCCCACCACTGACTCCACGTCGTCCGCCGCGCCCTCGACACCGAGAGGCGCCGTGTTGACGCGTGCCAAGGAGAGATCCCATGGACTGGCGCCACCGCGCAGCCTGCCTCGACGAGGACCCCGAGCTGTTCTTCCCGATCGGCAACACGGGGCCGGCGCTCCAGCAGATCGAGGAGGCGAAGGCCGTCTGCCGTCGCTGCGACGTCGTCGACACGTGCCTGAAGTGGGCGATCGAGACCGGTCAGGACGCCGGCGTCTGGGGCGGCCTGTCCGAGGACGAGCGCCGCGCGCTCAAGCGCCGCACCGCCCGGCAGCGCCGCGCCGGCTGACACCGCACCCGTCCCCGCCCACCCGGCGGGGCACCACGCGGCCGGGGCACACACCTCCCGGCCGCCGCCGCAGGGCCGCTCGCGACACGTGCGAGCGGCCCTGCGGCATGTCGGAGGAGCGGCGGTCCCGTCAGGCGACCGTCGCCGCCTCACGCCCCTGCCGCAGCCGCGCCTGGATGACCACCGAGGTCCCGCCGCCCTCCCGCGGCCGCCACACGATCGACCCGCCCAGCTCGTTGCGCACGAGCGTGGAGACGATCTGCGTGCCCAGTCCCGTGCCGGCGCCCTGGTCGGCGGGCAGCCCGGCCCCGTCGTCCGCCACCTCGACGCGCAGGCCGTCGCCGTCACGGTCGACGACGATCTCGACGGACCCGCGCTCACGCCCCGCGAACCCGTGCTCGACGGCGTTCGTGACCAGCTCGGTCAGGACGAGCGCCAGCGCCGTGGCGTCCTCGGCGGGCACCGCGCCGAACGACCCCCGCACGGTCGTGCGCACGTGCGCACCCGCGGTGGCGACGTCGGCCGCGAGCCGCAGGCTGCGCCCGACGAGGTCGTCGAACGGCACGCTCTCGTCGAGGGTCTGCGAGAGGGTCTCGTGCACGAGCGCGATCGTCGCGACCCGCCGCATCGCCTCCCCGAGCGCCTCGCGCGCCTCGGGGGAGCTCATGCGTCGCGACTGCAGGCGCAGGAGGGCCGCGACCGTCTGCAGGTTGTTCTTCACGCGGTGGTGGATCTCGCGGATGGTCGCGTCCTTGGTGATCAGCTCGCGCTCGCGCCGGCGCAGCTCGGACACGTCGCGGCAGAGCACGACCGCGCCGACCCGCTCGCCGTGCTCGGTCAGCGGCACCGCGCGCAGCGACAGCGCGACACCGCGCGCCTCGACGTCGGCACGCCACGGGGCGCGGCCCATGAGCACGAGCGGCATCGACTCGTCGACGGTCGCGTTCTGCTCGATGAGGTCGGACGTCACCTCGACGAGCGAGCGGCCGACGAGGTCCCCGAGCGCGCCGAGCCGGTGGAAGCACGACAGGGCGTTCGGGCTGGCGTACAGCACCTCGCCCTCGCCGTTGAGGCGCACCAGCCCGTCCCCCACGCGCGGGGCACCGCGACGGGGTCCGGTCGGCGCGTCCGGGCGGGGAACTCGCCGCGCGCGACCATGCCGAGCAGGTCGTCGGCCGCCTCCACGTAGTTCAGCTCGAGCCGGCTGGGCGTGCGGGTGCCGCCGAGGTTGGTCTGCCGCGCGAGCACCGCGATCGAGCGCCCCTCGCGCACGACCGGCACCGCCTCCTCGCGCACCGCGTACGAGCCGAACCAGCGGGGCTCGCGCGAGCGCTGCGGCGCCTGCTCCACGAGCGCGCGCATGAGCTGCGGTCGCTGGCCGTCCGGCGGGTGGGACCCCACGACGTCGTCGTAGTGGACGGTCGCCCCCGTCGACGGCCGGCACTGCGCGACGGCCACGAAGTCCCCGTCGGCCGTCGGCAGCCACAGCACGAGGTCGGCGAAGGCGAGGTCGGACACCACCTGCCAGTCGCCGACGAGCAGGTGCAGCCACTCCAGGTCGGCGGGGACGAGCGGCCCGTGACGTGCGACGAGGTCGCTCAGCGTGGACACCGCCCCAGGGTACGCAGCGCGCGTTACGCTCGACCTCGCCGGTCCACGGGTGGACGGCGGCGCGGCGGCTGTAGCCCCCGTCGACGGGCCGGCGCCTCACGTCCTGCCAGGGGCGGGACGGCTCCGACGACGGCAGGGGGGTGCTCGCAGTGCGGCTGAGCGTCACGCACGAACTGCCGGCCGACCCGGCGGCGGTCGCGCGGCTGCTCGCCGACCCCGCCTACGTCGACGCCAAGGTGCGGGCCTCGGGCGCGCAGGACCGCCACGTCGACGTCGCCGGCTCCGCCTCCGACGCGTTCACGGTCACGACCCGCCGGTCGCTGCCCACCGCGCAGATCCCCGCGCACCTCGCGGGGCTCGTCGGCGCGAGCATCGAGGTGCGGCAGGTCGAGGCGTGGGAGGCGCCGGCCCCGGACGGGACCCGCACGGGGACGGTCGTCGTGGAGATCGTCGGCGCGCCGGTCCGCGTGACGGGCCGCACGGCGCTCACGTCGAGCGGTGCGGACGCCAGCACGCTCACCTACGACGGCGACGTGCGGGCGGCGCTGCCGCTGTTCGGTGCCGCGGTGGAGGCCGCCGCCGCGCAGGCCGTCCGGGCGGCCCTGGACGCCGAGGCCGTGGTCGCGCGCCGGTGGCTCGCGGGCGACGCACCACGGGCGGCGGGGACGAGCACGGGCGAGGCCGTCCCCGGGCGCCGCGACGGACCGACGGCGTGAGCGCGGGCCCCGCGCCCGCCTGCTTCCGAGCAGCTCCTCGAGACCACCGTCCACCGGCGGGTCACGCGCCGGTCCCGCAGCCGTAACGATTGGGTAACGCGGGCGGCACTTCGGCCCTCTGACCTGCGAAGACACATTCGTGGGATCGCTACCACCCGGTCGGCGGACACCGCGCTCCTTGACACTCGCCCATGAACCGGACGAAGGTGTCACCCAGCGCGTGGGAACGCTCCCGCGAACGACCACGGGAGGCCCACGGCGGGGCCCGACGGCCCGACGCGCGTCGCCCGACGCGGCCCCTGCGGCGTCCGGGTGCCGGGTGGACACAGGGGTACGGCGACGCCGCCGTCCGACTGACAAGGGAGTCACAGTGCGCAAGACCACACGCAAGTCGTGGGCGCTCGCCGCCGGCATCATGAGCATCTCGATGCTCGCCACCGCCTGCTCCGGCGGCGGTAACGGCGACGAGGGCGGTGACGCCGCGAGCGGCGACGAGAAGATCACCCTCACGGTCGCGACCTTCAACGACTTCGGCTACACCGAGGAGCTCCTCGCGGAGTACAGCGAGGAGAACCCGAACGTCACCGTCAAGCAGACGCGTGCCGCCCGGTCCGAGGACGCGCGGACGAACCTCACCACCAAGCTCGCCGCCGGCGGCTCCGGCCTGGCCGACATCGAGGCCATCGAGGTCGACTGGCTGCCCGAGCTCCTGACGAGCGCGGACGCGTTCGCCGACCTGACGAGCGACGCCGTCGAGGGCCGCTGGGAGGACTGGAAGGTCCAGGCGGCCACGTCCGAGGACGGCCGCCTCATCGGCTACGGCACCGACATCGGCCCCGAGGGCATCTGCTACCGCGCCGACCTCTTCGAGGCCGCGGGCCTGCCGTCCGACCGCGAGTCGGTCAAGGAGCTCCTCGGCGGCGACAACGCGACGTGGGAGTCCTACTTCGAGGCCGGTCGCCAGTTCAAGGCCGCCTCGCCGGACGTCGCCTGGTACGACTCCGCCACCTCCATCTACCAGGGCATCGTGAACCAGATGGAGAACGCCTACGAGGAGTCCGACGGCACCCCGAAGCCGCTCGCCGAGAACACCGAGGTCCAGGAGGCGTTCACGCAGGTCGTGACCGCGTCCGCCGACCTGTCGGCGCACCTGCAGCAGTGGTCGCCCGACTGGGACGCCGCGTTCCAGAGCAACGGCTTCGCGACCATGCTCTGCCCGGCGTGGATGACCGGCCCGGTCGAGGAGCGCTCCGGCGGGGTCACCGGCTGGGACGTCGCGGACGTCTTCCCCGGCGGCGGCGGCAACTGGGGCGGCTCGTACCTGACCGTCCCGGCGACGGGCAAGAACGTCGAGGAGGCGCAGAAGCTGGCGGAGTGGCTGACCTCGCCCGAGACGCAGATCAAGGCGTTCCTCAACGCGGGCACGTTCCCCAGCCAGATCGAGGCGTGGGAGAACGAGGAGCTCACGGCTGCGACGAACGAGTTCTTCAACAACGCGCCGGTCGGTGAGATCTTCGCGAACCGCGCCGCGGCGATCGACGTCACGCCGTTCAAGGGTCCGAACTACTTCCAGATCCACCAGGCGGTGAGCGACGCGATCCTGCGCGTCGACGTCGAGCAGTCCCAGAACCCCGAGCAGGGCTGGCAGAGCGCCGTCGAGGCGTTCGAGAACCTGGGTCTGTGATCGACCGGACCGGCCGGGGACGACGTCGTCCCCGGCCGGTCCTCCGTGCGGGGGGAACTCCCCCGCGTCTGCCGTCCGAGGGTCTGCGGGTACGACGCGACCCTGAGCCCCCGGGGTCACCACCCACGCGAGGTCCGCCATGTCCGTCCAGTCCCCACCCGCACCCGAGCGCGTCGCGCCCTCCGGCGCACCCCGTCCCCCGCGGCGGGTCGGCTTCTCCCAGAAGCTGTCGCGCTGGGACGTCAAGCTCTCGCCCTACCTGTACATCTCGCCGTTCTTCATCGTCTTCGCGATCACCGGCCTGTTCCCGCTCCTGTACACGGCGTACGTGTCGGTCTACGACTGGGCGCTGCTGGGCGGTCAGGGCGACTACATCGGCTTCCAGAACTACCTCGACGTCTTCGACCAGCCGATGTTCTGGCGGTCGCTGCGCAACACGTTCTCGATCTTCCTGCTGTCGTCCGTGCCGCAGGTGCTCGTCGCGATCACGCTGGCCGCCCTGCTGGACCAGAACCTGCGCGCGAAGACCTTCTGGCGCATGGGCGTCCTGCTGCCGTACGTCGTGGCCCCGGTCGCCGTCGGCCTGATCTTCGGCCGCATGTTCGCGGACCAGTCCGGCCTCATCAACACCGCGCTCGGCGTCGTCGGGATCGACCCCGTGCGCTGGCACGTGGACCCGCTCGCCAGCCACGTGGCGATCGCCTCGATGGTCAACTTCCGGTGGACCGGCTACAACACCCTCATCTTCCTCGCCGCGATGCAGGCCGTCCCGCGCGAGCTCTACGAGGCCGCGATCATCGACGGCGCCGGCCGCGTGCGGCAGTTCTTCTCGGTGACCGTGCCCCAGATCCGGGCGACGATCATCTTCGTCGTGCTGACCTCGACCATCGGCGGTCTGCAGATCTTCGACGAGCCGCGCGTGTTCGACGAGATCGGCCGCGGTGGCGCCTCGCAGCAGTGGATGACCACCACGCTGTACCTCTACGACGTCGGATGGGGCACGCAGCGCGACCTCGGCCGCGCCGCGGCCGTCGCGTGGATCCTCTTCATCATCGTCGTGCTGATCGGCCTGGTGAACTTCGCGGTCACGAACCGGATCTCGACCTCGGGCGGCAACCGACCGTCCCGCCGTCAGCGGCGTGCCGCCGCCCGTTCCTCGAGGAGGTCGGCATGAGCTCCGTCCCCATGATCCGCCAGTCGGCCGGCCCCGGTGCGGCCCGCGCCGCCGCCCGCAGCACGAAGGGCAGGGTCGGCGGGTACGACCGCCGACCGGGGGTCGTGACGTACGTGCTCCTCGGCGTCGCGGTCCTCGTGGGTCTCGGTCCGATCTACTACACGCTGCTGCTCGGCTCCTCGGACCCGGCCGCGATCTCCCAGAGCGCGCTGCCGCAGCTGCTGCCGGACGCCTCGCTGTTCGACAAGTTCTCCCAGGTCATGAACTCCGACGCCTTCGACTTCTGGAAGGCGTTCACCAACTCGGTGATCATCTCGGTGGTCACCGCCGCGGCGACGGTGCTGTTCTCGACCCTGGCGGGGTTCTCGTTCGCGAAGCTCAACTTCCGCGGACGTCGGCCGCTGCTCGTCTTCGTCATCGCGACCATGGCGGTCCCGACGCAGCTCGGCGTCATCCCGCTGTACATCATCATGGCGAAGATCGGCTGGATCGGGACGCTGCAGGCGGTCATCGTGCCGGCGCTCGTCACCGCCTTCGGCGTGTTCTGGATGACCCAGTACCTCGAGGAGGCGCTGCCGTACGAGCTCATCGAGGCCGCGCGCGTGGACGGCGCCTCGATGTTCCGCACGTTCTGGTCGATCGCGCTGCCGGCCGCGCGTCCGGCGGCGGCCATGCTGGCGCTCTTCACGTTCGTCACCCAGTGGACCAACTTCTTCTGGCCGTCGATCGTCCTGAACCAGGACAACCCGACGCTGCCCGTGGCGGTGCGGCTGCTCCAGGCGAACTACTTCGTCGACTACTCGCTGGTCATGGCGGGCGTCTTCCTGGTCACGCTGCCCCTCATCATCCTGTTCATGTTCGCCGGTCGACAGCTGGTCGCGGGGATCATGGCGGGAGCGGTCAAGGGCTGAGGCGCTCCTCACCCGGCCGGACGCGCGGTGCGTCCGGCCGGGCGGGAGTCGTCCGTCCGGGTAGCCTCGCTGTGCCTCGCACGGTCGGGGCAGCAGGACGTCGACGCGCTGCTCGCCGAGCAGCCACAGGAGGGGATGACCAACGGTGGTCGAGAACGTCCCGACGGGAGCGGAGCGGGTGCGCCCGAGCGCCCCGACGCTCGAGCAGGTGGCCGAGCGCGCCGGTGTGTCGAGGTCGACGGCCTCGCGCGCGATCAACGGGGGCCTGCGGGTCTCCCCCGAGGCGCTGTCGGCGGTCGAGGCGGCGGTGGCGGACCTCGGCTACACGCCCAACCGCGCCGCCCGCTCGCTCGTCACACGGCGGACGGACTCGATCGCGCTCGTCGTCCCCGAGCCGGACGAGCGCGTGCTCTCCGACCCGTTCTTCGCGGGCACGCTCAACGGCCTGAGCACGTCGCTCGCCGACTCGGACATCCAGGTGGTCCTCGTCATCGCCCGTCCCGGTGAGAGCGAGCGCACGATCCGGTACCTGCGCAACGGCCACGTCGACGGCGCGATCGTCGTCTCGCACCACCGCGACGACGAGCTGGACCGCGCGCTGCTGACCTCGCGCGTCCCCAACGTGTTCGTCGGACGTCCGCTGTCCGCCCCCGACGAGGACGTGCAGTACGTCGACACCGACAACACCGAGGGCGGGCGCATCGCGACCCAGCACCTCGTGGACCGCGGCTGCCGCCGCATCGGCACCATCGCCGGCCCCCAGGACATGTCCGCGGGCATCGACCGCCTCGCCGGCTGGCGGCGTGCCATGCAGGACGCGGGGCTCGACCAGTCCGCGGTCGTCCACGGCGACTTCACCATCACGTCGGGAGCGCGGGCGGCGCGCGAGCTGCTCGCCCGGCACCCCGACGTCGACGGCATCTTCATCGCGTCCGACCTCATGGCGGCCGGTGCGCTGGGCGTGCTGGCCGAGCTCGGACGCGACGTGCCCGGCGACGTGGCGGTCGTCGGCTACGACAACCTCGGCGTCGCCGCGTCGACGAACCCGCCGCTCACGAGCGTCATCCAGCCGGTCGTCGCGATGGCCCGCGCGGCGGGCGCGCGACTGCTCGACCAGCTGCACGGCGCACCCCCGAGCGAACCGCTGATCTTCGCCCCGGAGCTCGTCGTCCGCGCATCGGCCTGACGCACCGCGCGCCGGCCCGCGCAGAGGTCTGACGCACGGCCCGCGGCTCCCGAGCGGGTCGGCGGCCCTCCTCCGTGGCGCCCCGGTCGCGGCCGCGGCGCGCGCCCACCGGCTGTCGAGGGGATGCATGACGTTCGTCGTACCGTCCTTGACATGTCCGGGTCGGGTTTGTGAGGGTGGCTCCGGCGCCGCCCGACGACGTGCGGCGCACTCCCCGCCGGCTCCTGTGCCGGCCGACGAGAGGAGCGCCCGTGCGCCGCACGTCCTCCCCGGTCCCCCGTCCCGCGCCGCTCAGCGGCCCGACGCCGCACCGTGCGAGGACGCCGCACCGGGGCCGCCCGCTGCGCACCCTCGTCGGTGCCGCGGTCGTGCTCGTCGCCGCCGTCGCCGCGCTGACCTCCCCCGCGGTCGCAGCACCGGCACCGCCGCCTGCCCCGGTCGACCGCGGCACCGTGGTCGTCGCGCCCGGCGCCGAGGGGGCCGGTGCCGACGGCGGCGCGGCCGGCACCGGCGGGGTCCGTCCGCTGGCGACGGTGGAGGACGAGGAGGCGTGGTGCTCCTACCTGTCGTCGTACTACCTGGCGTTCCCGTCGCCGTGGTCCGCGCGGCTCTACAACTGCCAGCACCGTGCGATGTCGGTCGCCCCCGTGTACTCGAACGGCAGCGTCGGCGCGTGCGTGCGCGTCCCCGCACGGCACAGCCGTCACCTCGGCGGGAACGTCACGAAGTGGGTCACCGACATCCGCGTCTGCTGACCTGCCCGGGCCGGGGGCCCGTGCCAGGGTAGGTGACATGGATCACCCTCCTGCCGGCACGCCCCCGACCGACGACGCGACGGATCGGACCGCCACCGGGACCGACCCCGTCCCCACCCCGGCCGCCCGTCCCACGACCGACCGCGACCCCGCCCCGCCCGGTGCGCTCGACGCCAGCCCGCTCGCCACGGCGCAGCACCAGCTCGCGCGTGCGGTCGAGATCCTCGGCTACGACGAGGGTCTGCACGCCATGCTCGCCACTCCGCGCCGCGAGATGCGCGTGGCCGTCCCGCTGCGCCGTGACGACGGCCGGACGGAGGTCTTCACGGGCTACCGCGTGCAGCACAACATCTCGCGCGGCCCGGGCAAGGGCGGCCTGCGGTACGCCGCCAGCGTGGACCTGGACGAGGTCCGGGCCCTGGCGATGTGGATGACCTGGAAGTGCGCGGTCGTCGACGTGCCGTACGGCGGCGCGAAGGGCGGCGTGACGATCGACCCGCACGCGCACTCGCGGCCCGAGCTCGAGCGGGTCACCCGCCGGTACACGAGCGAGATCATGCCGATCATCGGCCCCGAGCGGGACATCATGGCGCCCGACATCGGCACCGACGAGCAGACCATGGCGTGGGTCATGGACACGTACTCCGTGAACCGCGGCTTCACGATCCCGGCGGTCACGACCGGCAAGCCGCTGACGGTGGGCGGCTCGCTCGGACGGGCCACGGCGACGTCCCAGGGGGTCGTGCACACCGCACGTGCGGCGCTCGCACGCGACGGCGTCGGCCTGGCGGAGGTGACCGCCGCGGTGCAGGGGTTCGGCAAGGTCGGCTCGCACGCGGCGCGCCTGCTGCACGAGGCGGGGACGCGCGTCGTCGCGGTGACCGACGCCGTCGGCGGGGTGCACCGCAGCGAGGGGCTGGACGTGCCGGCGCTCCTCGCGCACGCGACCCGCACCGGGACGGTCGCCGGCTTCCCCGAGGCGGACCCCATCGACAACCACGGCCTGCTCACCCTCGACGTCGACCTGCTCGTCCCGGCCGCTGTCGAGGGCGTCCTCGACGGCGAGACCGCGGCCCAGGTCAAGGCCCGGTGGGTCGTCGAGGGCGCGAACGGCCCGACGACCACCGAGGGCGACCGCGTCCTCGCCGACCGCGGCGTCGTCGTCGTCCCCGACATCCTCGCCAACGCGGGCGGCGTGGTCGTGAGCTACTTCGAGTGGGTGCAGGCCAACCAGGCCTACTGGTGGACCGCCGAGGAGATCGCGGACCGGCTCGAGCACCAGATGACGGCGAGCCACGACGCCGTGGCCGCGCTCGCGCGCGCCGAGGGCATCACGCTGCGTGACGCCGCCCTGACGATCGGCGTCCGGCGTGTCGCCGAGGCGCACCAGATCCGGGGGCTCTACCCCTGACCGGGACACGCCCGCTCCCCGACGGGCCCTGACCACGACGGGCCCGTGCGTGCGCCTCAGCCGAGCACGTGCGGGCCCGCCGTCGGGTCCGGCTCCGGCGCGTCCGGCTCCGGTGCCGGGGTGAGGCGGAACACGCGGCCCGACGGGGTCCGCACGCGCACCTCGGCACCGGTGCGCTCGGCCGAGCCGCCCTCCTCGAGCAGCGCGGTCACCGCCTGCTCGGTCGCCGTCGCCTCGGGCGGCCCGGCCATCATGGTCTGCACGACCGGGCCCACCTCGAGCCTGCCCTCGGTGAGGCGCCAGGTGCCACGCACGTGGTTGACGCCGGCGTAGCCGTACACCTGCCCGTCGCCCTCGAAGGTCAGCCGCGGCGGCCCCTGCAGGCCGTCGGCGAGGGCCGCGTCGTCGACCTCGGCGACGCGCCACGTCCCGTGCAGCCAGTCGACGTCGCCGCCGGCGACCCCGTCGGGCGTCGGGTCGCCCGGTGCTGCCTCGGCGTCGTCCCCGTGCGTGTCGTCGTCGTCGCGCATGCGTCGATCATGGCACCGGCACGCCGCGGCCGCCCGACCCGTGGCGCCGGCCGACCGTGGCGCCGGCCGGCGGCCGCCCGAGGACGGCACCGGGAGGACGGCGTCGGGAGGGGACCGCGCGGCAGGCGACGGCAGCGGCAGGCGACGGCCGCGGGAGGGGACGGGAGCGGGACGGGACGGGAGCGCGCCGCGCTCAGGCCCGGGGCAGGCGCTCCGCCCAGTCCTCCAGCTCGACGCGCGGACCCGTGTAGAACGGGACCTCCTCGCGCACGTGCAGGCGCGCCTCGGTGTTCCGCAGCTCGCGCATGAGGTCCACGATGCGGTGCAGCTCCGGCGCCTCGAAGGCGAGCAGCCACTCGTAGTCGCCGAGGGCGAACGACGCCACGGTGTTCGCGCGCACGTCCGGGTAGTCCCGCGCGGCGTGCCCGTGCTCCACCAGCATGCGGCGGCGGTCGTCCTCGGGCAGCACGTACCAGTCGTACGAGCGCACGAACGGGTAGAGGCACAGGTAGTCGCCCGCAGGCTCCCCGGCGAGGAACGCCGGCACGTGCGCCCGGTTGAACTCCGCCGGGCGGTGCAGCCCCACGACGGACCAGACCGGGCGCAGGTGAGCCCCGAGGCCGCTGGCGAGCAGGCGGCGGTACGCGCCCTGCACCTGCTCCACCGTCTCCGCGTGCCACCACACCATGAGGTCGGCGTCGGCCCGCAGGCCGCCGACGTCGTACCAGCCGCGCACGACGAGCCCCGCGTCCTCGCCGACCGCCGCCCGGGCGCCCGCGACGAGCGCGGCGCGGGCCGCGTCGTCCGCCGGCAGGGGGCTGTCCACCGCGAGGACGGACCACATCGTGTAGCGGACGGTGGAGTTGAGCGCGTCGTGGTCGGGGGCGTGGCTGGTCACGGTGTCCTCGTGGTCGGCGGGGCGGGTGGGGCGGTGCGGGTCGTCAGGACCAGGGGTCGACCGAGCAGGCGGCCGGGATGCCGGAGTCGACGCCGGCGCGCTGCCGGCAGCAGCCCGGCACGCACACGGAGCGGAACGCCGGCAGGTCGCCGACCGTCGCCTGCTCGGGCAGCGGTGCGTCCGCGTCGAGCGCGCGCTGCACGGCGGCCCGCTCGAGCAGCAGGTCGACGAGGCCGCGCACGAACGGCTCGCGCGTGCCCACGGAGTCGGCGCGCACGGCCGCCATGCCGAGCTCCTGCGCCGTCTCGAGCGCCTCGGTGTCGAGGTCGAAGGCGACCTCCATGTGGTCGGAGACGAACCCGATCGGTGCGAGCACCACCGAGGTCGTGCCCGCGGCGTGCAGGGCCTCCAGGTGGTCGTTCACGTCGGGCTCCAGCCACGGCTGGCTGGGCGGGCCGGAGCGCGAGCAGTAGACGAGGTCCCACTCCAGCGCGCGACCGAGGCGCTCGGCGGCGGCGGCGCTCACGCTGCGCGCGACGTCGCGGTGCTGCTCGGCGTAGGACGCGCCGGCGACGACCGACGCCTCCTCCATCGTGTCGGGGATCGAGTGCGTGACGAAGACGAGCCGCGGCCACTGCGCGTCCGGGTGCTCGGCCTGCAGACGCGCGTACGCCTCGACGACCGCGTCGACGTTCGCCGCGACGAAGCCGGGGTGGTTGAAGTAGGAGCGGACCTTGTCGACGGCCAGCGGCGGCTCGCCCTCGGTGGCGGCCTCCTGCGTGCCGAGGTCCTCGAGCGCGGCCCAGAGATTCTCGCGGTACTGGCGGCAGCCCGAGTAGGAGGAGTACGCCGACGTCACGAGCGCGAGCACGCGGCGGGCGCCGAGCTCGCGCGCCTGCGCGAGCGCCTCGGCGGTGTACGGCTCCCAGTTGCGGTTGCCCCACAGCACCGGCGTGGCGAGCCCGCGGCGGTCGAGCTCGGCCTGCAGCGCCGCCTGCAGCGCGAGGTTCTGCTCGTTGATCGGGCTGCGGCCGCCGAAGTGGTGGTAGTGCTCGGCGACCTCGGCGAGGCGCTCGTCCGGGATGTTCTTGCCGGCGGTGACGTTGCGCAGGAAGGGCAGCACGTCGTCCGGGCCGTTCGGGCCGCCGAAGGAGAAGAGGAGCACCGCGTCGTACGGGGCGAGGCCGTCGACGGCCGTGCTCACGGTCGGGTCGGTCACGGGGGGCGTCACGGGGGGCACCTCCCGATCATCGCACCGCGCGAGGCGCAGCTCTCGGCGCGGACGACCGCCACGGGCAGTGATGTTGTCGCGACGCCGCGTCACCTCCCGCGCGCCCCTGCACGTCAGCCCGTCGCGGCCTCCCGGTGGCCTCACCCGTCCGGCTGCCTCGAGGTGCGGTCGCCCGCCGGGGCCCCTAGCGTCGGCTCGCGGGGCGCGGATCCCCGCGCCCGGACCGACGACCCGACGGACCCGGAGCCTTCGATGACGGTCGAGCAGCCGTGAGCAGGACCGGCCGGCACGCCGCGCCGGAGCTCGCGCACCGCTACCTGCTGGGCGAGCCCCTGGGCCGCGGCGGCTCGGCCCAGGTGTTCCGTGCCACCGACACCCGGCTGGACCGGCCGGTGGCGGTGAAGATCTTCCGGCTCGACGACGCCAGCCCCGTGCAGGTGCGCCGCTACGCGCAGGAGGCGCGCGTGCTGGCCGACCTCTCGCACCCCTCGCTCGTCGCCCTGCTCGACGTGGGTGCGGACGTGCTGCCCGGCGTGGGACCGGTGGCGTTCCTCGTCATGGAGCTGGTCGAGGGACGCACGCTGCGCGACCTGCTCGACGACGGGCCGATGGACCCCGGGACGACCGCGGACGTCGGACGACAGCTGGCGAACGCGCTCGCGCACGCGCACCGCGCCGGCGTGGTGCACCGCGACGTGAAGCCGTCGAACGTGCTGGTCGCCGCCGAGCTGCCGGCGACGGGCCGGCGGGACGCCCCCGCACTGCCCGTGGTGCTGGCCGACTTCGGGATCGCCGCCAGCGCGGCCTCCGCCGGGGACGCCGACACCGGCGACACCGGGGCGGACGTGCGCGCGACCGCGGGCTACCAGAGCCCCGAGCAGGCCCTCGGCGAGCAGGTGGGGCCGGCGAGCGACGTCTACTCGCTCGGTCTCGTGCTGCTCGAGTGCCTCACGGGAGAGCGGGCGTACCCGGGCGACCCGCTGACGGCCGGCCTGGCGCGGCTGCTGCGCGTGCCCGAGATCCCCGCGGACCTGGACGGCGACTGGCACCGCCTGCTGCGGGCGATGACCCGGTCGGCGCCGGGGCAGCGACCGGCGATGGCGGCGGTGGCCGCCGAGCTGCGCGCGCTGCGCGGCGGCGTGCTGCGCGCCTCCTGACGACGGGGCCGGGTCAGACCGCCACCGGCACGTCGGGCGCGACCGCCCCGGACGCGAGCCCGTCGGCGATCTCGCCGGCCCACGCCGCCACGGCCGCCATGTCCCGGTGGTCGCCCTCGCGCGCGCGGCCGCCGGCGATGATCGCCCGCTCGGCGAACGACAGCACCGCCCGGTCGAGCCGACCCCGGAAGCTGCGGTGACCGCGTGCGCCGACGCGCTCGCGCAGCGCCTGGATCTCGAGCGGCGAGTTCGCCGCGTTGGCGGGCTGCGTCGCGAGCCCCGACGAGAAGAGCCACACGGGCCGCTCCCGCAGCCCGTCGGCGCAGCGCCGCGCGAGGTCGCGGGCGGCGGGCAGCCAGTGGGCCGTGTACACGGCCGAGCCGAGCACGACCGCGTCGTAGCCGTCGAGCGAGGCGACGTCCTCGGGCGCCCGCTGGTCGACGTCGTGCCCGCGCGCCCGCAGCACGTCGGCGGCGACCTCGCCGATCTCCCACGTCCCGCGGTGCCGGGACGCCACCGCCATGAGGATCCGCACGTCCGCTCCTCTCCCTCGCGCCGTCGGGGCTCCGCCGGCCCCACCATCCTCGTGCGGCCGGACGCCGCCGGCGTGGGTCCGAGGTCCCCGTGGCCGCGCGCTAGGGCGTCGCGGTGGCGCGGCGCGGACCGGGGTCGGGCAGGTCCGCCTGCGCGAGGCGCAGCTTGTCGCACAGCCGCTGCAGCGTGGCGAGCTCGTCGGTGTCGAGCGCACCGCCCACGAGGGCGTGGATCGAGCGCACGTGCCGGCGCCCGATCTCGCGCTGCAGGGCGGCACCGGCGTCGGTGAGGTGGACGGCGGTGCCCCGGCGGTCCCCCTCGACGGGCCCGCGCCGGACCAGGCCGGTCTCCTCGAGCCGCTCGACCAGCCGGGACAGGCTGGGCTGCGTGAGCAGGCTGCCCGCCGCCAGCTCGCGCAGGCGCAGCGCCCGGCCCGGGGCGCGGGAGAGGGTGAAGAGCACGTCGTACTCGCGCATGCTCAGGCCGCCCCAGACGTCGTCGCGGGCGAAGCGCCGCAGGAGCGTCACCTGCGCCCGGAACAGCGCCTCCCAGGCCTCGGACGAGGCGCGCACGGCAGCCGCGTCCGCGTGCGCGGAGGCCGTCGGGACGGGATGGAGATCGTTATCGACCATAAACGGTTCACCTCTCGCGGGCGTCGCGAGGCCTCGCCCATCCTCGTCGTCGTCGCAGCTCGACGAGGAGGAATCATGTCACCCACCCGTGCCGGGCACCGCCCGGGACCGACCGGGGACGGTGCGGTGCGGGGCAGCTCCTCGTCGGGGGCCGGGCGACGACGCAGAGCGGCACGCGGGCGTCGGCGACGGACGCCGCCCCGGACGCACGCATCCCGGCCGGCGGGACCGTGCGGTCCGGGCTCGGGTCGTGACCGGGCGTCCACGCCCGGCGCGACCGCGTCCGCCGGACGGCGCCTCGTGCACCGTGCCGTGACGGGAAGCTGACGCCCGTCCGGCACACGGTGGGCCGCGACGACCTCGTGTCGTCGCGGCCCACGCGCGTCTAGCCTGGGGCGATGACCGACGCGGCGCCCACGGGCACGACCTACCTGCTGGTGGACGGCGAGAACATCGACGCCACCCTCGGCTCCTCGATCCTGGGCGGGCGCCCGACGCCCGAGCAGCGGCCGCGGTGGGAGCGGGTCCTGACGTTCGCCCAGCAGGCGTGGGGCCAGCCGGTGAAGGCGCTGTTCTTCCTCAACGCCTCCAACGGCAACCTGCCGATGTCCTTCGTGCAGGCGCTGACGGCGATCGGCTACGTGCCGATCCCGCTCGCCGGCGAGTCGTACGAGAAGGTCGTCGACATCGGCATCAAGCGGACGCTGGAGGCGATCGCGGCGCGCGAGGGCGACGTGCTCCTGGCGAGCCACGACGGCGACTTCGCCCCGGAGGTCGAGGCGCTCGTCGACGGCGGCCGGCAGGTGGGGCTGCTGGCGTTCCGGGAGTTCACGAGCCAGCAGCTGGCCACCCTGACCGCGCGGGGACTGCGGACCTACGACCTGGAGACGGACGTGGCGGCGTTCAACGTCCAGCTGCCGCGCCTGCGGATCATCCCGCTCGAGGAGTTCGACCCGCTGCGCTACCTCTGAGCGCGCGGACGCCCGGCACCCCCAGGGGTGCCGGGCGTCGTCGCGTCCGGGCCACCGGCGGCGTCAGGCGCCGAAGCCCTCCTGCAGCGACTGGTCGACCACGGTGCGCACGTGCTCGAGGTGGTAGCCGTCGAGGAACTCGATGCCGTGCGCGGTGCCGGAGACCTCGGTGACGACCGACGTCTTGTCGTTGCGCACGACCTGGGCGCTGTCGGCGGCCGGGACCTGCGGGTCCTCGGTCGAGGCGAACACCTGCAGCGGACCGGTGAAGGTGCTCGACGCGGCGCGCGCGTCGACGTCCTCCCACTGGGCGGGCGGGCTGAGCGCGACGACCGCGGCGGCCTCCAGGTCGTCGGCGAGACCCGCGGCCAGCGCGCCGCCCGCCGACGCGCCGACGAACGCGACCTGCGTGGCGCCGGTCGCCCGGAGCAGCTCGACGCCGCGCTCGAACGCCGCACGGCCGCCGGTGCCCCAGGAGTACGTCGCGACGAGGTAGCCCTCGCCGGCGAGGCGCACGACCTCCTCGGCCCACTGGCAGACGTCGCCGTCCACCTGCGGGGCGAGCAGGACGCCGCGGTCGCCCGCGCCCGCCCACGCGACGGTGGTCGTGGCGCCGGGCTCGCCGACCTCGGCGGCGGCGACGCCCTCGGGCAGGCACTCGGGCAGGTCCACGGGGGTCATGGTGACCGGCGCGCTCTCGAGCACGGTCGTCGTCGGCTGGTCGCCGGCCGCGGTGGGCGCCGGCTCGGCGGACTCGTCGGGGGTGCCCGTGGAGCACGCGGCGACGAGGGCGAGGCCCGCGGCGCCCAGCAGGGCGGCGGTGCGGGAGGGGCGGGGGCGGGAGGGGGTGAGGGCAGGCACACCCGATTCCTACGGGTTGGTCCTGGTCGGGAACAACGCCCGTCCGGCGATTAAACGTTTCGACAGCGCCGCCCCCACCCGTCCCGGTGCCCGGGGACGACGACGGCGTCGGCCGCTAGCGTGACCCCATGAGCACGCTGTTCACGCGCATCATCGACGGCGAGATCCCCGGCCGCTTCGTCTGGGCGGACGACCGCGCCGTGGTCTTCACGACCATCGCGCCGATCACGGACGGGCACGCGCTGGTCGTGCCGCGCGCCGAGGTCGACCAGCTGACCGACGCGCCCGACGACCTGCTCGCGCACCTGGTCCTCGTCGCGAAGGCCGTCGGCCGGGCGCAGCAGGCGGCCTGGCAGGCCCCGCGCGCGGCGCTGCTCGTCGCCGGCTTCGAGGTCCCGCACCTGCACCTGCACGTGCTCCCGGCGTGGGACGAGTCGAGCCTGACGTTCGCGAACGCGCGGCACGACGTGCCGGCCGAGGCGCTCGACGCGGCGGCGGAGCGGCTGCGCGACGCGCTGCGGGCGCAGGGGCACGGCGCCCACGTCCCCGCGTCGCCGACCTCCCCCGCCCTGTGACGACGACCGCGGCGGCGCGCGGCGCCCGTCCCGCGCTGCGCGCCCGGATGGGCACGCTCGCCCCGTCGGTGCGCGCGTTCCTGTCGACCGAGGCCGGCAGCGCCGTCGCGCTCCTCGCGGCCACCGTGCTCGCCCTCGTGTGGGCCAACTCCCCCTGGCGCGACGGGTACACGGCGTTCTGGCACACGCCCGCCGGCGTGTTCCTCGGCGACGCCGGGCTCAAGCTCGACCTGCAGCACTGGGTCAACGACGCGGCGATGGCGCTGTTCTTCGCGGTCGTCGGCCTCGAGATCAACCGGGAGGTGACGCGCGGCGAGCTGCGCGACCCGCGGACCGTCGCGGTCCCGGCGCTCGGCGCGCTCGGCGGCCTGCTCGTGCCGGTCGCGATCTTCCTGCTCGTCGAGGGGGCGGCGAGGCCGCGCACGGGTGGGGCGTGGTCATGTCGACGGACACGGCGTTCCTCGTCGGCGTGCTCGCGCTGTTCGGGCCGCGCTGCCCCGACCGGCTGCGTCTGTTCCTGCTGACCCTCGCGATCGTCGACGACATCGGCGCCATCACGGCGATGGCCGTCTTCTACACCGACGACGTCGACCTGCGGGCGCTCGCCGCGGCCGCGGTGCTGGTGCTCGTGCTGCTGCTCCTGCGCCTGCGCGGCGTGTGGCAGCTCACCCCGTACGTCGTCGTGGGGCTCGCGCTGTGGGCCGCCGTGCTCGCGTCGGGCGTGCACGCGACGATCGCCGGGGTGCTCGTCGGGCTGCTCGTGCCCACCTCCCTGCCGCAGGACGGCCGCCGTGCGGCGGTCGCGGCGCACGCGCGACGGTTCCTGCACGAGGGCGGCGCGGACCGCGAGCACGCTGCCGAGCGGGCGGGACGCGCCGCCGTGCCGACGGGCGACCGCCTGCAGCGCGTCCTGCACCCGTGGAGCGCGTTCGTCGTCGTGCCGCTGTTCGGGCTCGCGAACGCCGGCGTGCGGCTCGACCCCGAGACGCTCGCCGACGCGTTCCGCTCGCGGCTGACGATCGCGGTGGCGGTCGCGCTCGTCGTCGGCAACGCGATCGGCATCACCGGCGCCGCGAGCCTCGCGCTGCGGCTGCGCCTCGGCGAGCTGCCGGGGCGCGTGCGGTGGGGCCACCTCATGGGCGGCGCGGTGCTCGCGGGCATCGGGTTCACGATCTCGCTGTTCATCGCGGGCCTCGCGTTCGACGACCCGGTGCAGCTCGAGCAGGCGAAGATCGGCGTGCTCGCGGGGTCGCTGGTGGCGGCCGTCGCCGGCTCGCTGCTGCTGCGCTGGCTGGGCGAGCGGCTGCCGCTGTGCTCCCCGCCGCGGCTGCCGACCGAGCTGCCGCCGCTGCCGTGGCGGGGTCCGACCGTCGGGGGCTGACGCCGTCAGGCGCGGCTGTCCGCCAGCGCGGCGAACCGGTCGAGGAGCAGCGGCCACTCGCCGAACTTCTGCCGTACCCCGGCGAGCGACGGGTGCCACCCGCCGTGCTCGAACAGCAGCGTCGTGCCGTCCGCCGACGGGACCAGCTCCACGCGGATCCGGGTCGGGTGCTCGGCCGGCTGCCCGAGCACCGAGGTGTGCACGAGCAGCCGCGGCCGCTCGACCTGCTCGACCCTGCCCCACACGACCGTCCCCGTCGCGTCGCAGGTGAACGAGACCGCACCGCCGACGACCGGCTCGACGCGTGCGTCCCGGAACGTGGCGGCGTCGGGCGTGTAGTCCGGGTGCCACCAGAGCGCGATGTCCCGGACCCAGGTGTCGAAGGCCGTGACGGCGTCGCACCGCAGGGCGCGGCGGTGCCGGACGGCAGGGATCTGCACGGGCGTCAGTGTCCTGCGGCACCGTCGGCGCGACAAGCACCTCGCCGTGGCGTCAGGCGACCGGGTCGTCCGGCCCCCACGTCGTCAGCGCCAGACGGCGGGCGTCCGCCGCGAGGATCGCGGGGGTCGCCGCCCGCAGGGACTCCACGGTGTCGGCGCCGGCGCGCACGAACCGCCCCGACAGCTCGTCCAGCTCACCGTCGGCGAAGCCGACCGCGAGCGCGACGACCTCGGCCGGCTCCGTCCAGTCGGTGCGGTCGTCGTGCACCGGCATCCCGCGGGTCATGTCGGTGCGCACGACGCCCGGGGCGAGGTCGAGCACCCGCACGCCGCGGCTGCGGTACTGGTGGTCGAGCTGGGTGGAGAAGCGCGCGAGCGCACCCTTGCTCACCGTGTAGCCGGTGTACGTGGGCTGCGCCCGGTGCCCGGACCCCGAGTTGATCTGCAGGACGCGCCCGCCGCCGCGCGCCAGCATGCCCGGCAGCACCGCGTGGGTCACGAGCAGCGGACCGCGCACGTTCGTCTCGACGACGCGCCAGACGTCCTCGACGTCGTCCTCGGCGAACGGCAGCTCGTCCTCCTCGATCACGCCGGCGTTGTTCACGAGCAGCCCGACGCCGCCGGGCAGCCCCGCCTCGACGCGCGCGACCGCGTCGGCCACGGCGGTCGCGTCCACGAGGTCCGCCGCGGCGACGGCGACCGCGGCGCCCGTCGCGCGGACCTCGTCCGCGACCTCGTCGAGCCGGGAGCGGGTGCGTCCGACGAGCCCCACCGCGTACCCCGCGCGGGCCAGGCCGAGCGCGAGCTCGCGGCCGATGCCGCGACCGGCGCCCGTCACCAGCGCCGTGCGCGGCACGGGCGGCCCCTCGGGCGTCGTCGGGGCGGTGGTGCGGGGCAGGGCGGCGTCGTCGCTGGTGGTCACCCGCCCATCGTCGCGCACCGGGGCGGGTCCCGGCCGCGGGGACGTCCGGGCCCGGTGCGCCGCAGCCTCAGAGCGCGTCGACGACCTCGCGCAGCGCGTCGAGCTCGATGCGGCCGCGGTACCGCACGCCGTCGACGAAGAGGGTCGGCGTGCCCGGCACCTCCAGTGCGAGCCCGTCGGCGTAGTCGGCGCGCACCGCCTCGGCGAAGCGCTCGGCCCGCTCCCCACGAGGTCGTCGGGGTCGAGGCCCAGCGCGGTCGCGTGCGCGCGCAGGTCGTCGTCGGTGAGGCGGTCCTGCTGGTCCAGCAGACGGTCGTGCAGCTCCCAGAACCGCCCCTGCGCACCGGCGGCCTCCGCGGCCAGCGCGGCCGCGAGCGCGTGCGGGTGCACCTGGAACAGCGGGAAGTGCCGCCACACGAGCCGGACCCGGCCGTCCGACTCCTCGACGAGCCGGCGCAGCACCGGCCCCGCGGCGCGGCAGTACGGGCACTCGAGGTCGCCGAACTCGACGACGGTGACGGGCGCGTCGAGGTCCCCGAGCACGAACCGCTCGGGGTCGACGGCGGTGGGCGTGACGGACGGCGTGGGCGCGGTCATGCGTCCGTGGCCTCCCGGACGAACCGGCCGCGGCGCGGCGTGAGCGGCGGGCTCGCCGTTCCCGAACCCTGCGCCATGCCCTCGACGACCTCCTGCAGGGCCTGGACCGCGGTGTACCGGGGACGCCACGCGAGCATCTCCTCCGCGCGGCTCGTGTCGAGCAGCGGGACCGACCCCGCCAGGTCCAGCCAGCCGGGGTCGATCGGTGCGACACGCGCGTGCCAGGCGGCCGACAGGGCCGCCCGCGCCACCGGGCGCGGCACCTCGCGGATCTTGGCCTGCGACAGCACCGCCGCGACGTCCGGCCCCCGCAGGATGCCCGGGCCCGCGAGGTTGAACGCGCCGCGCACCTGGCGGACCACCGCCTCGCGGGCGGCCTCGGCGAGGTCGTCCGCGTGCACCGCCTGCACCCGCACCGCGCGCGGCCACGGCAGCACGGGCAGGCGTCCGTCGAGCAGGCGCGCGGGGACGAACGGGCCGAGGAAGATGCCCTTGATCTCGTTGCCCGCGGCGCGCTGGAACACCAGCGCGGGCCGCAGGCGCGCGATCGCGAGGCCCGGGTGCGCCTCCTCCGCCTCGTCGAGCACGCGCTCCTGGGCCGCCTTGTCCACGCTGTACCGCGACGACGGCACGCCCACGGCGGGGAACAGCTCGTCGTGCAGGTCGTCGTCCACCGCCGGCCCGTACACGCCGACCGACGACGCGACGACGAGGTGCGGGACCCCGGCACGGCGCGCGGCCTCGACCACGCGGCGCGTCCCCTCGACGTTGACCTGCCGCTGGTAGGCGCGGGCGTGGCTGGGCTGGATCGCCCACGCCAGGTGCACCACCGCGGCCGCGCCGGCGAACGCGTCGGCGAGCGTGCGCAGCACCGTCTCCTCGTCGTCGTTGCGCGCGCTGATGTCGCACGCCACCCACTCCGCGACGTCGTACGGCGGCGGCGGCGCCTGCCGGGGCGCGCGGCGCGTGACCCCGACGACCGACGTGATGGTGCTGTCCGCGCGGAACCGGCGCAGGATCGCCGTCCCCAGGTTGCCGCTCGCCCCCACGACCACGACGCGCATGGTGCCTCCGTCCGTCCTCGTCCCCGTGCCCTGCCCGCGTGCCGTGGCGCTCAGGCCGCGGGGTCGAGCACGACCTTGATGCAGCCGTCCGCCTTGCGCTGGAACACGTCGTAGTACTCCGGCGCGCGCTCCAGCGGCACGCGGTGCGTGCGCAGGTCCAGCACGCCGAGCGGGTCGGAGTCGTCCGTGACCAGCGGCAGGATGTCGTCGACCCAGCGCCGCACGTTGGCCTGGCCGAAGCGGACGGTGAGCTGACGGTCGAAGACGTCCATCATCGGGAACGGGTCGATCGCGCCGCCGTAGACGCCCACGACCGACACGGTCGCACCGCGGCGGGCCACACCGATCGCGGTCTGCAGCGCGGCCATCCGGTCGACGCCGGCCTTCTCGATGAACGGCTTCGCGAGCGCGTCGGGCAGGAAGCCGGCGCCCTTCTGCGCGAGCTCGAAGACCGGCGACCCGTGCGCCTCCATGCCGACGGCCTCGACGACGGCGTCCGCGCCGCGGCCCTGCGTGCGGTCGCGCACGACCGCGGGGACGTCGTCGCACGTGGAGGCGTCGAGGACGTCGACGCCGTGCCGCGCCGCCATCGCGAGCCGCTCCGGGATACGGTCGATGCCGATGACGCGGCCGGCGCCGCGGTGCAGCGCGATGCGTGCGGCCATCTGCCCGATCGGCCCGAGGCCGACGACGGCGACCGTCCCGCCGGGCGGCACGTCCGCGTACGCGACGGCCTGCCACGCGGTCGGCAGCACGTCGGACAGGTAGAGGTACGTCTCGTCGGGGCGGCCGTCGTCCGGCACGACCACGGGCCCGTACTGCGCCTGCGGCACGCGCAGGTACTGGGCCTGCCCGCCGGGGACGCTCCCGTACAGCTCGGTGTACCCGAACAGCGCCGCGCCCTTGCCCTGGCTGCGCACCTGCGTCGTCTCGCACTGGGACTGCAGCCCGCGCGTGCAGAAGAAGCACGTGCCGCAGGCGATGCCGAAGGGGACGACGACGCGGTCGCCGACCTTCAGCCGGCCCGCGGCCTCCGGCCCGACCTCCTCGACGACGCCCATCGCCTCGTGGCCGAGCACGTCCCCCGGGGAGAGGTAGGGCCCCAGCACGCCGTACAGGTGCAGGTCCGAACCGCAGATCGCGGTCGACGTCACCCGGATCACCGCGTCGGTCGGCTCCTGGACCCGCGGGTCCGGGACGGTCTCGACGGTGACCTTCTCGCGGCCCTGCCAGGTCAGTGCGCGCACGCTGCCTCCTCGTGGGTACGGGCCCCCCGCTCTCGGCGTCCACCGTCGCACCGGGCGCGGCGCGCTGCATCCGGAGGGGCGGCCCCCTGCCGCTGCCGTCGCGCGCCGTCCTCGATACGGTCGACGAGGACGCCGCCGCCCCGCGAGGAGGTCGCCGTGACCGAGACCGCCGCCGCTCCCCCGCGTCGCCGTCGTCGCCGGTGGCTCGTCACGCTCGGCGTCGTCGCCGTCCTGGCGCTCGTCGTGGCGCTGCTCCTGCGTCAGCCGTCCCCCGTGGGCCACTGGCGCAGCGCCGACGGGCACGACCGGTACCTCGCCGCGTACGACGAGGCGTTCGCCGACCTGCCGGAGCCGGAGCGGACGCGCGACGTCCGCACCGACTTCGGCGTCGTGCGGGTCTACCGCTTCGCCGGTGCCTCGACGCGGACGACGCCGCTCGTGCTGCTGCCCGGCACGGCGTCCGGCACGCCCGTCTGGGCGGACAACCTGCCGTCGCTGCTGGACGTCGCCGACGTCTACGCCCTGGACCTGCTGGGCGAGCCGGGGCGCAGCGTGCAGGAACGGCCGATCCGCGACCACGGCGACCAGGCCGCGTGGCTCGACCAGGTGCTCGCCGCGCTCCCCGAGGACGCGTTCCACCTCGTGGGCCTGTCGATCGGGGGGTGGACGGCCACCAACCTCGTGCTGCACGCGCCCGAGCGGGTGGCGAGCCTGACGCTGGTCGACCCCGTGCGGGTGTTCGCGGACATCCCCGCCGGCACCGCGGTCCGCTCGCTGCCGGCGTCGGTGCCCTGGCTGCCGCGCGCGTGGCGGGACTCGTTCGCCTCGTACACGGCCGGCGGCGCCCCGGTCGAGGACGTGCCGGTGGCCGAGATGATCGAGGCCGGCATGCAGGGGTACGCCATGCGGCTGCCGCAGCCGTCGCTCGTGCCGGAGGAGGACCTCGGGCGGATCGACGTGCCGGTGCTCGCGATCGTCGCCGAGGAGTCGGTCATGCACGACGCGTCGCGGGCCGTCGAGGTCGCCGAGCGCGCGCTGCAGGACGGCACGGTGAGCCTGTACGAGGGCGCGTCGCACGCGGTGAACGGCGAGGAGCCGGAGCGGATCGCGCGGGACGTGGCGGCGTTCCTGCCCGCGGACCGGTGAGCGGGACGACCGGCCGCGCGGGCGCCGGCCCCGGCCCGCGCGGGGTCCTCGCCGTGACGGTGACGCTGTGCCTCGTCCAGCTCGTCGACGTGCTCGGCGTGACGGTCGTCGTGACGACGCTGCCGTCGATGCTGCGCGACCTCGACGCGAGCGCCGGCGAGGGCACGTTCGTGGTGACCGCGTACGCGATGTTCTTCGGCGGGCTGCTCATGGTCGCGGCCCGCCTCGGGGACCGGCTCGGGCACCGGCGCGTGCTGCTGGCGGCGATCGTGCTGTTCGGCCTGGCGTCGGTGCTGGGGGCCGTGGCGGGGGGCGTCGCGCTGCTCACGGCCGCGCGGGCGCTGCAGGGTGTCGCCGCCGCCGCCTCGGTGCCCGCGGCCCTGCGGCTGCTCACGACGCTCGTGCCCGAGGGGCCGCTGCGCCGGCGCGCGGTGGCGGCGTGGAGCGCCGCGGGGGCCGCGGCCGGGGCCACCGGGTTCGTGGTGGGCGGGGCCGTGACCGAGGTGGCGACGTGGCGGGCGGTGTTCTGGCTGACGCTCGCGCTCGCGGCGGGCCTGCTCGTGGCCGTGCGGCTCGCGGTCCCCGCCGACGGCGCCCGGCGCACCGACGTGCGCGTGCCGTGGACGTCCGCGGCGCTGCTGACCACCGGTGCGATGGGGCTCGTCGCCGGTCCGACCCTGCTCGCCGAGAGCGGGGCCGTCGTCACCGGGGCGTTGGTCCTCGCCACCGGCGCCGCCGCGACCGTCGGCGTCGTGGCCGTCGAGCGCGCGGCGCGGGAGCCGCTCGTGGCGCGCGAGGCACGAGGGTCGTCGCGGCTCCGCTGGGGCACCCTCGGCTCGTTCGCGAACACGGCGACGACCAGCTCGTCCGCGACCGTGGCGACGCTGCACCTGCAGGACGAGCTCGGGCTGACGCCGCTCGCCGCAGCGTCGGCGCTCGTGAGCGTGAGCGTGCTCGCGGTCGTGGGGTCGGCGCTCGCACCGCGGGTCATCGCCCGGCTGACGTGGCGGCGGACCATGGGCGCGGGGCTGCTGCTGGTCGCCGTCGCGAACGCCGTGCTGGTCGCGTGGGCCACGCCGGCCGCGGTCGCGCTCACCGCGGCGCTCAGCGGCCTGGGCCTGGGCGCCTCGTCCGTCGCGGCCAACGACATGGGCACCAGCGTCGCGGAGCACCTGCGCGCGACGGCCGCGGGCGTGCTCAACACCGCGGCCCAGCTCGGGACCGCGCTCGGGACGGCCGCGGTGCTGCTGGTCGCGTCGGCCACGTCGGCGCGCGTGGGCTGGGCCGTGGTGGCGGGGCTGGCCGCGGCGGCCGGCGCGGCGTGCGCCCGCCGGCGGTCCCCGGCGGTCGAGCCCGCGGCGGCCCAGGCGTGAGCCGCGACCTTTCTGGAGACCTTCGCCCGCCGGCTGCGGGCCGGCGCGCCGACCGCCTCCTCGACCTACGGGCCGACCACGCGGCGCGCGGGGTCGGCGTCGTGCCGCGCCGCGGTCTCGCGCGGCCTGCGCGGACAGTCAGGTCGGCACGGCGCGACGCTCCGCCGGACGGCGCTCAGCCCGACGTGTGCAGCCCGTCGAGCCCGCCGACCACCTCGTCGCGCTGCCGCGCGGTGAGCGCGTCGGAGGTGAACACCACGGCGATCCGCCCGGAGCGGCGGGCGTCCTGCACGCTCGCGTCGACGAACGCCTGGGCGTCGTCCTGCGACCTGAACATCAGCAGGTCCGCGGTGTCCGCCGCGACCGCCCAGCGGCACGACACGTCGTCACACGTGCTCGACGTGATGTCCCGGGCGTTCGGGAGGTACGGCGCGAAGACCGAGTCCTCGCGCAGCACTGTCTCCTGAGGGATGTCGTCGCGCCCCTCGAGGAGCGTGCCCACCCCCCACACGGCGACACCGAGCGCGAGGGCGGCGCCCACGCCGACCCCGACCCACCGGATGCGCGTCACCGGGTCACCCGTCGCACTCGTCGTCCGTCGGACGTGTTCGGGTGCGCCTTCTCCAGGTCGCCGTGCAGGCGAAACCGGGACACGATCCCCTCGACCACCTCCCGATGATCCCGGAACGGCTGCGACCGCCCCGCGACCCGCGGCGCCATCGACGCGATCCGCTCCTACCGGGGATCGCCGAGGTCCGCTGCGCGACTCGCCCGGCCACCATCACCCCGGCACCGCGCCCGACTGGGGAGACGCGCCCGAGCGGGCGTCGGCCATCGCCGACAGCGTCGTCACCGTGCGCCAGTTGCGGGCGGTGCCGGCAGGACCCGGCAGGCTCGCGAGGCGCTGCGCGAGCCGCGAGCGGCCCATCCCGCCCGGCAGGAACAGGTAGACCTCGCGTCGGCCGACGGCCAGGTCCTCCGGGTGGAACGCGGCGACGTCGAGGTCGGGTGCGGCCGCCGGTCCGGGGCCGGGGAGGAACACGACGTGGTGGTGGGTCGGGTCGGCGTCGCGGTCGAGGAACGGGTTGCCCGCCACGACGCCGCGCGGCTCCTCGGCGGTGCGCACGACGACGTCCGGCCGGACCGCGGGGAACGCCTCCGCGCACGCGGCCCGCAGGCGCGCGGCGACGGCCTCGGCGTCCGGATCGGGCGACGTCAGGACGACGTTCCCGCTGTTCACGTACGTGCGCACGTCGCCGAAGCCGCTGTCCGCCACGACGCGGCGCAGGTCGGCCATGGGGACCTTCGTCGCGCCGCCCACGTTGACGCCCCGCAGCAGGGCGACCATCACCGTCACCGTCGGGCCCGCCGGCTCAGAACAGCAGCGCGGGGCCGCCGACGACCCGCCGCTCGAGGTCGAGCAGCGCGCGCTTGCGGTCCAGCCCCGCGGCGAAGCCGACCAGCTTCCCGCCCGCGCCGATGACGCGGTGGCACGGGACGACGATCGCCATGCGGTTCGCGCCGTTCGCCGCGCCGACCGCGCGGGCGGTCGTGCGCGGGTCGAGGCCGACCGACTCCGCGAGCGCGCCGTACGACGTGGTCGTGCCGTACGGGATGCGCCGCAGGCCGTCCCAGACCTTGCGCTGGAACGCGGTGCCGGCGTACCGCAGGGGAAGGTCGAAGTCGCGCAGGTCCCCCGCGAAGTAGGCCGTGAGCTGACGCACCGCCTCGGCCAGCAGCGGGTCGTCCCGCGGGTCGACGCGCTCCCCCACGTCGTCGGCGGCGGGCGTGCCGTCGGTGCGCGGCAGGCGCAGGTGCGTGACCGCCCCCTCCTCCACGGCGACCACGACCGGCCCCACGGGTGAGCCCAGCACGGCGTGCACGAGGCCCGCCTGCGGGGCACCCTCCGGCACGGCGGCCTCCGGCACGGGTCGCGTCGTCCCCGTCGTCACGTCCACGTCCTCATCCTGCCCCTCGCCCCCGACATCGCGGCACCCGCTGCGCCGCCACCCGAGCAGACGCCGCGGGACAGCGCGGCGTGAGGTCACGCGAGCGCGTGCAGCGCGAGGAAGCCGCCCGCCCCGCGAGCAGCGCGGGCCCGAGCCACGTGAGCACGAGCACGTGCTGCCGGTGGCGCAGCCCCAGCAGCACGAACGCCAGCGCCCCCACGACCGCGAACGTCACGGCCTCGGCGGTGTACCGCAGCACGACGCCGTACTGCACGACCGCCTCGGCCAGCCACACCGCGACGAGCACCGCCGCACCGCGCCCGCGCTCGCGACCGTCCCCGCGCCACCACGACTGCCCCGCCAGCCCGGCGACCGCGCCGCCGACGACGCCCAGCACCGCCCACACCAGCACCCACGGCAGCGACGCGGGGTAGCCCCGCAGCGACGCCGTCAGGTAGTACCCGGGCACCTGCGCGAGGCACGCGAGCAGCCCGAGCAGCGCGCCCCCGCGGCGGCTGCGCGCCGTCGCACCGGCCAGGAAGGGCAGCACCAGCCAGGGGCTCACGGCGTTCGCGAGTGCGGCCACCCCGGGGAGGGTCAGGTACGTCTGCGCGAAGGACGTGAGGCCGCCGGACGCGAGGCCGGCCACGACGGCGAGCGCGCCGTGGGCGGCGCCGCGGGTGGCGGAGGGGACGGCGGGGCGTGCGGGCGCGAGGGTGGAGGACGTCACGTGCCGAGGGTCGCGTCCGGGAACGGCGCCGCGCGTCCGGCCGCGGGCGTCACGTCCTCACGGCCGGGTCCGCCCACGGTCGGACCCGGCCGCGCCCCGCGGACGACGGCGCCCGCACCGGACCCACCGGTGCGGACGCCGCCACGCGTCGCGGTCAGTCCGCCGAGCGCAGGATCGTCCGCACCCCGACGACCAGGCCGAGCCCCGCGGTCGCCGCCGCCGCCAGGACACCCCACAGCACGGCGGACGCCGTCAGGTCCCCCGCGAACAGCGCACGCTCGGCGTCGACGACCCAGCGCAGCGGGTTCACCTGGGCCGCGGCCTGCATCCACCGCGGCCCGCTCTCGAGCGGCAGCAGCAGGCCGGACAGGATCATCAGCGGGAACAGGACGGTCTGCTGCACGGCCCAGAACATCCACTCCTGCTTGCGCACCGCGATGGCGAGGGCGTAGCTGAGCGAGCCGAGACCGACGCCCAGGACGGCGAGCAGCGCGAACCCCAGGACGGTGCCGACGGGGTCCGGGCGGAACCCGAACGGCAGCATGACCGCCACGACGATCAGCGCCTGCGCCACCAGCGGCACCATCTCCTTCAGGGACCGGCCGACGAGCTGCGACGAGCGGGACAGCGGCGTCACGAGCAGCCGCTCGTGCGCGCCGGTCTGCATCTCGTACTGCAGGTTCGAGCCCGTCGTCGACGTGCCGAACAGGGTCGTCATCACGAGGATGCCGGGCACGAACCACTGCCACACGCCGCCGCCGGGCAGCGCGCCGCCGGCCGACCCCGCGAGCAGCGGGCCGAACAGGGCGAGGAACACCAGCGGCTGCACGAGCCCGAACACCACCGAGAACGGCTCGCGCACCACGGGCCGCAGCTCGCGGGCCATGACGAGCCACACGTCCGACCACCACGAGCGGCGGACCTCCGGCGCGGGGGGCGCGTCGACGCCCGCCGCCTCCTGCGTCGTCGTCGTGCTCATGCCGCGTCCTTCCCGGCGGCCGCGGCCGCCTGCTGCTCGTCGGGGTCCGCGACGGCGGGGCCGCCGTCGCGCAGGCTGCGCCCGGTCAGGGCGAGGAAGACGTCGTCGAGCGTCGGGCGGACGGCCTGAGCCGCCACGACGCCGACACCGGCCGCGTCCGCGGCGCGCACGACGGCGGGGACGGAGGCCGGCCCGTCGGCGACCCGCCCCGACACGTGCGCTCCCGTCACCGCGACCTCGCGCGCGCCGGGCAGCCGCTCGACCAGCGCCGCGAGCCGCGCGGCGTCCTCGGGCGAGCCGGCGGTGAGCTCGACGCGGTCGCCCGCGAGGTCGCGCTTGAGGCCGTCGGCGGTGTCGTCGGCGATGACGCGGCCGTGGTCGACCACGACGACCCGCTCCGCCATGGTGTCGGCCTCGTCGAGGTAGTGCGTCGTCAGCACGATCGTCATCTCGTGCTCGCGCCGCAGCCGCAGCACGTGCTGCCACAGGTTGGCGCGGGTGTGCGGGTCGAGGCCCGTGCTGGGCTCGTCGAGGAACAGCAGCCGCGGGGCGTGCACGAGGCCGAGCGCGACGTCGAGGCGGCGACGCTGGCCGCCGGACAGGTCGGTGACCTTGCGGCGCGCGAGGTCACCGAGCTCGAGCGCGTCGAGCAGCTCGCCGGCGCGACGGGGGGCGCCCGCGCGGTCGAGCCCGTACACGCGGCCCTGGACCACGAGCTCGTCGCCGACGCGCTGGGCGTGCCCGGCGCCGTTGCCCTGCCCGACGTAGCCGATGCGCCGCCGGACGGTGGCCGGCGCGGTCGTCACGTCGGCGCCCGCGACGGTCGCGGTGCCGGCCGTGGGACGCAGCAGCGTGGTGAGCATGCGCATGGTCGTCGACTTGCCGGCGCCGTTCGGGCCGAGCACGGCCACGAGCTCGCCGGGGGCGACGTCGAGGTCGACGCCGCGCACGGCGTGCACGGTCTCGGTGCGGCTGACGACGAAGTCCTTCGTCAGTCCTCGGGTGCGGATCATCGGGTCTCCCTGCGAGGCGGTTCGGCGGTGGGACGTCCCCACGTTCCCGCCGGAAGAGGTCAGATCCTGTCCGGCACCGCGGGCCGTCTGCTCCGTCCTTCGGAGGAGGTGGTCGACGCGGTCTCGGCCGTCCGCGGGACGACGGACGGGGCGTCGACGGGGTGGGCTGGAGGCACCATGGACGACCACGACGACCACGCCCCGGACCCCGACCGCGCCGACCGCCTCCGGGTCTTCCGACCGGTCCGCGGGTGGTCCGTGCTGTGGCGCGGCGCGTTCGGGGTCCGCCACGTCGGTGCCGAGTGGGTCGTCGACGTCGACTACCTCGACCCCGACGAGCGCGTGCGCCTGTACCGCGACGGCACGCTCGTGGACGAGCGCCGCTCCCCCGCGCGGTTCCCCCTCGGTGACGGCGCGCGGGTCGAGGCCGCGCTGAGCACGTGGGGCATGCGGCGCGTGCGGCTGGTGACGCCGGACGGCGCCCGCGACCTCGAGCCGCTGCCCGGGACCGCCGAGGCGTGGCGCGACCGGGTGGACCGTGAGCACCCGGCGGCGAGCCGGCTCGTGGCGGCGGCCGCGTGGTGCGTGCTCGCCGTCGGCGCGGTCGCCCAGCTGCCGGCCCTGCTCGGGCTGGTCGAGCGTGGCCTCGGGATGGTCGGGGCGTCGTGGGACGCACCCGCGCTCTGGGAGCCGTCCGGACGGTGGGTGCCGTGGCTCGCGGCGGCGGCGGTGGTGGCGGCGCTGGACCGGGGGCTGCGCCGTCGGTGGTCGCCCTGGCTGGACGACTGAGCGGGGCGGCGAAGCCGGACGACCGAGCTGCCCGGCGCGCCAGAAGCGGTCACGTCCTGTCCGCCACCGGTGCGAGTCTGGTGCCATGTCCGGACCGTCCGCCCGCCTGCTGTCGCTGCTGTCGCTGCTGCAGTCGCGGCGCGACTGGCCCGGGGAGGTGCTGGCCGACCGCCTCGGCGTCAGCCCCCGCACCGTGCGGCGCGACGTCGACCGGCTGCGCGAGCTCGGCTACCCGGTGCACGCGACGAAGGGACCCGACGGCGGCTACCGCCTGGAGGCGGGCAGCCACATGCCGCCCCTGCTGCTCGACGACGAGCAGGTGCTCGCCCTGACGCTGGCCCTGCAGACCGCGTCCACCGGCGTGGACGGCGTCGACGACGCCGCCGGGCGTGCCCTCGCCACGCTGCGGCAGGTCATGCCCGCGCGGCTGCGTGCGGCGGCCGACGCCCTCGCCGTCACCGTCGTCCCGCGCGACGAGCGCCCTGCGCGACCTGCCGTGCCGCCCGACGTGCTGCTCGCCGTGGGCGCCGCCGTGCGCGCACGCGAGGTCCTGCGGTTCGACTACGAGGGCGGCAGCGGACCGGTCCTGGGCAGCGGGGACGGCGCCTTCCGGCCCCCACGCCGCGTCGAGCCCCACCACCTCGTCACCTGGGGCGGGCGCTGGTACCTCGTCGCCTACGACCTCGACCGGTCCGACTGGCGCACGTTCCGCGCGGACCGCATGTCGCCGCGCACGCCGACCGGACCCCGGGTGGCCGCACGCACCGTGCCGGGCGGCGACGTCTCCGCGTTCGTCGCCGCGCGCCTGGGGGCACGCCCGGCGTGGCCGTGCCGCGGCGAGGCCGTGCTCGACCTGCCCGCCGCCGAGGTGGCGCGCTGGGCGGGGCGGGACGCGCTGGTCGAGCCCGTCGCCGACGACCGCGCCCGCCTCGTGACCGGCTCGTGGTCGTGGGACGGGCTCGCCGCGATGCTCGTGATGTACGAGGTGCCGTTCGAGGTCGTGGGGCCCGACGAGCTGCGGGACGCGGTGCGGCGGGTCGCGCGCAGGCTCGAGCGCGCGCTCGGCTGACCGGCTTCCCGCACCCGTGCGCTCAGGACGGCCACCAGCCGGCCGATGGGCAGCGGGGACGGGAGGACGCGTGGAGGGCATCACCGCGATCGGGGCGCGCGTCGGCGCGATCCAGCAGACGCTGGCGTCGCTGTCGCCACGGACCGCGTCCGCACCCCCGCGGGGGCCACGGGCACGACGGGCGGCGACGGCTTCGCCGCCGCGCTCGCGTCGCAGGTCGCGCAGGCCACCTCGCCGCAGGGGCCGGGGACGGCCGCCGGGGCCCTGCCGGACGTGCCCGGGCTCACGGCGGAGCAGGTCGGCAACGCACGCGCGGTCGTCGCGGCCGGTGCGGCGACGGGCCTGTCGCTGCGGGACCAGGCGATCGGCGTGATGACGGCGATGGGCGAGTCCTCGCTGCGCGTGCTCGACCGCGGGGACGCGGCGGGTCCCGACAGCCGCGGGCTGTTCCAGCAGCGCGACAACGGGGCGTGGGGCACGTACGCCGAGCGCATGGACCCGACCGCGAGCGCGACGAGCTTCTTCCGCGCGCTGGCGCGCGTGGGCGGCCGGGACGCCATGGCGCCGACGCTCGTCGCGCACGCCGTGCAGCGCAACGCCGACCCGCAGCACTACGCGAAGTACTGGGACCAGGCGGTCGCGGTCGTCGCGCGGCTCACCGGCGCGACGCGCGCGCAGGTCGCGGCGTCCTGACGGCGCCCGTCCGCGGCGCGACGTCGCGACCGCGTCGGCACTGCGTCCGCACCCGTCCGCACCGCGTCCGCACCGCGTCGGCACCACGCCGGCCACGCCGGTACCGCGTCGACACGGCGCCGGCACCCGGCCGACGCTGCGTCACTCGCTCCCCGGGTCGCTCTCGCCGCGCGTGCGCGTGGACCGACGCGTCGGCGGGGTGGGCCGCTCACCCGCCGCCTCGAGGCGGGGCTGCGGCCGCGTGCGCGTCTCGGGCTCGTGCCCGCCGGGCACGGGTCCGCCGCGCCCCTCGTGGACGGGCGGGCCGCCCGGCGCGTCCCCGAGGCCGTCACCGGGGGCGTCCGCGTCCGCTGACGGGCGGGGCCGGTCGCCGTGCGCGGGCCCCTCGACCGTCGGCACGCCGCCGCTCGCGGCCTGCTCCCGCTCGTCGATGGCCTCCTGGCCGGGGCCCGAGAACGCCTGGGACCGCGCGACGGCGTCGATGCTGCCGGTGAACAGCCGCGCGTCCTGACCCGCCGGCGCCAGGCGCTGGGTGTCGTCGGACGCCCACTCGCCGGGGACCGGCAGGACGACCGTCGCCCCCTGCCCCGGCCGGGACGGTGTGCGGACGCGACCCTCGACGGGCCGGGCCGAGGGGGCCGGCGGCGGCTCGGGGCCGTCGTGCCGCGGCCGGCCGCCCGTCGGCGTCGGCGCCTGCGTGCCTGGCGGGGTCGGGACGCCCGACGCACGGAGCGGGGCCTCGCCGCCCTCCCACCGGGTGCGCGGCAGGCCCTGCGGCGCCTCGCGCTGGAGCCAGGCGACGAGTCCCTCGCGCACGTAGCAGCGCAGGTCGAACAGGGTGGGGGCGTCGACGGCGCTCGCGAGGGCCCGCACGCGCACGACCCCGCCGACGGCGTCGGTGACCTGGAGGATGCCGACGCGCCCGTCCCACAGGTCCGTGACGGACAGCAGCCGCGTGAGCTCGGCGCGCATCGCCTCCACCGGCACCTCCCAGTCGACGTCGAGCTCGACGGTGCCGAGCAGCTCCGCGGCGCGGCGGGTCCAGTTCTCGAACGGGGTCGTCGTGAAGTACGTCGACGGCAGGATGAGCCG